>JBKPDO010000307.1:0-23178 GCA_046727955.1 bacterium | reverse complement strand
CTTCCGAGGCAGATCAACATGTCATTGGACAGGCGTGTATCTATGCCGAATCGGGATTCCCACCAGGCCGCAGGCCGCCTACCTGCGGCTTCAGCCCCAGCCGTAGCCCAGAACCCTGATTAGCTGCGGAACGCGGGTGAGGGGGCAGGCGACCAGGCCCCGGCCGTCGCGGGCATGAGCCTTGGCATTGTGAGTCCAACGGAGGCTATGGGGCGACGACCACCGGCCGCTTACCGGGCTCCCCCGTGGGAGGGAGACGCAGAATCCAGCTGACGGGGGAGGACCGCTCGGTCACTGGGTCGTACGGTCAGCTCACCAGTCGAGCCAGGGAGCCGTGGAGCCGCGCATGCGTGAGGAAGCCATCGCCGTCGGGCCGCATGGAGATACCGGTCGACCTGCAGGACCCCCCAGTTCGCCGATGCGTGACGAGTTGGTCGCGCCGGCGGGAACGGCAACCTCCGCCGGGCAGCCTCCGGCTCGTCGGGGCGAGCTCGACCTGCTGCGGGCACTGGTGGTCGTTGGGTTGGTGTACTTCCACACCGCTGTCATCTTCGGCGGCGGCGAGTTCCCGGTGAAGGCCGCGGTGGAGAACCGCGCGGCGACCGTCTTCCTCGCCTTCGGCGCCACCTGGGGCATGCCGCTGCTATTCGTGATCTCGGGGATGGGGATCTGGTACTCCCTGCGGTCACGAAGCCCCAAGGCGTTTGTGCGGGAACGGCTGCGGCGGCTGCTGGTCCCGCTGGTGGTCGGTGTGCTCACGCTGGTGCCGCTGCAGGTGTACCTGGGGCTTCGCCGTTCCGGCCAGGGCGGCTCCTTCGCCAGCTTCTATAGGCGCTTCGTGGACGTGCGTCCCTCGCTCGACTTCCCGTTCGTGGTGAAGGCGGCCCCCGACGCACGCGTCTTCGAGACCGGCCACCTGTGGTTCCTGGTCTGCCTGCTGGCCTTCTCGCTGGTACTGCTGCCCGGCTTGGCGCTGCTGCGCCGTCCACCGGGGACCCGCCTCGTTGGGCGGCTGGGCGGGCTGCTGGCCCGACCCGGCGCCGTCTTCCTACTGGCGCTGCCGCTGGCAGCCGTAGAGCTCCCGCTGGGCAGCGAGGTCGGCCTCGGCGCCTGGAACCGCTACAGCTATGCCCTGCTGCTCGCCTACGGCTATCTCGCAGCCGCGGACGCGAGGATCGGCGAGGCGTTCCGGCGGCAGTGGCGCCCAGCCATGGCCTCCGGGGTGCTGCTGTTCGTGGCCGGCGGTTCAATGTATGCAGCCGCAGCCGGACACGGCGACCCCTTCACAGGCACAGACCCACTCAGCATCGCGTTCCGGCTGCTCAAGAGCATCGACGGCTGGCTCTGGGTGGTCGCGATCCTGGGGTTGGCGCGTAGCCGCCTCGCTCGCCGCCCCAAGCAAGTGGCCCGGCGACCATCGGCCGGTCGGATCGACGGTGCCAGCGTCGTCGGTCGTCTCGGCGCCTATGCCAACGACGCAGTGCTGCCCTTCTACGTGCTTCACGAGACGATCATCGTGGTGATCGCCTACTATGTCCTGCCCTGGAAGATCGGCGCCCTCGCCCAGTTCCTGCTGATCAGCCTCACGTCGCTGGCCGCGACGCTGCTGGTGTACGACCTTGGCATCCGCCGCGCCCCGATCACCCGATTCCTGTTCGGCCTAAGACCAAGCCGCCGTCCGCTCCACCCCGGCAGGGCCCGGCACGTGCACGAGTCCTCCACCGCGTGACATGCGTTGCCGCTGCCGTGCCCTGCCCGCGCCCTAGGCTCCCGTTGGCTCCCAGGGACGGCGCGATGACGACCTGCCGCGGCAGTCGGCCACGCCGTTGTCGTGGTGCGTGGCGACCGCACGCCGCTGGTTATGGCAGACGAAGACGTATCTTTCCGGTTGACTCACGGACTGCTTGACCGCTGTTCTGGTGGAAGCCGGTGATGCGCGTCCGGCGCCGCTCATGGGCAGCAGTGGCGGGCGACCGCGTCGGCCAGCATGCGAAGGCCGTCCTTGAGGCCAGCTACCGGGACGCGCTCGTCGTCGCCGTGGAACAAGGAGGCGAAGTCGGGATCGGTCGGCTCCAGCCGGAGCGGGGCGAAGCCGTAGCAGGCGGTGCCCAGCCGCGACCAGTACTTGGCGTCGGTGAACCCGGGGGTGACGGCGGGCACGGCTACCGCACCCGGATGGTGCTCGGCGACCACGGCGGCCAGGACGTCGAACAGCTCGGAGTCGGGTGGGCTGACCGTCGGCGAGTGGCTGGGGGCGACCAGCTCCAGCTCGATCCCAGGGCCGGCCAGAGCGCGCAGCTCGGCCAGCAGTTCGGCCTCGCTGGAGCCGACCGCGATGCGGCCGTCCAGCTCGGCCTCGGCCCGGCCGGGGATGACGTTGGTCTTGTGGCCGGCCCGCACTACCGTCGGGCTGGCGGTGTTGCGCAGCAGCGCGGCCAGTACCCGCGCCATCCCCGGGTCGCGCACGGCCCGCCGTAGGACCACGTCCGACCAGTGCTGGCGCAGCAGCAGGGGCATGACCGCCCGTATCGGGCGGCCCCGGACGGCGGCCAGCGCCGCCAGGAACCGGCGGAGCTCCGCCGAGGGGTGCAGGGGCAGCCGGTGCCGGCCGACCCGGGCCAGGAACTCCGACAGCCGCACCACCGCGTTGTCGTCGCGGGGGATGCTACCGTGCCCGCTGACCCCGGTGGCGGTGGCCCGCAGCCAGGCCACGCCCTTCTCGGCCACCTGGATTGGGTAGAAGGGCCGCCCGCCCAGGTAGGAGGTGGCCCCCCCAACCTCGCCGAGGGCGTGCCCGGCTCTGACCTTGTCCGGGTGGTGGTCGACCAGCCAGGCGCTGCCGGCGGCGCAGCCGGCCTCCTCGTCGGCCACCGCGGCTAGCTTGAGGTCGCGCCGCAGCCGCACCCCGAGGCGGGCCAGCAGCCCGACCACGGCCACGCTCATGGCCACCATCTGCTTCATGTCGACCGCGCCTCGGCCCCAGACGGCGCCGTCGTGGACCTCCCCGGCGAACGGCGGGTGGCGCCAACGCCCGGCCTCGGCCACGACCACGTCGACGTGGCCGTTGAGCAGCAGCGGCGGCTGGTCCCCGTCGGCGCCGGGCAGCCGGGCGACCAGGTTGGCCCGGCCTGGCGAGGGCGACAGGACCTCCGGCTCGACCCCGACCCCGCGCAGGTGGTCGGCGAGGAACGCCACGCACCCGGCCTCGTTGCCGGGCGGGTTGGTGGTGTCGAACCGCAGCAGCGCCCGCAGCAGCTCCACCACCGCCTCGCCCTCCCGCTCCCAGTCGACCTGCTCCAGCACCGGGTGCATCGGTCCTCCTTCGGGTGGTTGGCGGCCGGTTCCTAGAATGCCCCGGCGTGAGGCGGCACCGGGCTGCCTACGTCGCCTGGGCGACCGCGCTGCTACTGCTGCGCCTGCTCGATACCGCCCGCCCACCGTGACCAGCCTTCGGCACCTGGCCGAGCTGGCACCGGTCCGGCCGCCTGCGTCCGGTGCTGTGGAGATCGACCAGGCTGGTAGGCAGGCGCAGCAGCCGCCGCTGTGGGCCAGCTCGGACGGTTGACGCGCAGATCGTAAGCCTCCAGGTTTGACGCCTTCTAACTGTTAGCACTCGCCGAGGACGGGGTGGCCGCCGATATCGACGCGATCGTGAAGGAACTCCTCACGCCATGAGGACACGGAAGACCTGCGGTGCAGGAAGTGCAGACGCTGAACCCGCGGCGGGTCGCATCGAGTAGGCCGACTGCCGCGAGGTCTGCCACGACTCTGGCAGCGCCAGCTCCACGGCTGCCTGCCGCCCCGCAGCCTGAGCGCATGCCCTGCATAGGCGAGCCGCACCGGCTGCGCCCACTGTTGTGGGGAGCGCCTCCAGGTGGTCGGGAGCGGGTAGCCTGGCCTGGACCCATCAGGACGCGGCGTGGGAGAGATGATGACGCAAGAGGAGCTGCGGGAGCTGCTGCGGACGGCTCGGGTGATCGCGGTCGTAGGGCTGTCGCCGAACCCGGACCGCCCCTCCAACCAGGTCGCCTGGTACCTGCACCATCAGGGCTACCAGCTCTACGGCGTCAACCCGCTCTGCGAGCAGGACGAGGTGTTCGGCGTGCCGATGGTTCCGAGCCTGGACAAGGTGCCGGAGCCGATCGACGTGGTGGACGTGTTCCGGCGGGCCGTCTACACGCCGGACGTCGCTCGTGAGGCTGTGGCGGTGGGCGCCCGCGCGCTCTGGCTCCAGCTCGGCATCTCCAGCCCAGAGGCGCGCGCCATCGCCGAAGCTGGCGGGCTCGCCTATGTCGAGGACCTCTGCATGAAGGTCGAGCACGCCCGCCTGATCGGGCGCCAGGCGTCGTAGCCTCACGCCAGGCCGCGGCGGGCCGTCGCCGGAGGGCGCCAGCCGAGGATCGCCTCGGTCATGCGCACCGCCTGGACGGTCGGCGCGACCTCGTGCACCCGCACGACGTTGGCGCCGTTCAGCACGCTCACCACGGCGGCGGCGAGGCTGCCGCTGGTCCGCTCCCGCAGCGGCGCCGCCAGCGTCTCGCCGATGAAGTCCTTGTTCGACAGAGCGACCAGCAGGGGGTAGCCGAGCGTGGTCAGCTCGCGCAGGCGCCGGGTCAGCTCGAGCGAGTGGTAGGTGTTCTTGTGGAAGTCGTGGCCGGGGTCGATCACGATCCGCTCGGCCGCGACGCCACTGCGGCGGGCCTGGTCCACGCGGTCGGCGAGGAAGGCGGCGACCTGGGCGACCACGTCGCGGTAGGCGGGGCGGTGCGGGCGAGTCCGCGGCGGGCCGCCGGTGTGCATCACCACCAAGCCGGCACCGGCCTCGCCGGTGACCTCTGCCAGCTTGGGGTCGTGCAGGCCGGAGGGGTCGTTGACGACGTCGGCGCCGCCGGCCAGGGCGCGCCGCGCTACGCCGTGGCGGAAGGTGTCGACCGAGATGACCGCGTCGGTGCGCGCCCGTAGCGCCTCCACGACCGGCAGCACCCGCTCCAGCTCCTCGGCCTCGCTCACCTCCGGGCCGGGGCCGGCCTTGACGCCGCCGACGTCGAGCCAGTCGGCGCCGTCGGCCAGTGCCCGGTCGGCGGCGGCCAGGGCGGCGTCGAGGGTGAAGGTGGCGCCCTGGTCGTAGAAGGAGTCCGGGGTGCGGTTGATGATGGCCATGACCGCGACCTCTCGGGAGAAGTCGAAGGTCCGGCGCCCGAATGTCCGTCGCATGCACCCATGATGGAGACTGCGGGGGGCTGGCGCCCCCCGCATGCCCCCCAAGGGCTTGGTGTCCGCCGTAGACGGACGGTTCATTCCACGCCGGCAAACAAAGTTTGCCGGGCCTGGCAGAATGCGCGGGTGAGGGTCCATGTGGAGGAACGGGTGGCGGTGGCGGCGCGACCGCTGGTGGTCTGGGAGGCGCTGACCGACTGGGACGTGCAGTCGGGCTGGATGGTGGCCACCACGGTGACCGTCGAGCCGGGGGGCCATCGCGTTGGCGAGCGGCTCACGGCGGTGACCAGGGTCGCTGGGATCGGGTTCAGCGACCCCATGGAGGTGACCCGCTGGGAGCCTCCGCGACGGGTGGACGTGGCCCACCTGGGCAGGGTGGTCCGCGGCACAGGCGCCTTCGAAGTAGAGCCGGCGCCCGGTGGGGCGTGGTGCGTGTGGATAGAGGACCTGGACCTGCCGCTGGGAGCGGCCGGGAGGCTCGGCTTCGCGCTGCTGCGCCCGGCCTTCCAGCTCATGCTGCGCCGCAGCCTGCGCCGGCTCGCCCGCCAGGTTGAGCGGGGACCGCGACCCTTCGGCAGGTAGGATCGGCCCGTCCGCGCGGCGCCTACGACCGGAGGCGTTCAGATGGCCAACCCGCTGCGGGGTGGCAGGGGGCGTCCCCTGCACCCCGCGCTCGTGCACTTTCCGATCGCCTTGTACCCGACCAGTCTGCTGTTCGACTGGCTGTCGCATCTGGCCGGCGACGGCAACCCGTTCGTGAAGGGCGCGTTCGCGCTGATCGTGGTTGGGCTGGTCGTATCGGTCGGCGCGGTGGTCACGGGCTTTGCGGACTTTCTTCGGATCGAGGCGGGCAGCACCTGGAGGCTGGCGGTGAGCCACATGACGCTCCAGCTGGTGACTGGCGGGCTGTTCCTGGCCAACGCGCTGCTGCGGGCGCGCGACCTGGACGTGACCGCGAGCGCGCTCGGGCCGGTCGTGCTGAGCGCCGTCGGGGTGGCCGTCCTGGCCGCCGGGGCCCTGCTCGGCAGTGACCTGGTCTATCGCCACGGCCAGCGGGTCGAGCGGCCCTCCGAGCCGGTGGAGGTCCCTGGCGATGACCCTCCGTCCGCCCGGGAGGAGCACCCAGCACGCTCGTAGGCCTGGCGGGGTGCTACCTGCGCCCGGCGGGTCCGCGCCCGGCGGGTCCGCGCCGGTGGGCCGCGCCGGGTGGTCCATGCGCCCTGTGGGGCGCCCGCGCCGGCGCCCCTCGCGCCTCAGAGCAGATCGTCGAGATCATCGGTCTCGAAGGGGATGCCTTCCTGGCGGGCCAGGTCCTCGAGGGCGTGGAGCACCCGGCCCAGCGCGAGCACGGCGCTGGCCGGGTCGATGGTCGGGGACAGCAGGCGCCGGTACTGCTCGGTGAAGCCACCAGGGAGGCCGCTCACGGTCGCGGCGCTCCGCAGGGCGTGGCCGGCGCTGTGGTAGGGCATGCGGCGCACCAGCCCGATCACCAGCGCGGCCAGCACCGCCGCCTCCTTGACCGCCAGCAGGGCGCCGGGCAGGTCGCCGGACAGCTCGTCGGCGCGCGCCCTCGCCTCCCAGGCGGCGAGCTCGGCGAGGTCATAGCCGGCGGCGGCGAGAAACACCTCCGGCGGGCTGGAGGCCACCGCGGACTCGTGCGCCTCCCGCAGCCTGCCGAAGAAGCCAGTGGGGTCGTACAGGGCGAGCTGGTGCAGGTACTGGTCGGCAGCAAGCGGCCACAGCGGCCCGATTTGGCCCGCCTCCTCGAGGTAGTCCTCGGCCGCGATCGCGCCGAGGTCGACCACCGTGCCGCGGTAGCGCAGCGTGCGAGCGGGTACCTCGGCCTCTGGGCCGGTGGTGATCACGGCGATGTCCAGGTCGGAGGCATCGCCCGAGTCGTCCCTGGCGCCCGGGCCGTGCAGGCCGACGGCGAGGATGGCCTCCTGGCCGTGCCTGGCGAGCAGGCGGCGGGTCAGCTCGCGGGCCAGGTCGAGCCGTTCGTCATAGGTCACGGTGCTGGGAGCTCCGGGATCGGTCGGGGCGGTGAGGATACCGGACCGCCCGGGCGGTGAGGATACCGGACCCGCTCCGACGGCCGTGGGCTACGATCGGCGGAGAAGGACAGCACAGGAGGAGTGGACGTGGAGATCGAGGCGGTCATCGAGATCCCCAAGGGCTCGCGCAACAAGTACGAGATCGACCACGAGACCGGGGCGGTATGGCTCGACCGCACGCTGTTCACGGCGACCCAGTACCCAGCGGACTACGGCTTCGTGCCTGGCACCCTCGCGGAGGACGCCGACCCGCTCGACGTGCTGGTGCTGCTCGAGGAGGCCACCTTCCCGGGCTGCCACATCTGGGTTCGGCCGGTCGGGGTCTTCTGGATGCGGGACGAGAAAGGGCCGGACGCCAAGGTGCTCTGCGTGCCGTCGAGGGACCCGCGCTGGGAGCAGGTGCGCGACCTCGACGACCTGAGCCCGCACCTGCTGGCTGAGATCAGCCATTTCTTCGACGTCTACAAGACCCTCGAGCCCGGGAAGGAGACCGAGACCCGCGGCTGGGACCGGGCGGAGGTCGCCGCCAAGGTCATCGAGGAGTCCCGCCGCCGCTACAGCCCGCTCTAGGGCCAGCCCCGCCAGCCCCGCGGCGACCGGTAGGTGGCCGGGGCCCCGGTAGGGTGGCCGGGCTCGCCGCCCGGTCACGGCGGCGGCGTGGTCACGGCGGCGGCGTGGTCACGGCGGCGGCGTGGTCACGGCGGCCCCGCCGCGGCGGCGGCGCGGTCAACTGCCCTGGAAGCTCGGGGGGCGCTTCTCGAGGAAGGCGGTCACCCCCTCCAGGTGGTCTTTGGTCTGGCCGGAGGCGGCCTGAGCCTCGGCCTCGGCCGCGAGGGCGCTGTTCAGGTCCGCCTGGAGGTTGGCGCGGAGCAGCGCCTTGGTGCGGGCGAAGGCGAGCGTCGGCCCGCTCGCCAGGGCGGCGAGGACCTCCTCGGCCCGTGTGGCGAGCTCATCGGTGGCGAAGACGCGGTTCACCAGGCCGATGCGGAGCGCCTCGCCGGCGTCGACCCAGTCGCCGAGCAGGGCGATCTCCATCGCCCTGGAGAGGCCGACCAGGCGCGGCAGGTGCCAGGTCGCACCGGCGTCGGGGATCAGCGCGATGCCCGCGAAGGCGAGCCGGAACCTCGAGTCCGCGGCGGCCAGGCGCAGGTCGCAGGCGAGCGCGAGTGACACGCCGGCGCCGGCGGCGACGCCGTTCACCACCGCCACGGTCGGCTTGGGCATGCCCGCGAGCAGCTGGATCGTGGGCGCGTAGTGGCGCTCCAGCACCGCGGCGAAGTCCGGGGCCTGGCCCGCCCGGTAGGCGCCGGCGAGCTCGCGCAGGTCCTGACCGACGCAGAAGCCGCGGCCAGCGCCGGTCAGGGCGACCGCCCGCACGGCGGGGTCCTCGGCCGCGGCGCCGAGCGCGGCCACCAGCGCCTCTTTCAGCCCGGCGTCGAGCGAATTGAGCGAGTCCGGCCGGTTCAGGGTGAGCCAGGCGACGCCGGAGCGGTGCTCGACGGCGAGCCCCGCCGCGGCGGTCGCGGCGTCGGCGGGCCGGCTCACGCCGGGGTCCAGTTCTTGTGCAGCACCTGTGCCGTGTAGAAGGTGACCAGGCCCCTGGCGAAGGTCATGAGCTGCTTGCCCGCCTCGGCCGCCTCGGGGCTGGCCAGCCCGGCCCGCATCGACTCCTCGTCGTCGTAGTGCATCTCGGTGACGAGGTACCACTGGCTCTCGCCGCGGAGCGCCCCGGTGACCCGGGTGACCTCGGTCCGGCGCAGCCCCGGGGTCTTGGCGTTCAGCGGCAGGTGAACGTCGAAGTAGGCGCGGTCGAACGCGGCGGGGTCCTCTGGCTTGGCGAACATGGCGACCAGCTTGGCGACCATCCGAGCTCCTCTGTCCGGGGTCGGCTGACCTGCCTACCGTACCGTGCCCGGCCGCCGCGCGGGATCAGCTATCCACAGGCCTCAGAAGTCCCCGCCGCCGCCGAAGTCGCCACCCCCGCCGAAGTCGCCGCCGCCGAAATCTCCGCCGCCGCCGAAGTCGCCGCCGCCCCAGTCGCCGCCGTTGCCGCCGTCGCCACCGCCGTTGCCGCCGTCGCCGTAGCCGACGCCCGCCGGCACGCCGCCGCCCCAGCCCCAGCCGCCGAAGCCGCCGAGGGCCTCACCGATGAGCAGGCCGGTCAGGAGGCCGCCGGCGCCGCCGAAGCCGCCGAAATAGCCGCCGTACCAGGGGCCGTAGTAGGCGGGCGCGCGCCAGAACGGCACCGGCCGCTCGTCGACCAGCACCTCCCGGCTCCGCGGCTCGATGCCGCTGTGCACCTGGCTGGCGCAGTTGGCGCAGGCGGGCACCTCGCGCGGCGCGCCGCCCGGCGGCGCCCAGGTCACGTCCTCGACCGACGGGCCGTGCCGGGGGTCGAAGAAGCACGGTGGCCGCCGCTCCGGCAGCGACTTGCCCTCCAGCAGCGCCTTGGCGGAGGCCATGGAGAAGCGGCCCTCCTCGAGGGCAGAGCTGACCGCGGCCATCTCCTCGGGCCTGCGGGCCCGGTCGAGGGCGTCGGCGGCCTTCTGGTAGGACCCGACCGCGGCGGAGTAGTGGGCCGTCACGTCGGGGTTGACCCCCGGCATCTGGGTGTCGATGTCGAGCGCGCGGATGTCCTCGCCGAGCGCTATCAGGTCCTCCTGGGCGACCGACTTGACCTGCCCCAGCTCCCGCTCCCGCTCGCGCTGGCGGCGCCGGGACCGCAGCAGCAGGGCGCCACCGCCCACCACCGCGAGGATCGCGACCGCGATTCCCAGCACTGCTCCGGCCCCGCTTCCCGAGCCGGTGTCCTGCGCTGGCTCGGCTGCCGGCTCGGCGCCACCGGTGGCCCCTCCCTGCGCCACCCTAGCCTTGACGCTGTCGATGAACCCGAGCAGGATCGCCTGGCTGGGGTGGGGATCATTTTTGTGCGCCTGGACCGCCTCGGTGGCCAGGTCTTTGGTCGATACCACACCGCTTGTGCTGCCGCCGACGAAATCGCTGCCGACCATCACCGCGTAGACGCCGGGCTGCCCGAGGGCTTGCGTGATCGCTCGGGCGACCCCCCTCTCGCTGCCGCCCGCCTCGTTCCGCGCGGCCTCGGGTAGGATCGCCACGTAGATCGGCACTTGTGTGCCGTCGATGTGCTTGTGCAGCTCCGCCACCTGGTCGGCCGTCGGCTTGGGCTTGGCGTCTTCGCTGACGTAGACGGAGTTGCTCCGCAGGCCGGCGGCGGCAGCGTCCACGTATTGCCCCGCGCTGGCAGGGCCACTGAGCAGCACCAGCCCGACCAGGGCCGCGGTCAGGACGGTGGCCAATTGCACAGGCAGGCGCCACAGCGGGCGCTTGCGGGTGATCATCCTTCTCTCCGCTCTCGCTCTTCAGATCGCTCATGCCGGGAAGCCGGCACAGTGCCATTGTGAACTCTCGGGGCGCGGATGGTGGTCAGGGCGGGCGACCGGAACCGCTCAGGGCGGGCGACCGGAACCGCTCAGGGCGGGGGCGGCCGGAACCGCTCAGGGCGGGGGCGGCCGGAACCGCCCCGGGTCGATCACCACCTGCGTGACCTGGCCCTCGCCCACCAGCCGGCCGTCGTGCCTGGCCTCCACGCGGCAGACCAGCCGCCTGGCGGCCTGCTCGGTGACGGTGGCGACCAGCTCTACGGTGGCGCCCATCGGCACCGGGGCCAGGTGGCGGCACCACACCTCCGCGCCGACGCCCTCCTCGCCGGGCTCGAGCAGCTCCAGCAGCACCATGCGGGCGGCGTGCTCCATGTCGCGGACCATCGCGGCCGTGCCGTAGACCCGGTGGACCGCGCCGTTCCCGAAGGGCGGCGCATCCGCCTCGGTCACGGTGTGCCGGTGAGAGGCGGTCGCGCCCCGGGCGACCGTGACCGGTCTCATTCCTCCCCTGTGTCGGTGTCGTGCCCGGCCGGCCGCACCACCAGCTCGGTGTCGGCGCCGGGCCGGCCCTGGCCGAAGTCGCCGCCGGCGGGGTCGAGCACCCCCGTGTCGGCGTAGGAGACCGGCAGGTAGCCATAGCCGCCGCCGAAGGTGTTGAGGCCGCCGGCGTAGCCGTCGTCCAGCGCCCGGCCGAGCGGGAAGCCGTCGACCAGGCCGGCGGCGGCGCCGCCGAAATAGCCGGCGAACCACGACTCGAAGTGGGGGGGTGCCTCATAGAACGGCATCCGCTGGCCGCCGGCGACCACCTGTCGCGCGACCGGCTCGATCCCGTTGGCGATGCTGCGCATGCAGGCCTCGCAGGCGGGCACCGGCCGAGGCGGGCCGCTCCGGGGCATCCAGCCGACGTCGTCGACCGAGGGACCGTGGCGGGTGTCGAAGAAGCAGGGCGGGCGGCGCCGGGGTGGCTCGCGGCCCTCGAAGCGGGCGCGCGCCACGGTCATGTAGAAGCGGGCCGCCTCCAGTCCGGTGCTCACCGGCGCGAAGTCATTCGGCGTGGCGGCCCGCTC
Source organism: bacterium (assembly GCA_046727955.1). Classification (GTDB taxonomy): domain Bacteria; phylum Actinomycetota; class CALGFH01; order CALGFH01; family CALGFH01; genus DASVXQ01. The sequence continues at coordinate 11,439 of JBKPDO010000307.1, read as the reverse complement.
GAACGCCTCGACCCCATGCTGGAAGGACTCGTGCGCGCGGCTGTAGTCGCGGAGCGCCTGGCGGTTGTCGCTCTCGACCTGCAGGCCGACGTCGAGGTTCCGCAGGTCCTCGCCGAGCGCCACGACGTCCTCGCGTGCCAGCGCCTGCACGTCGGCGAAGCCGCTACCGCGGCCCCTGTCGCGGCGGCGCAGCGCGTTGGACGTGAACGCGATTGCCAAGGTGGCCACGATCAGGGCGCCGACCAGGTACGCCAGCGGGCGCACCAGCGGCCGCTCCCAGAGGGACCGCCAGAAAGGCACCTCCTCCGCGACCGCCTTGTCGACGCGCCCGACGAAGTCGGCCAGGGTGGCTGGCACGTTGCCGCGGTGGGCGCGGCTGGCCGCGCGCACGGCGGCGGAGGCCAGCCCGGGCTGGAGGGTGTTGCTGCCGGCGCCGGTCTTGTTCCCGGCGGCCACCACCACGGTGCCGCCGCGGCCGACGGCGGCGGCGATCGCCGCGGCGAGCCGGTCAGGGTTGTTGCCCGCCTCCCTGAGCGCGGCGGCGGGGAGCACCGCCACGTAGATCGGGGTGCCCGCTTGGCGCACGCGCTCGCGCAGAGCGGCCTCGGCCGCCGCTGGCAGGGTCCGCCTGGCCGCGCTGTCGACGTAGACCAGGTCGCGCTGCAGCGCGCTGGCGGAGCGGTCGACGTAGCGTCCGGCCGAGGCCGGGCCGGATAGGAGGCCGACCAGGACTAGGCTGGATCCCAGCGCGACAAGCACACGCAGGCGGTATGTCATGCCACCCATTGTCTCTGTTCAGCGCCGCTCAGGAAATGCCCGGGTTGCGACGGTCGCGCGCGGGCGTCCTGGCCGGTCCGGGCTGCGGGGGTCACCCGGCCGTTCATCTTCCGGTCACCGTCGGTTACCCTAGCGCTCACCCGATCGTGGTTGGACGGGCCTCTGCCGCTCAGCAATACTCGAGGTGAGTAGAGAGGAAGCGCTGGCAGGGATGACCAGCACCGCGGCCAGGAGGGTCGCTTGACCGCATCAGGGTCACCGGCGGTGAGCCGCCGGTGAAGCGCATTCTCAGCATCAGCTTGGCCGTAGTGCTCGCCGTCGGGGTCGGCGTCGCGGTGGCCAGATCAGTCCAGCAACGGACATCGCGGGCCGAGCCGGCCGCCCTTGCCACGGTGCGGGGGCTGATCGGCTCCGAGAAGCAGCCGTTTTTCGCCGACCCCGCCGTGGCCGGCGCCTTCGCACGTCACGGGCTGCGCCTGCAGGTCGACGAGGCCGGCTCGCGGCGGATCGCGCTGAGCGACCTGTCCCACTACGACTTCGCCTTCCCGGCCGGCGTTCCCGCCGCCGTCAAGATCCAGCGCGACCACAAGGTGTCCAGGGTCTACCAGCCCTTCTACACCCCCATGACGGTGGCCACCTTCAAGCCCATCGCCGCGCTGCTGCAGAAGGCCGGGGTGATGAGCCAGCTCGCCGGCGGCTACTGGCGCTTCGACCTGAAGGGCTACCTGGACTTGGTAGCCAGGGGCGCGCGCTGGGTCGACCTGCCGGGCAACACGGCCTATCCAGCGAAGAAGTCGGTGCTGATCTCCTCGACGGACGTGCGCACCTCCAACTCCGCCGCGATGTACCTGGCGGTCGCCTCCTACGTCCTGAACGGCGACAACGTGGTCGAGAATGCTGTCCAGGGCGACAGGCTGGCGGGCAAGGTCGCCCCGCTGTTCCTGCGCCAGGGCTTCGTCGAGGGCTCCACCGAGGAGCCTTTCGAGGACTACCTGGCGATCGGCATGGGCAAGACGCCGCTGGTGATGTGCTACGAATCGCAGTTCCTGTCGCGCGCGGCGGCCCACGACCGCTCGATCACCAAGGACATGGTGCTCGCCTATCCCGACCCGACGGTGTACTCCAAGCACACCCTGGTGCCGCTCGGCTCGGCCGGGGACACGGTCGGCCGTCTGCTGACCACCGATACGGAGCTGAAGCGCCTCGAGGTCGTGCACGGCTTCCGCACCGCCGATACTGCCACCATGCAGAGTTATCTCGCGCAGCAGGGCGTACCCGCGCCGCCGTCCCTCGTCGACGTCATCGAGCCGCCCACCTACGAGGCGCTCGAGCACCTCATCACCCAGATCGAGAAGCGCTATCAGAGTTCGTGAGGAGGAACCCACTGTGACCGACACGTCCTCGTCCGCGGTCGCCCCGCCCGAGCCCCAGCCGGGCGGACCCGAGGCGGGCGGACCGGAGGCGGGCGGACCCGAGGCCGCCGAGCCCGCGCCCGCCGCCCCGACGGCGGTCGCCGCGCCAGGCACCGAGCTGGTGCTGGTGCCGCCGGCGGCGGTCGCCACCGTCACCGCTACCCAGGCCGCCACCGTCGTCCCGGTCGACCCGAAGGTCGCCGAGCAGCTCGAGGCCACCGCCGACGCCTTCGCCGACTCCGTGGTCGCGCTCGACGCGCACAGCCCGGACTTCGCCGGCAAGGTCGGCTCGATCCACCGCATGGGCGACCGGGAAATGCGCGACGCGGCCAGCGTCTCCAACCGGATGCTGCAGCGGCCGGTGCGGGCGATGGGCTCCGGGCTGTTCGACTCCCGCTCACCGGTCTCCAAGACGCTGATCGACCTGCGCAACACCGTCGAGGACCTCGACCCCGCCAGGCAGGACCTGTTCAGCCCGCGCAAGCTGCTCGGCCTGATCCCCTTCGGCAGCAAGCTGCGTGACTACTTCGACCGCTACCAGTCCTCCCAGGCGCACCTCAACGCCATCATCGACGCGCTGTACCGCGGCCAAGACGAGCTCCGCAAGGACAACGGCTCGATCGAGCAGGAGAAGGTCAACCTGTGGGCGACCATCGGAAGCCTGCAGCAGTACGCGCTCATCGCCCAGCGGCTCGACCGGGACCTCGAGGAGCGCATCAGCGGCATCGAGGCGACCGACCCGGAGCGTGCCAGGCAACTGCGCCAGGACGTGCTGTTCTACGTCCGCCAGAAGCACCAGGACCTGCTCACCCAGCTGGCCGTGGCGGTGCAGGGCTACCTCGCCCTGGACCTGGTCCGCAAGAACAACCTTGAGCTGATCAAGGGCGTCGACCGGGCCACCACCACGACCGTGGCCGCGCTGCGCACCGCGGTGATGGTGGCGCAGGCGCTCGCCAACCAGAAGCTGGTCCTCGACCAGATCAGCGCGCTCAACACCACCACCGGCAACCTGATCGAGTCGACCTCCTCGATGCTGCGCCAGCAGACCGGCGCGATCCACGACCAGGCGGCGAGCGCGACGATCAACATCAACCAGCTCAAGACGGCCTTCGCCAACATCTACGCGACCATGGACTCCATCGACACGTACAAGAACGCAGCGCTCGAGAGCATGCGGACCACGGTCGAGGCGCTCGAGGGCGAGGTCGGCAAGGCGCGCGCCTACCTCGAGCGAGCTCAGTCCAGTCCGGCTGCCGAGATCGGCGGGCCGGCCTCCGGCGAGCTGGCCCTCCCCGCCGCGACGAGGAGGAGCTGACCTGCCGATGCACCCGCTGCGCCGAGGCTTCGCGCGCCGGTCCGTGGCACTGGCCGTGGCACTGGCCGTCGCCCTCGCCCTGGCCGGTTGCACCGGGGGCGGGCAGACGTCGGCGCCGCCCGGGCAGGGGCCCTCGTCCGGGAGCGGCTCCGCGGGCACGCTGCGCGTGCTGGCCGGCTCGGAGCTCAAGGACATCGAGCCGCTGCTGCCCCAGCTCCGCCAGGCCACCGGTGTCAGCCTGAAGCTCGACTACACCGGCACCCTCGACGGGGCCGAGCGCATCGCCAGTGGCCAGAGCACCGACCTGGCGTGGTTCTCCTCGGCCCGCTACCTGACGCTGCTCACCCAGGCGCGCGGCAAGGGCCGCCCGGTCGCCTCTCAGCAGATCATGCTCTCGCCGGTGGTGCTCGGGGTGAAGCGCTCGATCGCCCAGCGCTTCGGCTGGTCGGGCAACCCGAACGTCACCTGGAAGGACCTCGCCGCCAAGGCGAAGGCCGGCCAGCTCCACTACGGCATGACTAACCCGGCCGCGTCGAACTCAGGCTTCTCGGCGCTGGTCGGCGTGGCCGCCGCGTTCGCCGGGACCGGCGACGCGCTGCAGGCAAAGGACATCGACGCGGCCCGGCTGACCGACTTCTTCTCCGGACAGACGCTCACCGCCGGCAGCTCCGGCTTCCTCGCGGATGCCTACGTTGGCAGCCAGGACCGGCTCGACGGGCTCATCAACTACGAGTCGGTGCTGCTCAGCCTCAACGCCTCCGGGCAGCTGCACGAGCCGCTGGAGCTGATCTACCCGCGCGACGGCATCATCACCGCCGACTACCCGCTGCTACTGCTCAACCCCGCCAAGCGGTCGGAGTACGACCGGGTCGTCGCCTACCTGCGCAGCCCCGCGGTGCAGCGCCAGCTGATGGCGACCACCGCGCGCCGGCCGGCGCTGCCCGACGTGCCGCTCGACAGCCGCTTCCCCAAGCGGGTGCTGGTCGAGCTGCCCTTCCCCTCCAGCCTCAGCGTCGTCAACGACCTCGTGCTCGCCTACCTGAACCGGTTCCGGCGTCCGGCGCACGCCATCTTCGTGCTCGACGTGTCCGGCTCGATGGGCGGGGACCGGATCGCCGCGCTCGAGCGGGCCCTGAAGAACCTCACCGGCGTCGACACCTCGGTCACCGGCCAGTTCGCCCGCTTCAGGGAACGCGAGCGGATCACCATGATCACCTTCTCCGACCAGGTACTCGACGAGCGTGACTTCACCGTCGAGCCGGGCGACGGCGCCAGCGCCAGCATGGCCGCCATCCGCGCCTACGTGGACAGCATCCAGACTGGCGGTGGGACCGCGATCTTCTCGGCCGTGCAGCGGGCCTACCAGCGCGCCGCCGCCGACGCCGCGGCCGACCGCGGCGCCTTCACCTCGGTCGTGCTGATGACCGACGGGGAGAACAACCGGGGCATCTCGTCGAGCACCTTCCTCACCTGGCTCGGCGGCATGCCCGACCAGACCCGCGCGGTGAAGACGTTCGCGATCCGCTTCGGCGAGGCGAGCGCGGCGGAGCTACAGCGCATCGCCAGCGCCACCGGCGGCGCCGTGTTCGACGCCGGCGGCGGTTCGCTGGCCCAGGCGTTCAAGGAGATCCGTGGCTACCAGTGAGCCGGGCGGCGGCCGGGGGCCGGCGGGGCCGCGTGGCGGGTCGCCCGGCCTGCGGCAGCGGCTGCTGCGCTACCTGCTCTCGAACAAGAACCTGGCGGGCTGCGCGGGCGGTCTCGTCGGGCTCGGCCTGTATTTCGCCGGCGTGGTAGGGGACCTGTGGCCGCTCGTGGTCTCCGGCCTCTACGCGGTCGGCGCGCTGGCCACCCCGCCGACCAAGGTCGTCAGCCTGCACCTGGACAGCGGCCTCGACCCCGAGAGTCTGAACCACGCCATGACCGAGCAGGTGCGGCGCATCAACGGCAAGGTCCCCGACGACGTGCTCGCGGCGGTGCTGCGCATCCATGACGCCGTCCGCGAGGTGCTCAGCCGCCGGAGCATGCTGCCTCCCGGTTCTCAGGACGCCTTCGTGGTGGGGCGAACGGTGCTCGACTACCTGCCCACTGCGCTGGAGGCATACATGAGCCTGCCCCGGGGCTACGCCAACCGGGTCGCGGTGGACGGCCGCCGCACGGCGAGGCAGGTGCTGACCGACCAGCTCGCGCTGCTCGAGTCCAAGCTCGGCGAGGTGGTCGAGGCGATCGCGAAGGGCGACGCCGACCGCCTGCTCGCCCACGGGCGCTTCCTCGCCGAGCGCTTCGGCGGCTCGGAGCTGACCATCGGCCAGACCGGCCCAACGAGCCCGGCGAGCCCGGCGAGCCCGGCGAGCCCGGCGGCTGGCCCGGGCGGCGGTCCGGTGGACCCTGTAGCTGGCCCGGGCGGCGGCCCGGCGCCCCCGCGCTCCTGAGCTTCAGGCAGCGTCGCGAACTGCGCGTCGCGAACTGCGCGTCGCGAACTGCGCCAGGAAATCCCTCGCGGAGCTAGCGCGTGCGCACCTTCGGGCCGTCGCCACTCACTCGCCAAAGCGGGAGAGGCCGCCGCTGGCACGGACGTAGGCGAGCATACGGGCTATGAACCAGGTCGCGCCGGCGGCGTACAGGACGTCGAGGCCGGCGGCGGCCGCCAGGTTCCCCCAGATCACGCCGTGGCCGGCGAGCACCGCGCGCATGCCCTCGAAGATGTAGCTCGCCGGGACCAGGTGCGCGACCACCTGCATCCCGACCGGCAGCACGTCGACCGGGTAGAACACCGCTGAGAACGGCTGAAAGGCAAAGACCATCGCCCAGGCGACAGTCCGAACTAACCTATCTACCCGCCCTCGCGGTGGGACTCGAGGTAGGCCATGACGTCGGCGCGGAAGTAGCGGCGGCTCCGGCCGAACTTGACGCTCGGCAGTTCGCCGTTGCGGGTCAGCCGCTCGACGGTCGAGACCGACACCTGCAACAGCAGGGCGACCTGTCGTTTCGTCAGCAGCTCACCCTGGCCTGACGCATCGCTCATCTTGGCTCCCCAGCCCGACACTTCATCGTGCTGGATCGTGCCACCTATCGCCATCTCTTGGCGAACCTCCCCGGGTTATGACGAGCAGTGCGGCGTTACAGTGTGTCTTGACGCATTATGAAGCAAGGGCGTAGAACACGGTAGAGCGGCTGGCCCGCCGGAGCGAGCTCCCCAGCCCGAGGCCGGCGGGTCGCCGCCAAGACACAGCAGCGGGGCCGCGTCGCGTGAACGACCGGCCCCATGGCCCACAGGAGGCGTGCTCCCATGGACAGGCAGAACTCTACCCCGCCCCTCACCCACGACTTGGCCGATAGCCCGATGCCGAGGGCGCCGCTCACCCTCGAGCGCCTGGGCGAGGCGGAGCAGTACCGCGAGCTGGTCGCCGCGGTCGCCGCAGCGATGGACGCGGCCGTCGACCCGGGCCAGCCGCACAGGTCGACCGGGCGCACCTTGACCATCTCGAGCATCGTCGCCGTCGCGAACGAGCACCCCGGTCGGGTCGGGTGGGCGGTCGGGGCGCTGCGGCAGCTCGTCCAGTCCTGGCAGGGCGGCGACGTCGCGTGACCGGCCACCCGCACCGACCCGACGACGAGGGGGCCATCCGCCTCCGCCGCGCCGCCGGCCAGCTCAAACGCGCCACCAACTTCATCGAAACCATCTGCCTCGACGAGGGCGTCCCCGTGCCGCTCGAGGTCCTGAAGGCCGCGGCGACCATCAGGACGTGGTGCCGGACGCTCGGCGCGACCGACCCGCGACCGTCGCGGGTCATGGAGCTCCTCGCGCAGTCCGCACGGCCAGCCCGTCCGCGGCTGCGTGGCGCCTGGCGGCGCACCAGCCGGTAGGGCCCGTTCCGGCCGTACCCGTAGGGGGGATGTCAGGGGGGCAGGGAGGTGGTGCCGGGGGTCGAGCGACATCGGATGGGGCCGGCCCGCGCCATGCAGCAGGACACGGTCAAAGGCCCGGGCCGGCACCCTACCAAGCAGAGGAGACTAAAGACGATGACGAGACGACGAATGCTCATGCTGCTGATCGCCACGGTGGTGGGGGTGGCCGGCTGCACGTCCCACGCGGGCCAAGCGGCCACGCCACCGACAGCACCGCCAACAGCGACGTCGGCGGACGCCACGATCCACCCCGCCGACGTGGTCAGCACGCTCCGCCAGCACGGCTTCACGGTGACCGGCGTGCACCCCGCCGACGTGACCGCCATGTTCGCCCTCGAGCAGGACCAGGCCACCATCGACGGGACCTCGAGCTTCATCGCCACGTTCGGAAACACCACCGGCCGCCAGGCGTGGCTGGAGCTGCTCGCCGGGTTGGGCCGCGCCGGGGTGGTCGGCACGGGCACGACCCGCGGTGACCTGTGGGGCGTGAACCCCACCAAGGAGCAGGGCGGCCTGCAGCTTGCCGCGAGGATCGCCGCGGCGCTCGGCGGGCACACGACCGTAGGGGCCTAGGCTCCCTACGTCTTGGACTCGAGGCCGTCGGCGACCTGCCTGAGACAGTGGGCGATCAGCCGGGGGACCTCCTCGGTGGCGATGCCGACCGCGGCGAGCTCACTGGCCAGCCGCAGGGACTCCGCGGTGACCAGCCGCGCCAGCCGCTCGAGCAGATCGAGGGCGGCCTGGCGCCGGACGGTCCGCGCTCGCCGCCGGTCCCGCGCATCGGTTACGATGGACGCGGAGACGGTTCGCGCTGAATCCTCGAGGCGGCCCTTGGCGAGGGGGCCGCTTCGCTTGTCAGGTCGCATCGGCACCACCACCCGGGGCGGCCAGCAGCAGGGCGTCGGCCACCATCGCGGCCACGCGGTCGAGCGTCTCGGGGTTTGTGATGGTGGGCGGCAGCCCTTGTGTAGCGCGGCTCCGGGCGGCGGCGCTGCGGGCTTCCTCGCGGGTCATGCGGCGTCACCGCTCGCTGGGGTGAGTGCGGCGACCGCGAGGCGGGCGCGCTCCTCGGGTGACAGGCCGGCGACCATGCGGCGGATCTGCGCGACAGCGCGGGCCTCGCGGAGCTCGCTGCGCAGGGCGGCGGTATCGGCGTTGGGGCCGTGGTGCCGCTCGAGGGCGGCGATCGTGCTGGAGATGGCACGGACTCTCGGGTCTCGTGCGGCCATGGGCGCGTCCCTTCAGGGACGGTCCCGGCCGCCGCGTTCCCGGGTTCTCCCTCTGAAGGGATCGGCTCCGTCGTGCTGCGGTGAGTCTATCGCATCGTGGTGGGTGGTGTGCGCCGTCGTGGCGCTCTCGGGTCGGTGAGGTCGAGCAGCCAGATCATCCCGGCAGGGCATGCTCCGCACCGGACCGGCAGTGATCCGGGGTCGGCGGTCTCGTCCAGCCAGGCGGCCCGCCACGGCTGCCCCAGCAGGCCGCCCCGCCACTGGAGCAGGACGCCGTAGGTGGTGCGCACCGTGCGGGCGAGCAGGTGCCGTCTCGGGCAGCGCAGCTCGACCGCATAGGGCCGGGCGTGCGCGGCGAGTTTCGGCGAGCCGGGCTCGAACAGCATCGGCAGCAGGTCCTCGGCGGGCGGGCGGTCCATCACACACGCCAGTCCAGATGAAGGTCCCGGTCGCCGTCGAAACGGTAGCCTTTGCCGACCGGCTTTACGACGACCCGCTTGAGCGCGAACGTGACCACCGCGCGGCGCGCCTCGACCGACCAGCTCGCCCATGCCGTGTGGAGCGCGTCCAGGCCCGTCGGCAGGTCGACCGGTAGGCGCTGCGGCGTCGCGGCGACCAGCTCGCCCTCGAGCTGCCCGAGGCGCTGCTTCACCCGGGCCTGCCCGCGCTCGAACTGGCCACGGTCGAGCAGGTCATCGAAGTAGTCGTCTTCGAGCTGGCGCAGCTTGGCGCGCAGCGTCTCGCGCTCGTTCAGCAGCACCTTGACGCCGTTGCCTTTGGCCTTGGCCTCCAGCCGGACACGCAGCTTGGGGCCGAGGTCGGGATCGTCGAACGCGGCCAGGACCAGATCACGGACGTAGCCCTCGACCTGCTCGGCGTCACGGGAGACCTTCCCGCAGCCGCCCCGCTGCGAGTCGCACCGGTAGATGCGCCGGTCCTTGCCCTTGTGGGGCACCAGCGGCCGGCCGCAGCCGGGCTCGCCGCACTCGGCGAGGCCACCGGAGAGCAGGTAGGAGCGGGGCAGCGGGCCACGGCGGCCACGATGGGGATTCGGCGGAGGATTGGCGAGGGCGAGCTGGAGCCGGTCGAAGGTCTCCACGTCGACGATGGCGGGCCAGGTGGCCTTGTACCGCTCGCCCTTCCACTGGCGCAGGCCCGCGATGCTCGGCGAGGTCAGCAGCTTGCGGACCTTGCGGGCCGTCCAGCGACTGGAACCGGGCCGGAAGATGCCGCGGCGGTTCCAGTCCGTCGCGATGCCCGAGCAGGTCGCGCCACGCTCGATGACCGCATCGACCTGGCGGCGGGTTTCGGCGGCCTCGACGCTGTCCAGGAGCAGCTCGCACTCGACCATTGGGCAGCGGTCAGAGTCGTCGCGGGTGCAGCGGTCGTCCTGGCGGTCGTGGAGTTTGGTGCCCTGCACCTGCCAGCCGAACGGGCGCCACGCGCTGCCCCACCACTGGCCGGCCTTGCCCAGCTCGTCATGCTTGAGCAGCGACCGCTCGGCGCGCAGCTCGCTCTCGTATTGGGCGGCGACCGCGAGGTCGTAGAACTTCTTGCGGCCGGCCGCGGTCGTCAGGTCGAGCACGCCACCGACGTTGGCGACCAAGGTCTGGTGCTCCTTGGCGATGGCGACGATGGCGCTGGCGTCCGGGACGGTCCGCAGCAGCCGGTCGGCCTGCCAAGTGACGATGGCGTTGACCTTGCCGGCCCGCACCACCGACAGCATCTCCTCGAAGCGCTCGCGGCGCTTGGCCTTGCTCGCGCTGACGCCGTTGTCGACGAACACGACGGGGTAGACCTGCCAGCCCTGCGTCTCGCAGAACGCGCGACAGGGCGGCTCTTGGCGTTCCACGCCGAGGGTCTCGCGCCGGCCGCGATGCTTGATCTTCGAGATCCGCACGTAGATGGCGGCGACGGTCTCGGACATGACGGGCCTCCTGGCGCAGGTGGTGTCCTGGCCGGAGTCTAACAGAGAAAAGGTGAGTTTGATGTATAGCCCAAGCAACAATTTCAGCCGACTGGCCGAAGCGCAGGATGATGCCGATGGTGATGATCGCCAGCGACCAGCCCATCAGCAATAGCAGAAATACGAACGGGATCAGCTCCGGCCCGATCCGCAGCAGACCGAAGCCGTACAGCAGGAACGCCAGCAATGCCATGACCGCCGTTCCCGCGATCAGCTTGAGCAGCCCGAACACGATGACCCCGGCCAGGTATTCGCCGGTGGCCAGCGGCGAGGTGAACACGTTCAGCAGGTTGCGGCTCCAGATGTCCTCCATGAAGGCGATGGTGACCGTCTCCTGCGAGCGGTACAGCACCTGCCACAGCAGCAGGCCGCCAAGCAGCGCGGCCACCACCGCCGGCAGGCGGTTGGCCTGCAGGAACAGCGAGAGGTAGCCCCAGATCAGCACCTCGACCAGCGGCCAGTAGACGATCTCGAGCAGGCGCGGCAGGCTGCGCCGCAGCACGTAGTAGTCGCGCAGCACCACGGCCCCGATCCGGCGCAGGCTGCCGCGCGTCCCAGTGACTGCCACCGCCGCGCTCATGTACGCGTCCCCTCGTTGGTCATGCGCTGATGATCGCAGCGCCGACCGACAGCGCGCACCTGAGTTTCCGGGTTCGAGGCTGCGCCAATGGCGCCAGTTAGGGGTTGGACAGTTGGCGGAATGGCACCGGGAGGTGCTGCCGTATGGGCATTTGGGGTGTTTGGATCGTGTTTGGTACCTTCATAGGCAGCCGACCTTGCCGCGTGGGGTGCATCTTGCCGTGCGTAGTGTCGGTCAGAGCCCCCATAGTGGAC
>JBKPDO010000306.1:0-20352 GCA_046727955.1 bacterium | reverse complement strand
GTGGTGGCCTGCCCGCGCGGCGCCCTCGGCCTTGCGGCGCTGCGGGCGGCGCTCGACATGGGTGGGCAGGCCGTGGCCGTGCTCGACGCCGGCATCGACCGTCTCGACCGCGGCCCGGACGCCGAGGCCGACCAGGCCCGGTCCCGCCCCGACGGCGAGGCCGACCAGGGCGGGTCTCGCCCCGACGGCGAGGCTGGCCAGAGCGGGTCCGGCCCACCCGCCGAGGCCGGCCAGGGCGGGTTCCACCCCGACGCCGAGGCCGGCCAGGGCGGGTTCCGCCCCGACGCCGAGGCCGGCCAGGCCCGGTCCCGCTCGGACGGCGAGGCCGGCCAGGGCGGGCCTGGCCTGACGGCGGAGCTGGAACGGCGGCTCAGGGAGCGTGGCGCGGTGGTCTCGCCGTGCTGGCCCGACGCGCCGCCCGAGCCGGCCTCCGACCTGCACGCCGCCACCCTCAGCGGGCTGGCGCTCGGCCTGGTGGTGCTGGACGGCGAGGAGGGCAGCCCGCCCCACCGGCAGGCCCACCGCTGCCTCGATCAGGCACGGCGGCTGTTCCTGTCTAGATCATTGGTGCTACGCGAATCGTGGGCAAAGCATTATGCTGACCATCCGGGTGCAACCGTCGTAGACGCCGTCGGCGACATCCTGGAGGTGGTGGCGGCCATGGTGCAGCTCCGGACCCAGTTGTCTGCGATGACCTGACCGTGGCGCCGCAGCTCGCGGACCTGCTCGGGCCGCTGCTCCACGCCAGGGCGTTTACGGCAGTGCCGCCGGGCGGCTCAGGCGTCTGCGACACCTGCCACGGTCCCGCGCCGTCTGGCAGGGAGCGCTGTGCCGCCTGCCGCGCGATCGCGGCGCAGCTCGACGATCCCCTCGCCCCGGTGGTGCCCGTCAGCCTCTACACCACCGCCAGCGGTCAGCTCCCAGGCGGCGGCCAGCTCTACAACCTGCTGTGGGAGTACAAGGACCGCCGCAAGCCGCTCCCCGAGGTCCCCTGGCAGGTGGCCGCCATCCTGGCCCGCTTCCTGGCCGCCCATCACCGCTGTGTCTCGCGCCAGGCCGGCGGCGGCTGGGAGGTGGTGACCAGCGTGCCGTCGACGGTCGGCCGCAACGGCCAGCACCCGCTGCGCACTGCGCTCCACCGGATGAGCCGCTTCGACCAGCCGCGCAACGAGCGCGAGGCGCCGCTGCTGCGGCCCGGCCCGGCGCCGGTCGCTGAGAACCGGGCCGACCCCGCCGGCTTCACCGTGACCGAGCCGGTCGCCGGCCGCCGCGTCCTGCTCGTCGACGACGCCCTGGTTACCGGCGCGCGGCTGCAGAGCGCGGCCGCCGCCCTGCGGGCCGCCGGCGCCAACGTCGTCGCCGGGGTGGTCCTGGGCCGGCTCGTCCTCCCGGGCACCGCCGCCACCGAGCGCCTCTGGCGGCGCCAGCGCGCCCGCGGGTTCACCTTCGACGCCTGCTGCCTGGAGGACTCGCAGCCCTTCCAGCCAACCTTCGACCTCGACGCGGTCGGGGTCCGCTAGGGCGATCTACCAGGGCAACCTCGGGACAACCCGAGGTCGGGTCAGGGGACAGCCCCAGGCAGAACCAGGGTGGCTCCCGGATACTCGCCGTTCTCGGGCTCTCGTACGGTCTGGAGCAGTCAGCGGACCGCTCCCGCACGAGAGGAATCGTCATCATGAGCAATCTGGCCGCCCGGGCAGGGCGGTGGAGCGCCTCCCACTGGAAGACGGCGGTCGTCGGGTGGATCGTCTTCGTGGTCGCCGCCTTCTCGCTCACGTTCTTCGTGAAGACCCGCGAGCTCTCCGACGTCCAGATGTCGACCGGCAACAGCAAGGTCGCCGAGGAGATCATCGCCGGCGCCGGCTTCGACCAGCACGACAGCGAGAGCGTCATCATCCAGCACCCGACCAGGCGCGCCGGCGACCCCGCCTTCAAAGCGGTGGTGCGGGACGTCGCCACCCGCCTGGGCGGCATGGCCAACGTCGAGCACCTGCAGTCGCCACTGGCCGGACAGGCGGGCCGGGGGCTGGTCAGCAGGGACGGCCACTCCGCCCTGGTCAATTTCCAGATCCCCGGCACCTCGAGCGAGACCTCGGACAGGGTCGCGCCCATCCTGAACGCTGTGCGCGACCTGCAGCGCAGCCACCCCGGCTACGTGATCGAGGAGTTCGGCGCCGCCAGCGGCAACCGCGCGCTCGACGCCACCATTGGCAAGGACCTGAGCCGGGCCGAGCAGCTGTCGCTGCCGATCACCCTGCTGATCCTGGTGGTGGCGTTCGGCGCGCTGGTCGCCGCGTCGATCCCGGTGGTGCTGGCCTTCACCGCGGTGCTCGCCACCTACGGCCTCGCCGCCCTGTTCAGCCACGTCATGCCGAGCACCAACACCACCAGCACCATCATCCTGCTAATCGGCATGGCTGTCGGCGTCGACTACTCGTTGTTCTATCTGCGCCGCGAGCGCGAGGAAGTGGCCGCCGGCCGCGACCGCGCCACGGCCCTGCGGATCGCCGCCGCCACCTCCGGCCAGGCCGTGCTGATCTCGGGCGCGACCGTGATCGTGGCCATGGCCGGCATGCTGTTGGCCGGCGCCGGGGTGTTCCCATCGATCGCGGTGGGCGCCATGACGGTCGTGCTGGTCGCGATGGTCGGCTCGCTGACAGTCCTCCCGGCGCTGCTCTCCAAGCTCGGCCGCCGGGTCGAGCGCGGCCGCATCCCCTTCCTCAGCCGCAGGCGGAACCCCGGTCATGCCGCCGGCGTGTGGGCGCGCCTGCTCACACCCGTGCTGCGCCGGCCACTGGTCTCGGCGGTGAGCGCGGCGCTGCTGCTCGGGCTGCTCGCCCTGCCCGCAATGGGCATGAAGACCAAGAGCATGGGCCTCGCCGACCTGCCCAAGAACCTGCCGATCATCAAGACCTATGACCGCATCCAGGCCGCCTTCCCCGGCTCCTCCGTCCCGGCGGTGGTGGCGATCCGGGCCAGCGACGTCACCTCGCCGGAGGTGACCCGCGCGATCGCGGACCTGCACCGCCGCGCGATCGCCTCGGGGAAGATGAGCGAGCCGGTCGATGTCCAGGTCAACCCGGCCAAGACCGTGGCGCTGGTCGACATCCCGCTGAACGGCAACGACAACGACAAGCGCTCCCTGGACGCCCTGCGGACGCTGCGCGGCGAGCTGATCCCGGCGACCGTCGGCAAGCTGCCCGGCGCCCGGGTCGGCGTCACCGGCGACACGGCAGGCTCCAAGGACTTCAACGACCTGATGCGCAGCCGCGCCCCACTGGTGTTCGCCTTCGTGCTGGGGCTCGCCTTTCTGTTGCTGCTGCTCACCTTCCGGTCGATCGTCATCCCCATCAAGTCGATCCTGCTGAACCTGCTCAGCGTGGCGGCCAGCTACGGTGTGCTGGTCGCGATCTTCCAGCACGGCTGGGGCGCCTCGCTGCTGGGCGCCCACGCCAGCGGCGGGATCACCTCGTGGCTGCCGCTGTTCCTGTTCGTGGTCCTGTTCGGGCTGTCCATGGACTACCACGTGTTCATCCTCAGCCGGGTCAAGGAGCTGGTCGACCGCGGCGAGCCGACCGCGAGGGCGGTGGAGCGCGGCATCAAGGCGACGGCCGGGACGGTGACCAGCGCGGCGGTGGTCATGGTGGCGGTGTTCGCCATCTTCGGGAGCCTGAGTCTGGTCGACGTCAAGCAGGCCGGCGTCGGCATGGGCATCGCCGTGCTGCTGGACGCCACCATCATCCGCGGGATCCTGCTGCCGGCCACCATGGCGCTGCTCGGCGAGTGGAACTGGTACCTGCCGAGATGGCTGCAATGGCTGCCGCGCCGCAGCTACCGGGCCACCGAGCTGGAGCGGCGGGCGGAGGGCGCCGAGACCCCGGGGGTCGTCACGCCAGACGCCCCCGAGCCGGCACGGATGCGGTAGCACCCAGGGCGGGGATGGGCCGATCCATGTGGGGGGAGCCCGCTCCCCCCACAGCGCGCGCTTCGCGCGCCGGGGCAGATCCATCCATGTGGGGGGAGCTCGCTCCCCCCACGGCCCCCCAAGAGCGCCTGTGCCATGGTCGGGCGGCTCGGATGGGCCACTGGGAGCTCGCTCCCCCACGGCCCCCAAGGTCAAGATCCTTCCGTGGTGCCGGGGCGGGGGTCGCCTCGCCAGCCCGTCAGTAGAATCGACGCTTCGAGCCGGTCGCAGACGGAGGTGGTCGATGCAGTACCCGAAAGCGCGCCGCGACAGCGTCGTCGACGACTACCACGGCGTCCCCGTCGCCGATCCGTACCGCTGGCTCGAGGATCCGAGCTCCTCCGACGCGGTGGCCTGGTCCGAGGCGCAGAACGCGTTGACCCGCGCTTACCTCGACTCCTTCCCCGCACGCGAGCGCATCGTCCAGCGGGTCACCGCCCTGACCGACTATCCCAAGCACGGCCTGCCCGTCCGCAAGGGCGAGCGCTACTTCCTGACCTACAACCCGGGCCTGGAGAACCAGCCGATCCTGTACCGCATGGAGCGCCTCGACGGCCCCCGCACAGTCCTCGTCGACCCCAACACTCTGAGCCCCGACGGGACCGTCGCGATCGAGGGCCTCTTCTACAGCGAGGACGGCGCGCTGGCCGCCTATTCGCTGTCGAGTGCCGGCAGCGACTGGCAGGAGATCAGGATCCGCGACGTCGAGACGGGCGGCGACTACGCCGAGACCCTCCGCTGGTGCAAGTTCACCAATGTGGCCTGGCGCAAGGACAACAGCGGCTTCTACTACAGCCGCTATCCCGACCCGGCGGGACGGCCCGAGGCCGAGCAGGTCACCGACATGAAGGTCTACTGGCATGCGCTCGGCACCCCGCAGGCCGAGGACCGTCTGGTGTACGAGCGTCCCGACGCCAAGGAGCTGGGCTTCATGCCCGGCCTCACCAGGGACGGCAGGTACCTGGTCCTGCACGTCTGGCACGGCACCGATCGCCGCAACCGCTTCTACTACCGCGAAGAGGGAGGCTCCGGGGGGTCCGGGGAGGAGCTCATCCGCCTGCTGGACGAGCAGGACGCCGGTTACGACTTCCTCGGCAACGATGGCACGCTGTTCTACTTCAAGACCGACCTGGAGGCGCCGCGAGGTCGGGTCGTCGCCATCGACGTCGCCCAGCCCGACCGGGCGCAGTGGCGCGAGCTGGTGCCGGAGCAGGACGCCGTCCTGTCGTTCGCCACCCTGGTCAACGACCAGCTGGTGCTGGTGTACGAGCGTGAGGCCCACCACCAGCTCAAGGTCCACGAGCTGGACGGCGGCTTTGCGCACGCGATCGAGCTGCCGACCTTTGGCTCCATCACCGGCCTGTCCGGGGAGCGCGAGGACCGCGAGCTGTTCCTCGGCTTCACGTCGTTTCTGCGGCCAGCGGGCGTCTACCGCTACGACTTCGGCAGGGCCACGCTTTTGCCGCTCTACGCCGCCGGCGTCGACCTGGACGCCGAGCGCTACGAGACCAGGCAGGTCTTCTACCGCTCCAAGGACGGGACCCGCGTGCCGATGTTCCTCACGCACCGCAAGGGGCTGGTCCTGGACGGGAGCAACCCGACCATCCTGTACGGCTACGGCGGCTTCAAGATCAGCCTCCTGCCCGCCTACTCCGAGCTGATCGCCCACTGGGTCGAGCACGGCGGCGTGTACGCGGTCGCCAACCTGCGCGGTGGCAACGAGTACGGCGAGCAGTGGCACGAGGCTGGCATGCTCGAGCGCAAGCAGAACGTCTTCGACGACTTCATCGCCGCCGCGGGATGGCTGGTCGCCAGCGGGCACACCAGCCCGGCGCGGCTGGCGAGCTATGGCGGCAGCAACGGCGGCCTGCTGGTCGCCGCCTGCATGCTGCAGCGCCCTGACCTGTTCGGAGCGGTGCTCTGCGCTGTGCCGGTCACCGACATGCTGCGCTTCCAAAAGTTCACCATCGGGCGCTACTGGGTGGTCGAGTACGGCAACGCGGAGGAGAGCTCGGAGCAGTTCCGCTTCCTCTTCGCGTATTCCCCGCTGCACAACGTCACCGAGGGGGTCGCCTACCCGGCGACGCTGATCCTCACGGCCGACACCGACGACCGCGTGGTGCCGGCGCACGCGAGGAAGTTCGCGGCGACGCTGCAGGCGGCCAGCGGCGGCGACGCCCCGCTGCTGCTTCGCCTGGAGCCCAAGGCCGGCCATGGCCACGGCAAGCCGGTCTACAAGCGGCGCGACGAGATCAGCGACTGCCTGACCTTCGTCTACAAGGTGCTCGGCGTGGACCTCGAGGACAGCTAAATGCTTCCTTGGAGTGGCTGCGCCAGATCAAGAGTCGGTTCCGCGCGCGACCAGCGGGCGAGGAGGACCTTGACCACGCAGCACGAACTCCCGGGAAGCATTTAGCGGAGTCAGTCCTCTCGGGCGGACCGTGGCATGGAATTCCGGGATCGAGGTCGTCATCGCCGCACGCACAAAATATGCAGTGACAGGTCAAGGTGACGTCCAGCCATCCCTTTTGGCCGCGGTCAGCCCTCGGGTGCCACGTCCTTGCGCTGGACAGCTGGCCCTGCAAGACTCATTGGCCACGATCGACGCCCTCGACATCCGTCGCAGACCTCCGGACCAGCGGTCCACGCGCCACTCCTGGCGGCTCCGCCGAAAGGACAGGGCCTGACGTGCTCGGATCAGCCGTCAAGCATCGCGTCATTCATCCGCTTCAGAAGTCCGTGGTCAACCCGCTGCTCAGGCTCGCGTGGGAGCTAGGACTCGGGCCTCCCGGGGACGCCCTTCTGGAGACGACCGGGCGGCGCACGGGACAGCCGCGGCGCACGCCCATCTGCGACGGCCTGGAGGGCGAGACCTTCTGGCTGGTGGCCCAGCAGGGACGCCGCGCCGACTACGTGCGGAACATCGAGGCTAATCCTCGCGTCCGGGTCAAGGTGCGCAGCGGGTGGCGCGCCGACTGGCGGAGCGGGACGGCGCACATCCTGGACGACGACGACCCGCGCGAGCGCCAGCGGATCCTGGGTCGGGGCAATCTCGCGCGCTGGCTCTGCGTGTACGCCTCCGGGGCGGTCGGCACAAGTCCGCTGACGGTGCGAATCGATCTGGATTCCCGCTGACTCGGCGGTTCAGTTGCGCAGCCGCCTGAACGCGCGGATCTGTTCCGGCTCCCGGCGGGCCCGGCTGGGCGTGCCGGTGCGCTGGAGGCCGGCCCGCCGGCCGCCGAGCCCAGCCAGGGTCCCATCAGCGGATTAAGAGATGGGCCGGGAGGGAGACTGCGCCCTCGCCCGCCTGCGGACCTGGCCGGTTCACGCTTGAGGTCGCGCTGGGAGGGAGTATCATCACAACGTGGCGGTCCCGGGCGCCTCTAGGTCCGCAGGCAGAGCTGCAAGCTCACCGGTTGCGTGGTGTGGTCGACGGCTAGTCTTTCCTGCCCGATGTAGCGGACCCCGGGCGTGAGGGAAGGGCTGCCATGCCCGGTGGGCCACGTTCGCTGCCTGGTCGGCCAAGCCTGCGGTACCTGAAGCTCGAGGCGAAACGCCGCCTGGCCGCCGGCGAGTTTGCCGCCCTGCACGACGCGCAGGCGGCCATCGCCTGGGAGCATGGCCTGCCGAGCTGGACCGCGCTCAAGCAGCTCATCGGCGGCCAGCCTCAGCAGGAAAGCCACGCGCTGGCGCAATTGCGATGGGTGATCGCCCGTTTCAGGGACGCCGGCGAACCGGCCTGGACCGCCCCCGGCGATGAAGAGCTGCGACAGCATTTCGATGACCAGCTCTTGACGGAGGTTCCGGCCGGCCAGCTGATCGCGGCGATCACCAGCGTGGCCGCGGACCTGCGCGAGGAACCCGTCGTCATTGGCCAGGCGCCGCTGTCTGCCCACGTTCAGCTCGGCGGCCTGGAGGTCTTCGCGGCGGTCAAGGCTGACCCGCCGCACCGGCTAACCGGGCTGCAGGCGCCTCCCACCGGCAGGCGGATCACCGACACTCGCGTGGCGGCACCGCCGCCGGCCCGTACCCTCGGCGATGTTCCCGCTGGGATGGCCGGGGTCGCGGACGGAGCCTTCGCCGAGCTAGGCCTGGCCGCCTTGGTCCTCGCCGGCGGCGGCCCCGGTACCCCAGCGTGGGTGGTCGCGCAGGGCTGGGCGGACCTGGACCGGGACGAGGTCCTGGACCCTGGCCACCGGTTCCAGGCACTGGGTATCGCCGCGCTCGTCACCGCCACCGCCGTGCTGCGGCTCATCGCCGGCGGCCGCGTCGGTCTCGATACCCCCGCCAACGACTACTTGCGCGTGGTGCGCCTGGCTGACGACACCATCACCGTCAGGGAACTGCTCAGCCACACCGCCGGGGTCGGCAATCCCGCCGAGCTGTTCGCCGACACCGTTCCTGACCTGGTGACGCTGGCCGGCCCGGTGATCGTCTGGGGCGGCACGCGCGGGGTCGTCCGGCCGAGCAACGGCGGCTACGCCGTGCTCGGGCAGCTGATCGCCGATGTCACCAGCTCGCCCTACGCCGACGCGGTCACCCGCCTCGTGCTGGAGCCCCTCGGGATGAACGACTCGTCGTTCCCCGCCCGCACGGCTGACATCGGCCCCGATGCGGTCACCGGCTACGACCTGACACCGGAGGGCACCTTCGTGCCGGTTCCGGCCACTATCTGCACCATCCCCGCCGTCGGCGGGCTGTGGGCGACGACGGCCGACGTCGTGCGCCTGGGCGCTGGGTGGTCGTCGCTGCTGCCCGGGACGCTCGCGCGCGAGGCGCTCACGCCGCAGACCGCCCCGGTGCCCGGCGGACGTCGGATGGGCCTCGGCTGGCTCATCAGCCCCCGCGGCGACATCGCCATGCACGCCGGATTTGGCCCCGGGGCCACCGCATCCGTGCTGGTTCGCATCCCCGACAACCAGGTTCACGTGACCATGACGAACAGGTTGATGCTGATCGACCGCATCAACGATCGCGTGCTGCGTTCCTGGACGAACCCGACGCACTAAAGAGAGGGGGAAAAGCATGTACCAGCCGTACCCGGGTGGCGCCCAGATGCCCGAAGCTCAGCGGCCGCCCGCCCCGGCTTCGGTGCGCAACGCCGTCAAGGTCATGTACGCGGGCGCGGTCGCGAGCCTCATCAGCATCATCATTGACCTCACGACGTTGAGCGCCACAAGAAGCGCCATTGAGCGGCATTTCCCGCGGCTGACGGCGAGCCAGGTCAACGGGCAAGCGGACACGCTCGTGGCCGGCTGGATTGTCGGTGGCCTGGTCGGCGCCGGCCTGTGGATCTTCATCGCGCAGGCGTGCAAGCGCGGCAAGCGCTGGGCACGGATCACCGGAACGGTGTTGTTTGGCATCAACACCGTGCAGGGTGGCCCGAGCACCCTCGTCGTCCCAGAGGCCGCCCTGGTGAAGAGCTTCTGGCTCGTCACCTGGCTGATCGGGCTGGCCGCGGTCGTGTTGCTGTGGCGGGGCACCTCCAGCGCCTTCTTCAAGGGAACACGGTCATGATCGAGGTCGACCAGCTCAGCAAGCGCTTCGGCCCCGTGACCGCGGTCGACGGCCTCAGCTTTGCGGTCCGGCCCGGGCGCGTGACTGGGTTTCTCGGGCCCAACGGCGCCGGCAAGTCGACCACGATGCGGCTGCTCCTCGGCCTGGACCACCCAAACACCGGGACCGCGACGATCCACGGCAAGCGCTACCGCGACCTGGTCGAGCCGCTGCGCGTGGTCGGGGCGCTGCTGGAGGCCAAGGCCGCCCACCCCGGTCGCAGCGCGTACAACCACCTGCTGGTGCTGGCGCAGACCCAGGGCCTGCCGCGCAAGCGGGTCGACGAGGTGATCGATCTGGTCGGGCTGCGCGACGTGGCGGACAAGCGGGCCGGTGGCTTCTCCCTCGGCATGAGCCAGCGTCTGGGCCTGGCCGCCGCGCTGCTGGGCGACCCCCGGGTGCTGGTGCTGGACGAGCCGGTCAACGGGCTGGACCCGGAGGGGATCCTCTGGGTCCGGAACCTGATGAAGTACCTGGCCGGGCAGGGCCGGACCGTCTTCGTCTCCAGCCACCTGATGAGCGAGATGGCGCTCACCGCCGACCAGCTGATCGTGATCGGCCGCGGGCAGCTGATCGCCGACTGCGCCACCGACGAGTTCATCGCCCGCAGCTCCCAGCGGTCGGTGCTGGTGAAGTCTCCGGACGCAGCCCGGCTCACAGAGCTGATCACCGCCGAGGGCGGCCTGGTCAAGGCCGACAACGGCCAGGCGCTGACCGTCGGTGGACTGCCGGCACCGCGGATCGGCGAGCTGGCGGCGCGTGAGGGCCTCGTCCTGCACGAACTGACCCCGCAGCTCGCCTCGCTGGAGGAGGCGTTCATGGAGCTGACGCGCGACAGCGTGGAGTACGACGCCCGGACCAGCCAGCCGGCCGCGACCAAGATCGAGGCACCGCCCGCGGAGGATACCCGATGACCACCGTGACGCCCGCCCCGCCCGCCCCGCCCGCACCGGTCGCCCCTCTCCCCGCGGCCGCACCGGTGCGTTTCGCCCAGCTGCTGGTGTCGGAGTGGACCAAGCTCCGCTCGGTCCGTTCGACCGTCGCCTCGCTGGGGCTGCTGGTCGTGCTGACCCTCGGCTTCACCACGCTGCTCACCTGGCTGACGGTGTCGCAGTGGAGCAGGGCCGACCCGAGCCAGCAGCGCCAGCTCATGGCCGACCCGGCCGGCACGATCCTGGGTGCCGGCTTCCAGCTCAGCCAGCTCACCATCTGCGTGCTGGGCGTGCTGGTGATCACCGGCGAGTACGCCACCGGCACGATCCGGGCCAGCCTGCTCGCCGTGCCGCACCGCGTCCCGATGCTGGCTGCCAAGTCGGTCGTCTTCGCCGTGCTGGTTTTCGTCGTCGGCGAGCTGGTCGCGTTCCCGTCGTTCTTTGTTGGCGCAGCCATCCTGCACGGTACGGCGCCGGTCGCCCTCGGCGACCCGGGCGTGCTGCGCGCGGTGATCGGCAGCGGGCTGTACCTGGCCGTGCTCGGCCTGTTCGCCCTCGCCATCGGCGGCCTGGTCCGCCACACCGCCGCCGCGATCACGGGCGTGATCGGCTTCGTCCTGGTCCTGGCGCCGCTGGCCCAGCTGCTGCCGGGCAGCTTCGGCAAGCACGTGCATGCTTACCTGCCGTCCGAGGCCGGTCATCTGATCGGCCAAGCCCACCAGGGTCCCCACGACCTGCTCACCCCCTGGCAGGGGTTCGGCGTCTTCTGCCTGTGGACCGCGGTGCTGCTCGGCGCCGCGGCGTACCTCCTCCAGCGCCGAGATGCCTGACCTGCGCGGGTCCAGCGCCAGCCGAGGCATCAGGGTATGGCATGCACCGCAAGCGCAAGCTACTGGTCACCACGGCTACGAGTACGGGAAAAGCGAGGCGAAGGTCTGTTGTTGCTGCTCATTTGCTTGGAGTGCCTGGCTTTGTTCTTCATTTGGTGGGGAGGGCTCGTCATCGCCCTGGGCAAGCAGCCTGGGCAGCGTCGGTACTGGGACATGGTCGAACGGCAGCGCCGCGCCGACTGGTTCAGGAACGAGCTGGAGCAACGCCCGTGGTGGTGGCTGATGCTCTCGGGACTCATCATGATCGTCCTGGTCAACTGGTTCATGGACAAGTGGCAGCAGCGGCCGTGGCGAGCAGCGATGCTCTGGACGATCGTGATGATCGTCGTGCTCGTGGTCGTCGTGGCGCTCAAGGTCTAGGCGCTACTGCGAGGTTGGATCTCAGCGTCGACGCTGCTGGGACGGAGCGTGGCGACCGCGTCCGGGAATGCGGGGTCGCGCTGGACGACAGCGACGACGGTCAGGTGGCACTCGCACGTCGGTCCAGCTTCGAACCTGAGTTGCTGCGCGAACTCCTGGTCGGTTCCCGCGGGGAAGTGCTCGACATTGGTCTTGCCGTTGACGCTCAGCACGGCGTAGCAGCTGGCACCCTCAGTCGCGAACGCAAAGCCACTAGTCGAAAATGAGATGCCGACGCCGTTGTCGCCGCCGTCCAGGGGCAGGACGGCCGAGAACACGCGCGCCGCGACCAGATCCGGGGATTTCGCGGCGTCGACTTCGGCTTGGATCTCCGCGAACCTGAGGGTGAACACCAGCCCATCGTCGCTGATGCCGATGTCGAAACCGTCATCGCCGCTCGCGGCTGGCTTCGAACGGAATCTCATTCCCCGCTCCTCTCGATCGCGACCGTCTCTATCCTTTAGACCGGGCGTCCCAGTCTCGCTGTTACAGCGTGAAGGCGGAAGTACCACTGCTCAGCCGTCGTGTGCCGCGCCGTCCCGCAGGAGCCACAAGTACGTGCCGCCCTGGCTAGTGGGTGGCCGGCCCAGGAGACCAGAGAAGAACCGCACCAGCTCTGCCTGGTGGGACATCGGCCCGACGACCACCGCGGTCACCCTCCAGGCTGCCAGGTCGCCGAACAGCCGCTGCCGCAGTGCGGGGGTCAGTGGCGGTGCCGGGCGCCCCGCGCGGATCGCCGCCATCGTGGTCGAGGTCGTGGTCGGGACCACTCCGAAAATTGGGCGGCCGTTGGACGCCGGTCCCACCAAGTACCCGCCCGGCATGCGGAAGCGCATCCCGGCCGCGGCCTGCCACAGCATCGCCCCGGCACTGTACGGCCCGCTGGGGAACGGTGCTACCAAGGCGACACCACCGTCTGGGATGGCCGTGACGGCGGTGCTGGTGAAGAAGGCGGGCACGGGTGCGCGGCCCGTCGGCAGCGGCCCGCCCGGCAGATAGGACAAGAGCGCCACGGCGGCCAGGGCGAGCCCGCCGAGTCGCACCGCCCACCGCGGCTGCCGAAGCACCGCGTCGATGAAGACGGCGAGCAGCAAGGCCGCGAACAGATCGACGAAGACGGTGAGACGCCCGGGCTCCACGTTCTCAGCAATCGGGAGGGCCTGCAGCAGCCGCCACGGCAGCCGGACCCCCGGGTGGACGTGACCAGCCACGTGCAGGTGTGGCCCCAGCGACAGGACCGCGGCCGCGAGCAGCAACAGGCTCGCCACCCGCACGATCGGACGCCGCCAGCCGCGCGCGGCGACCACGGCCAGCAGCAGTACCAGTGGTACGCCGAGGTAGGACGTCCACTCCGAGGCGTTGCCCGTGTAGGGGTAGCCGTGAGCGAACGCGCGCGGCCAGCCAGGGATGTGCCACTGAAACGGCGCTGGCACGAAGAAGGCGAGCGCATCGCTGACATACACGTCGGGCGTCTGGATCGCGCCGTGCACCCGGTCCGGGCCGAGGAACTGCACCGCCAGCGGCACGGCCAGCACCGCGACCGCGACGGCCGCGGCGACCGCCAGCCCCTTGAGCGCGTGCCGCCACCGGGGCCCGGCTGCACCCCGGTACAGCAGTACCAGCAGCACCGCACCGATCGTGGCGATGAGCGCCTCGCAGAGCGCCAGCTCCTCGGCGAGCAGCACCTGCGCGGCGACCAATCCCCCGAGCGCGCCGCCCACCAGGGCAAGCGGCCACCGCTGCCGGACTAGCAGCTCGTCGCCGACCAGCAGCAGCAGCGGTGGGATGAACGCCAGTACGAGATGGAAGTGGCCGTACCCGTGTGTGTAGAGGAACGGGGACAGCTCATAGACCAGTCCGGCGGCCAGCGCGGCCCACCACGAGGTCACATAGCGGCGGGCGGCGAGGTACATGCACCAGCCACTGAGCGTGTAGCCAAGCAGCGCCAGCAGGTTCAAGCTGGCGATCGGCCCGAGCGTCGCGGTGACCGGCCACAACAGCAGCCCCGCGAGCGGTACCGAGGTGTTCCACATCAGGTTGGCGCCGTCTGGATAGCGAAGGTAGGTGGTCACCAGCGGGTCGTGGCCATGCGTCAGCGCCCACGGAACCCAACGCAGGCACCAGACGAACAGGGTCGGGTCACCGCCGTGCCCGACCCAGACCGAGCTCGGGTGGCGCAGCATCCCTTGGGTCAGCCACAGCGAAACGCCTAGGCACGCCAGCAACGCCAGCAACATCCGCCCGCGCGGTCGCCCAGGCGCTCTGACCGGTGCGGGCGCGAGCGTGGCCGGTCCGACCGCAGTCATCCGGTCACTGCCTCCCGGCCGGACGGCCCGATATAAGCGGGCCTGTCCCATATCCTGCGCTGCCGCTCGTCCGCCGACGGCCTCGCACGCACGTCGCCTCCGTCGTCACCTGGCTAGAGCGCCGGCCAAGTAGGCGGCGCAGCATGCAGCGCCAGACCATACGTGCAGTTCCTGGCCCTGCGCGCCGCCCACAGTGGCCACCCAATCACCTCAAAACCGGCTACTTGACCGGCGCTCTAGGTTGCTCCCAAACCAGGTCCAACACCGCCATTGGGTTGGCGAGCCTGATCAGCCCTACAGATTCACTCGCTAGTATGTGGCATGGCGGGGGCGAGGACTGAGCGCGTCTCCGACGTGATGTCCGGCCGACCTACCGTCTGCGGTGACCACCAGGTCAGGTCCGGCCTTGGCCGCAGCGGTGGAGACGGCGGGGCTGGCAGCTGCAGGCCCCGTTGGAGTCCCGTTGGAGTAAGGATCGACTCGGGCGGAGCCTCGTCTCTGTATCAGTCATCACTGAGCGCCCCTTTGAGCTTGGTCATGCTCCGCGAGAGGAGCGACTTCACGGTCCCGGCTGGCACCCTCAGTACGTGCGCGATCTCAGCCTCGGGCTCGGGCCAGGGCCAGGCCAGGGCCTCGGCAAAGTCGCGATTCGTCCGCATTTATTTTATATCTAACGACCACGTCGTGACCCGACGCCACACGACCTTATTGGTCCAGGCCGGGAGCCAAATTCCAGCGACAGGCATCTTCGGCATTTGGTGCAGACCGCGACTTTGCCGGGGCCCTGGGCTCGGGGCAGGTCCTCGAAATAGCGGAGCACGACTGCTGCCTTGTTCCACCGTACGTCTCAAGCTACACTTCTCCAACACAAAGATCGAAGGAGGTCCAACACAACAAGGAGGTCAAACACAACATCGAAGGGGGGGAAGAATATGGACATTGGACGGAAATCGGGGCGTGCATTCATCGCTCTCGTGTCGCTCTGCATTTTCTGTACAGCGGGTCTGACGAGCGTGGCGCTCGCTCAAGGAAACCCGAATGGCGCTGCGGGTCAGATGCCCGCTTTCCACGATGGTGAGTTATTCACCGTCAATATGAAAGAGATGCCGGACAATTCCGAGGGCCCGTTACTCGCGCACGACCCGAGCATCAACAAGATCTATGCTTCGAACGATTTGGACGACCCACAGGATTTCCATCCTGTGATCAATGCCATCCAGGGTGAGGGATTCAATCCCCTGTGGCACCAAATCCTCATCGTTTTCAACGAGGGATTTACGCCTCACCAGTTCGTTTCTGAAGCGCAGGTCCTGGCGGCTGCGGCCGGACCCAATCCTGAAATCACTCTCAACGTGACGGACGAAGTGTATCGTTCCGCGCCTCCCACCGCATACTCCGAAGACCCCTCGTCCGTCTTCTTTGCCGAGGCACGTGAGGTCTACGACGCAGTGAACAACCGCACGCCAGAACAGGAGGCAATCGCCCTGTTCTGGTCGGACGACCCGGGCGTCACCGCCACCCCGCCGGGCCACTCGATCTCGATCGCTACCCAGGTCCTACGACTGGAACGGGCGTCCCTGATGACGGCCGCCGAGACGTACGCCAAGGTTGGGATGGCGACCGCAGATGCCCTCATCGCCTGTTGGCACGCCAAGTACCGGTATAACCTGCTGCGGCCAGTCACGTACATCCGATCGCTCATCGACGGCGACTGGCTTCCGCTGCTGAACACGCCACCGTTCCCGGAGCACACCTCGGGGCACGCGGTCCAATCCGGCGCCGCATTCCAGGTGCTCGCGGACCTGTTTGGTGACCGGTACTCCTTCGACGACCACACCTACGATGAGCGCAGCCTGGCCCCTCGCCACTTCGACGCCTTCAGCGACTGCGCCAGGGAGGCCGCCATCTCCCGTCTCTACGGCGGGATCCACTTTCCGGCCCGCGATCAACGTCGGACTGGCGCAGGGCCGCTGCATCGGCCGAGCAGCAAGCGCGCTCCCCTTCCGCCACCGTCGCTGAGCGCGGACGTCCCAACGTGTCAGCCCGCCCGTCTAGCACCCGACCGGGCCGGAGCGCAGTACCTACACATCATGATCCTGCTATTTCATGGCGGCCAGGAGCTCCCGGCAGGCCTGCTCGCCGCGCCGGCAGGCCTCGGCGCACACCCGGCAGTGCTCGTGCAGCCGGGCATGGCGCTCGCACTCGTCGCCGCAGCGCTTGCAGGTGGCCACGCAGGCCTCCAGCAGCGGCCTGGTGACGCCTGCGTCGGACTCGGTCTGGCGGCTGGCGACCCTGACGGTGGCGGCGCACACGTCGGCGCAGTCCAGGCACAGCCGGATGCACTTGACCAGCTCGGCCAGGTTCTGCTCGCGCAGGTCGTCGTCGGCGTCGGCGGTGCAGGCCTGGGCGCAGTCGTTGAGCGCGCCGATGGTGGTGGCCAGCACGCCGGCGTCGACGTTGACGGTGCGTGGGTAGGTGTCCAGCAGCTGCCTGGCGTAGCTCATGGCGCCCTCCTTGCGAGGCGGCGACGGGGGGACAGCGCCCGGGTACCCCTATTCCGTGCGGGTAACCAGCGGGGTGGCTGGACGACACCGGCAGCCACCAGCACCCCAGCCTCCGATCGACCCCGCCGCGTCTGCCACGTGTCTCTGGCCGCGCTGCTCGACGGGCTCGGCCCGACCCGGCCCGTGCCTGCGCCAACCGTCCGAGGCCAACCGTCGAGCTGGTAGACGACTGGTTCCAGGCCCGCTACGCCACGGTGGCGCCGGCGCCCTGGAGCCGGGAGCTGGCCACCCTTGGGCTTGGTGACCGCCTGGTGGCGCGCCCTCGACTGGCCGTCGCGCTCAAGGTAGCCGCCCGTTTGCCGCCTGAAGTGGACAAACGGCGCAGTCTACCGTGCAAGCGGCGACCTGGAAAGGAACGACCGCAGGCCGGTTGACCTGCGGTTTCGTGGGAGTGGAGCTGAGGGGATTTGAACCCCTGACCCCTTGCATGCCATCGCAACGAACGTTGCAAACAGGACATCGTGGCGCAGAGCTCGACCCTATGAGACCACAGGTCACCGGCGGTGTGTTATGCGGTCCCGCAAGGTCTCTCGCGGGATGGTTGCCGGGAAATCGACGGGGAGCCGTCAGCCAGGGGAGTCCATGCGAGGTGCTCAGCCGTGGCGTCCAAGCGCAACTAAAGAGGTTCGCGGATCAGGTTGATAGCGGTGATCCGGGTAGGCACCATGTGCTCATGGCAACAAGGACACCCAACACGACGAAGACAACGAGGACAACAACGACGGAGCACGGTGAGACCCTCGCCCTGGGGTACTGGCGGCGCAACCTCGCTGGGCTCGAGCAGCGCCGCCTGCGCGCCGCCAGCATGTTCGACCAAGGCGCCAGTCAGGCTGAGGTGGCTCGCTCCCTGGACGTCTCACGGCAGGCCGCCAGCGTGTGGCGCGCGCGCTGGCGGGCAGGCGGCGCTGCCGCGCTGGCCAGTGCGGGCCGTGAGGGCCGCCGGCCACGGCTGTCGGCCCAGCAGCGGGTAGTGATCGATCAGGCGCTGCGCCAAGGCGCTCGTGCGCATGGCTTTGCGTCCGACTGGTGGACCCTGGAGCGCGTCGCGCAGGTGATCTGGCGGCTGACCGGTATGCGCCACCATCCCGGCCACGTCTGGCGGGTGCTGCGGCAGATGCGCTGGAGCCTGCAACGACCAGCCCGACGCGCGGTCGAACGCGACGAGGCGGCGATCCGCCGCTGGGTCGCCACCGACTGGCCGCGGATCCGGGAAAAACGCCCGGCGGCGTAAGGCCCGGATCGTGTTTTGGGATGAGAGCGGCGTCTCGCTGCTGCCGGTCGTCCGCCGCACCTGGGCGCCCGCCGGCGTCACGCCCGTGCTGGACCACCACTTCAACTGGCAGCGGGTGAACATCACCGCGGCCTTGTGCTACGGCTCGCGCGGGGGCGGCGCCGGGGTCGCCTACCAGCTGCGCGATCGCGCCTACGACACCGCCGCGCTCATCGACGCGCTCACGCAGTTGCGCGGGTTTCTTGGCGGGGAGAAGGCGACCTTGCTGTGGGATGGGCTGCCCGCCCACCGCAGCCGCGCCATGCAGCGGTTCCTGGCCAGCCAGCGGCGCTGGCTGGTGGTCGAGCGCCTGCCGGGGTACGCGCCGGAGCTCAACCCGGTCGAGGCGCTGTGGGCCAACCTCAAGGGCGTGGAGTTGGCCAACCTTGCTGCCGACACCCTGGACGAGGTCACCCAGGCGGTCACACGCGGGATCCAGCGTGTCCGGCAAACCCCCCACCTGCCCTACTCGTTCCTGCGCCACAGCGGCCTCGCAGCATGAACGACGTCAACCTGATGTCGGCGAACGTCTTTAGATTGGCCATCGCTCTCATTACGAACCGCATCCACGGATTGGTGCACGATCAGGAATCGGCGTGCTGCGGTCGAACGCAAGCAGGACGAGTAACCCGATGCCGTGGTCGAGTAACTCCACTGCGGTCGGGACCTGCGATGGCCCACAGACGCGGTCAGGGCTCCTCGGTGGTCCCGAGCGCAGCCCGCGCAGCGTCGGGAAGCGGCAGGCGATAGACCGGCACTCCAGCGGCCGGGGCGCCGCTCGGGTTGACCAGGGTCGGTGGGATCCAGCGGCCCTCGTAGTGCCAGTCAGCCCGTGGGCCGACGCGAACGCGCCGCCAGTGCCCTCGACGCAGGTGCGCCGCGGGGCTAGCGCGGGGGCTCTCAGTCGCGGCGGCCTTCCCGGCGTGACGAGTACGTTCGGTGTCCAAGACACGGACCCCGATCAAGGCGCCACGGCGCTCCTCCCGCCGGAACCGGCCGGTATTGGTGGCCTTGCGCCACTCCCGTGACCCGGGATCCGGCGGCAGCCCAAGCCGCTCGGGCGGCTGATGCCACGAGCCCCGCTGCACCGCCAGCGCCAGATGAGTGACCAATGGCGCCAACGTCGAGCGCGACAGCCGACCATGGATCGCGCCTCGCGCGCGGTCCTTGGCGCGAGCGTCGGTGAACGTCGGGTCAGGATTGGTCGCCACCACAAACACGGCCTCATCGGCCAGACCGCCCTGGTCGTCGGCGAACATGGTGACCCCGCTGAGATAGCCGCCAAGAGTCCGCACCCCATTGGTCAGGTCCGCCATCGCCACCGTCGGCGGTGCACCGCCGTAGGCGGCCTGCGCGACCTGCGCGGGAAACCTACGAGCCGGTTCGTCCAACCCCTCCGACCAGCGCAGAAACGCCGGGTCAAACGCCAGGTCGGCGCCGAAGTAGACCGTCACGATCGGGAACGGCAGCCGCAACTCCGCCAGCATGTCTGGCTCCGGTGGGCGGCTGTCGAGGATGCCGACCGCATCGTGGACCGGCAGGAGGTAGGGGATGGCATCATACAGCCACGACGCGACCGAGCTGTTGTGACGCAACCGCCAGTTCAGCATCTGTTCGCCGCCCGGCGGCCACCTCCCCTCCTTGAGCGCTCCCAGCAGCAGCAGTGCCTCTTGCACGCTTGGTCGGGTAGCCAGTAACCGCAGCACCAGCACATCGCCGGGCACGAAGTCCAACGGGTCGGGGGCGTTTTCGTTCCAGCGGTGGGTCGCCCGCATGTAGTGCTCGTCGACCAGGACCCGGTCGAAGAGCTCATGTAAGGTGTGCTCGACCTGCTCTTGGACGATGAGCCGACCGGTGCCGGTACCGGTGCCGTAGGCACGCTCGGCCAGCTCTTCGTGAGTGAAGTCGCCGAAGGTCGTCAGCCCCGGCTCGGGCGACTCCGGGTGTCCTTCGGTTGCCCGGCGCCTCCGGCCAAAGACGCCGGAGAACCAGGAGCGACGACCCATACTGACGGCCCTCCTCATGCAGCTCTGCCCGTCTCGGCCGCGTTGGTATGAGCATCACATACGGCTCGGACACGTCAGGGTGGAACTGCACCGGGTTGGCTTGGGGCCGGGGAATGAGAGGGATCCGGCGGCGCATTCGAGCATGCCCCACGCCCCGACCTTGCGGGTAACGCAGCGTTGGCGCCTATCTCGCTCCCGCAGCTCAGACCAGCAGGCACCGCACCGACGGTGTGACGCGACAGTGTCACGCGACAGGTGAGTGGCAGTGGAAACGACACGCAATGGCAGTGCTCGCGACAGGTGAATGGCAGTAGCCGGCGACAGGTCGTTGGCAGTAGCCGTCGCGGAGCGACTCCACTCGCCCGGGGGCTCCGCCGAGGGGATGCGGCAGCAAGGAACCTCACCCGATCCACCTCGACCGGGTCAACCACGCCAGCAGCGCAGCGCCGGGATCGGCGCGCTCGT
>JBKPDO010000305.1:0-33026 GCA_046727955.1 bacterium | reverse complement strand
GGGTGCACGGGGCCTGCGGCGACCTCGCGGCCGCCCAGGCGCTCGCCGACCGGCGCCGCCCGCTGCTGGCGGGCGCCGCGCTCGCCGCCGCCGGCCTCCTGGCGACCCGTTCCCGCCGCCGCTCCTGACGCCGGCAATTTGCCCGGAGACGACCCCGTTATAGCGATGGCCGCCCCACCCCGGGAGAGCCAGCCCACCCCGGGAGAGCCCGGCGCGGCCGTGGCCGGCGGCCGGCGGGGAGCCGTGGGGAGAGGAACGCCGGCGGCCACGGCCGCCGGCCAAGGGAGAGGAAGAGCCGCCGGCCCCGCCGGGCCGGGGTGCCCACCCACGAGCGGAGATACACCCCAGGGATCTATCCGCTCGCGGGCGGCGGCCCGTCACGGGACCGGCGGCGGCTGTGGAGGAGGCCGGGCTCAGATCGAGCCGACGTCCCGCGGAGCGGCCTCGCCGAAGGTGACTGTCAGGGTGCGCTCCTCGACCCCCCGGACGATCCCCAGCGCCAGCCGCTCCCCGGTCAGGCGGTCGAGAGCCTGGTAGAGCTGGTCGGCATCGGTGACCGCCTGGCCGTCGACCGCGACGATCAGGTCGCCGGCCTGGACCCCGGCCCGATCGGCGGGGCTGTCCTGCTCGACAACTCTGACCAGCAGGCCCTCGCGCTCCGGCAGTCCGACCGCGCGGCGCAGCCTCCTGGCCACCCTGGCGGGGGCGATGCCGACGCCGAGGCGGGCGCGCCGGGGAGCCTCGCCCCTGGCGAGCGCCTCGATCCGCGTGCGCAGCTCGGCGTCCGCGGGCAGGGCCAGGTAGAAGCCGTCGCCCAGCCGGTGGGTGTTCAGGCCGATCACTTGACCGGCGCGGTTCACGATCGGTCCGCCCGAGGATCCGCGCCCGAGTGGCGCGGTGTGCTCGATCGACCCGGCGATGCGCCGGCCGCGCGGCCCGCTGAACGCGCGGCCGACCGCCGAGACCAGCCCGACGGTCACCCGCTGCCGGCCTCCCGGATTGGCGAGGGCCACCACCGTTGCCCCGACCGATACCGGTGTAGCCCCGTCTGCCCAGGTGATCGGGGTCACGCCGGCGGTGTCGACCGAGATCACCGCCAGGTCGCCGTCGACGTCGGCTCCCTGGACCCGCCCGACCTCACTGCGGCCGTCGGCGAACACCACGGTGACCTCGTCACCGCGCAGATTGTGGGCATTGGTGACCACTCTGCCCTCGGCCACCACCACGCCGGAGCCACGTCCCCATCCCCGGCCAATCCCGACCACGGCGGGGCCAACCTGGCTTGCGACCTGACCGACCGCCTGCTCGAGCTCCTCAAGCACGCTCATCTTGCGCCTCCTGCAGCCTGCTGCCGTCTCGCTTCCGCGGGCCGGCGAGTAACTTGTAGATAGCAAGCTACTAGCGATGCAATGGTTCCGCAACGCGAGACGATAGGATCTGGCCATGTCGGAGGTACGAGAGCCCCAAAGGGCAGCCCAGCATCCAGGGTCGCCCCTGTACGAGCATCCAGGGTCGCCCCTGCACGAAGCGGTCGTCCGGGTGGGCGACCGCTGGACGCTGCTCGTGGTCGAGGCGCTGCTGGCCGGGCCGCGGCGCTTCAATGACCTGCAGGAGGAGCTGCCGGGCATCGCCTCCAACGTGCTCTCGCAGCGGCTGAAGGCGCTCGAGCGATGGGGGCTGGTGGTCGGCCAGCCCTATTCCGAGCGGCCCCCGCGCTTCGCCTACCAGCTCAGCGGCGCTGGTCGCGAGCTGGCGGGCGCGCTGCGCCTGCTCGCGCAGTGGGGTGCGCAGCGCTCCGGCGACGGCGAGGCGCTGCAGCACCTCGAGTGCGGCACGCAGCTCGAGGCCCGCTGGTACTGCCCGACCTGCGCCCGCCTGGTCGAGGACGACGAGGCCGGCGAGCTGCGGTTCGCCTGAGGCGTCGCCCGGCCGCCGCCGGTCGCTGCTAGGGCCTGGTTGCAATGGTGATCCGCGGCACGGCGACCCTGCCGGATCGCGGTGCTGACCCCCGACCCAGGGATCACGTCGAGGTGCCCGATGGGGGGGTTTCGGGGGGGAGCCGTCTCGGGCTCCCCCCCGAATGCAAACAGGCCCCAACCGCCGGGGGGCTACAGGATGTCCACTTCGGGGCGCTCGGTGAAGGCCCGGTCGGGCCGAAAGGGGTTGTCGGCGGCAGCGGCCTTGCCGCTGAGCAGATCCACGAGCCGTCTGGACCCGGCGGGCCCGGCCATCACCCCGCGGCCGCTGTAGCCGCTGTTGACCAGCAGTCCGTCGATGGCGGTGTGGCCGATCAGCGGGCGGTGGTCGGGGGTCATCGTGTAGTGGCCGGCCTGCAGCATCCAGGGGACCGACCAGGCGGCCCAGACGTCGCGCCAGAATGGCGTGACCCGCGCCGCCGAGACCGGGCTCGAGGGGTCGAGGAGCTGGAACACGAAGCGGTGGTCCAGCGGGACGTCCTCGCT
Organism: bacterium; assembly: GCA_046727955.1. Classification (GTDB taxonomy): domain Bacteria; phylum Actinomycetota; class CALGFH01; order CALGFH01; family CALGFH01; genus DASVXQ01. Next base: position 30,564 of record JBKPDO010000305.1, on the reverse strand, counting down.
TGGCGGGCTGGGGCGTGTAGCCGGGTCGGCGAACAGCAGCGCCGCGCCGCGGAAGGCGGGACGCCAGTGCACGCCGGTGTCGTCGTCGACGGTCATGGGCGCGGTCGCGGGGACCTCGGGCACCTCCGGCAGGACCAGCTTCTGCCTACGCACGGTGCTGATCGGCAGCTCGATCCCGGCAAGGCGCGCGACCTCGCCGGAGAACGGCCCGGCCGCGATCACGACCGCGTCCGCGCCTACCCGGCCGAGGGTTGTCTCCACCGCGACCACGCGTCCGCCCTCGAGCCGCAGGCCGACCACCTCGCAGCCCACCGCGACCCGGGCGCCGGAGGCCGCCGCCAGCCCCATGGTCGCGCCCTTCGGGTCGAGCAGGCCGTCCTCGGCGCGGAAGCGCGCCTGCACCACCTGGGGACCGGCGAAGGGGAATGCCTGGCGCGCGTCGTCGCCGCCGAGCAGCTCCACACCGCTGACGCCCCAGCCGCGCTGCTCGGCGACGAGGCGGCGCTGGCGCTCGGCGCCGTCCTTACTGGTCGTGAGCCAGAGGTAGCCCTGCTGGCGCACGCCCGGGCTGTACTCGGCCTGGCCGGTGACGTCGGCGAAGTCGAGAAACAGCTCTGACGATTCGCGGACCAGGCGGAGCTGCTCTTCGGTCTCGAGCTGGAGCCGGAAGCCGCCGGCTGCGACCGCGGTGGTGAGGGAGCAGAGCGCCGGGCGCCGCTCCAGCAGCAGCGGGCGCAGCCCCGCTCGCGAGGCGTAGAAGGCGGTGGCCGCCCCCACGATCCCCCCGCCGACGACCACCAGCTCGGCTCCCCGAGGAAGCGTCGAGACATACCGGACCGGCACCGGCCCTCCTCTCGCTTGGCCGCTCTCAGCATGCGCCATGTCATAGGCGTGCCTCTACGGCGCCCGTCAACCGGGCCTTCTCTATGCTGGCGGCATGAAGCTCGGCCTGGCGCTACCACACTTCGACGGTGCGTTCCCCGACGCCGGCGCGGCCACCTTCGAGCGCGTCGCCGGCTACGCCGAGCGGGCAGAGGCGATCGGCTTCTCGGAGCTGTGGGTCGCCGACCACTTCTGGTACGACCTGCAACGCTACGGCGGCCCGCCCGGCCACCGCGGCTCGCTCGAGTGCTGGACCGCCCTGTCCGCGCTGGCTATACGGACACAGCGGGTGCGCCTCGGGAGCCTGGTCATGGCCGTCGGCTTCCGGCCGCCGACGCTGCTCGCCAAGATGGCCGCCACCCTGGACCAGCTCGCGGGCGGGCGGCTGGACCTGGGCCTGGGTGCCGGCTGGAACGAGGAAGAGTTCCGCGAGGCTGACCTGCCCTTCCCCGCCCCCGGTGAGCGCCTGGCCATGCTCGAGGAGGCCCTCGGCGTGCTGCGCGCCCTGCTCACCGATGCCGAGACCCCGACCTCCTACAACGGGCGCCACTACCACGCGGACAGCGCGCAGGTCATTCCCGGCCCGGTGCAGCAGCCCCGCCCGCCGCTGTGGGTCGGGGGAAGAGGGAATCGCCTGCTCGGCGTGGTGGCACGGACGGCCGACGGCTGGAACGTCTCCTGGGCGATCACCCCGGAGGAGTACGACCGGCGCCTGGAGGTCCTGGCCGCCGCCTGTGCCCGGGCGGGACGGCCCGCCGGCGAGGTGCGGCGCTCTGTCGGCCTGGCCACGCTGATCGGTCGCGACCCCGACGACCTGGTGGAGCGCTGGCGCCGGCTGCAGGCGTGGGCGCCGGGCGGCGCGCTCGACAAGGTCGAGCTGGCCGAGTGGGCCGCGCAGCGCCTGGTCGGCACGCCCGACCAGGTCCTCGCGCGGCTCCGGGCCTTCCAGGCGCGCGGCGTGGAGCAGGTGGTCTGCTCGCTGTCGAGCATCCCCTTCGCGATCTTCCAGGACGACCAGCTCGACCTGCTCGGCGAGCTGGTCCTGCCGCGTCTGGGCTGAGCCCGGGCTGAGCCGCCGAGCGCTGAGATCGCCTCAGAGCCGCTAGTAACTCAGAACCGGATCGCGGCGATCTCGACGTAGCGCGCGGTCGGCACCGGAGCGTGCAGGTCCACGCCCTCGGCGCCGAGCTCCGCGCGCAGCCGGCGGATGCCCTCCCGCCAGACGCCCTCCGGGACCTCCCACGAGTCCGACCAGACGCGCCGCCCCAGGAGGTCGAGGTACTCCGCCCAGGTCTCGTCCTCGCGCCAGCTGACGGGCTCGAGCTCCTCGACGCGGCCGCCCAGGTCGGTGAACGCGTCGATCACCTCCGCGTCGGTGCTCGCACCGACGCGCTGGCGCTGGAAGCCCATCTCGGCCAGGATCGCGGCGTGGCGGTCGCGCACGTTCGCGCGGGGGCCGCGGCCGTCGACCCGCTCCCGGCCCCTGCGCGAGGCCAGGACGGTCCCGCCGGGGGCGAGCACGCGCCGGACCTCGGCCAGCACTTGGCGCCACGCGGGAATGAGGTGGAGCACGTGGACCTCGATCACCGCGTCGATGCTGGCGTCCCGCACTGGCAGCCTGGTGGCGTCGGCGCACATGACCGGCGGGGGTGGCAGGCCGGCGGACGCGGCCTTGGCGCGGTAGCGCTGCAGCATGGGGACGGACAGATCGGTGCCGAGGACCCGCCGGCCGCGCCGGTGCAGGGGCAGGGCGATCCTCCCGGTGCCGACGCCGATCTCCAGGAAGCGTGCCCGTGGGCCGGCGGCGGCCTCCATCCGGTCGGCGACCTGCTCGCTCACCTCCGCGGGGAGCCCGCGGGTCTGGTCGTAGTACTGGGCGGCGCGGTCGAAGGCGATCGAGCGGATCTTGCGGACCTCCGAGGTTGGTTGGCACCGACCGGAGCGACCGGTAGCCTGGCACTCACTATGGAACCACAGGAAGCCTGCCTCAAGGTGCTCGCCGAGGCCGCCCCGGAGCCCCTCCACTGGACGGTCGTGCTGGACCGCGCACTCAGGCAGCGCCTACTCGACCCGTTCACCATCCGCGACGTGCGCGGCAGCGTGGTCAAGAGCCTCGCGGCCCTCGCCAGGGAGGGCCGCGTGGTCAAGCAGGGAACCGGCGTCTACCGCTGGCCCGAGGGCTAGTTCCGCTTGCTGGACGTGGCGCCGTCGCCATGGTGGATCGGGGTGACCTCCGCCTCCGAGGGCTTCGACCCCTGCGCGCCGGCGGACTCGGAGGACCCGGTAGCCGTGTCCGCGCCGGCGCCGCCTGCCGCGCTCGAGCGCATCTCCGCGACCTTCTCGCCGGCCGCGCTGGCGCGCTCCATCAGCGTCTGGCGTGTCTCGTGGCCCTTCTTCGGGGCGGTGAGCCAGCCGACCAGCATGCCCAGCCCGGCCAGCCCGGCGCTGCCGTAGAGCCTGCGGCGCGCGCGCTTGCGCCGAGCCTTGCGGCGCTGCCTGGCGCGCTCGGGGAGCAGCTTCTCGGTGGCGCGCCTGGTCATCTCCGCCACCTGCTCCGGCTCAGGCAGCCGCTCCGCGGCCTCGCGGGCGGCCTCGCGGGCCACCTCGCGAGCGCGCCGGCCCGCCTTCCTGCCAGCCTCGGCCCCGGCCACCGCGCCCCTGCGGCCGACCTCCTTGCCGAGCTCAGCGGTCCTTCGGCTCGCCTGGGTGCCCGCCTCGGCACCGCGGCGGCCCGCCGACGACATCGCGCGGGTGATCGCGTCCCTGGCCGTCTCCAGCGCATCGCCCAGATCATCGGTGAGGTCGGTGACCTGCTCCCGCACCTCCTCACTGCTCGGCAGACGACCTGCCGCTCGCTTGGCTCTCCTGGTCCTGCTCCTTCGCCAAAACATGGCGCCTCCTCCCGTGCCTCGGGCCGGTCGGACGGTTGACGCGCTGCGTGCCTGCCCTACTTTTTGCCACTATAGAGCCGACGGAAACGACTACCTCTCATGCCTCGGCAGGAATCGCGGACGGGGTAAGCTCGACGAGGGTGCTTTCCTTGCGCCAGCGGTCGGCGGCCTGCTCGCCATCTGGCAGGTTCAGGCGGCGGGGGAGCAGCACAGGCACCACGCGGGCGAACAGCGGGTCGGACGCCGGGACGACCCTCGCGCTGGCCTCCATCCTGCTGACCAGCGACTGAACGTTCTTGGAGCGCGCGGAGAGCAGCACGCTGTCGGCCTGGTCGAGGCCGCGGATGCGCTGCTCGGAGCCGCCGGTGAGCACGTAGATGCGCCCGTCCACGGTGCCGTACCAGGCGGGGACGGCCCGACCGCCGGTGCCGCCCGGCCCGGGCACCTCGATCCAGACGACCGTGCTCTTCTTCAGCGCCTCGTCGAGCACGGCGGTCGGCGAGGCGCCCGCGGAGGGCGGGTCCTCGTCCAGCACCGACACGGGAACCCGGCCGACCTCGTCGTTGCCGATCAGGAAGACCAGCTCGTAGTCGTCGGCAAAATCGACGACCACGCCGTGCACCTCGTCGCTGAAGATGTTGATCTTGGTCGAGCCGCTCAGGGTGACGGGCTGCTCCTTGCTGCGCCAGGGGACGTCGCCGTTCGGTGCGAGCAGGGCCATGGACTCGACGTACCAGCCGCCCGCCCCGGTGTAGGAGCGCCGGACGGTGAACGGCGCCACCGTGCCCTTGCCGCCGCGGCCGACGAACACCGTCATCTCGTCCTCTGGCTGGAACAGTCCGTCGGCGATCAGCTTGGCGTCGCCGACGAGCACGTCGGTGAGACGGACGTCCATCGAGCTCCTTTCCGGCTGTCGCGGCCACTGCTGCAGCAGGATGATCATAGTGGTGAAGCCCGGCGCCCGTCTCCAACGGTCGCCCGCCCTCTCGTCGGGAGGTTCGCAACTGCGCGGACGGCAGCGGCCCGAGACGGTCACCTTCCAGGTGGCCAACGAGGAGACCGGCGAGGTCCGTCGCTTCCTGGCGCGCGAGTGGCCGGCGGCCGACCGGGCCATCTTCGGCGAGGACTGCGACTGGACCAGCCGTCCGGTGCTGGTCGAGGCCCGCTCCGGACGCGAGCTGGTCGGCGTCGCGCAGGGCGAGGTGATCGCCGGCATGGCCCGCCTGCACGACCTGCTGGTGGTGGCCGGGCGCCGCGACGCCGGCGTGGGCGGCCGCCTCGTCCAGCTGTTCTGCGCCCGCGCCGCCGCCCTCGGGGCCGCCCGCTGCTACCTGCGCTGCCCCGCCACCGAGCGGCACCGCCGCTTCTACGAGCGGCTCGGCTTCGTCCAGGTCGCCCGCCTGCCGCGCTACTACCACCATCACGATTTCCTCGAGTACCTCCGCGAGCCCCTCTCCGAGAGCGCGGGAGAGCCGCCAAGGCCGCGAAGGCCGTAGGGGCCAGGAGCGTGGCTACGTGCGCGCGGGCCGGTAGGTCACGCCCAGCACGCCGGTGCTGTACGACCTGGACTCCACGAGCTCGAGACGCACGTGATCGGTCGTCTCGTCGAACAGGCGCATGCCGGAGCCGACGACGATCGGGCCGATATTGAGGGCGAGCTCATCGAGCAGCCCATCGCGCAGCAGCGACCGCACCAGCGTGGGGCTGCCGGGGATCAGGATGTTCTTGCCGGGCTGCTCCTTGAGCTTGGTGAGCTCCTCGGCCAGGTCGCCGGTGACCAGGGTCGAGGGGGCCCATTCGAGCATGTCCAAGGTGGCCGACACCACATACTTGGGTGAGTTGTTCAGAAAGTCGGCCATCGGCACGTCGCTGCCCTGGGTCGGCCACAACTTGGCGAATCCCACATACGTACGCCGGCCCAGCAGCACGGAATCCGCCTGCGCGACACCAGCGGCCATCACTTCGTACATCTCGTCGGTGAAGTACTGGAAGCCCCACTTGTCGGGCGATTCCACTACGCCGTCCAGCGACATGAACAGCCCTGCTACGACCTTGCGCATCGTTTGTCTCCTTTGGCTCCGGCACCCCCCGTGCGGGCGCCTCTCGTGGGACATCGAAGCTGCGGAGCCGCTCTCCACGTACCGGGTGAGAGAATGTCCAGACCCGAAGAGGCAGCGGTGAAATACCTGATCCTGATCTACCACAACCCGGCGACCCGGAAGGTCTGGGAGGGGCTCTCCGAGGCCCAGCGCGCCGAGGGCTTGCAAGCCTATGCCGCTCTCAAGGAGGACCTGGCCGCATCCGGGGAGATGATCGTGTCGGAGGCTCTGGCCGATCCGTCGCTGGCCAGGCGCATCGCGGCGCGCGAGGGCCGGGCGATGACCACCGACGGGCCGTTCGCCGAGGCCAAGGAGCACCTGGCCGGCTTCTTCCCCGTCGACTGCGAGAGCATCGACCGTGCGGCCGAGCACGCCGCGCGGATACCGGAGGCCGCGTTCGGCCTGGTCGAGGTGCGGCCGGTCCTGGACCTCAGCGCCTTTGAGCTGTGAGCACCGCGACCGAGGTCGAGAGCCTGCTGCGGGACCTGGCGCCGCAGGTCGTCGGCGCCCTCCTCCGGCGCTATGGCGGCTTCGACGCCGTCGCCATGGTCCACGGCCCGAGGGCCGGGCTGCGGCAACTTGCCACGGCGGAGGCCGACCCCGCGCTCGCCGGGCACTACCGTGTCGACGCCGTCCGCGCGCACCTGCTCGATCTAGCGGGCGATCAGGAAGCGGCACGTGCCTGCTACCGCCTGGCCGCGCGCCGCACACTCAGCGTCCCCGAGCAGCGCTATCTCGAGTCCCGCGCCGCACAGCTCGCCCCACTGGGTCGGGTTGGCCGCACGTCGCCTGGCTAACCTTGACGTGGTCGGAGAACAGGAGCAATGGATGAAGAACACGGCACTTGTCACCGGCGCCTCGGGCGGCATCGGGTTGGAGCTGGCCCGACAGTTCGCCAGCCACGGCCACGACCTGGTGCTGGTGGCGCGCAGCGAAGGGAGGCTGCGCGAGATCGGCGAGCAGCTCGAGAAGGCGCACGGCATCGCCGCCACCGTGATCGCTGCCGATCTGTCCAAGCCGAACGCCGCCCGCGACATCGTGGAGGCTCTGCGGGCGGCGCCGATCGAGATCGACCTGCTGGTCAACAATGCCGGCTTCGGTCTGAGCGGTGCGTTCATCGACAACGACCCGCGGACGCAGCTCGACCTGCTGCAGGTCAACGTCGTGGCCTTGACCCAGCTGACCAGGCTCCTGCTGCCGGCGATGGTGGCGCGGCGCTCGGGGAAGATCCTCAACGTCGCCTCGACCGCGGCCTTTGCGCCGGAGCCGCTGGCGGCCGTCTACGGTGCCACGAAGGCGTACGTGCTGTCGTTCTCCGAAGCCATTGGCGAGGAGCTGCGACACAGCGGCGTGACCGTGACCGCACTGTGTCCCGGGCCGACACAGAGCGGCTTCAGCGCGACGGCCGGTGCCGGCTTGACGCGCCTTTACAGCAGGCAGAAGCCGATGAGCAGCGCCGATGTCGCCCGTGCTGGCTACGAGGGGCTGAACAGCGGCCGGCGGGTGGTCGTCCCCGGCCTGAGGAACAAGCTGCTGGTGCAGTCGGCCCGCATGTCTCCGCGCCGCGTTGTGACCATGGTCGGGCGCAGGCTGTGGGAGAACGCATGAGCGGAGTCCCGGTCACGGCAGAATGACGCCGCCCGGCTCATCGGATCTGGTCCTTCGCCCAAACCCAATGGTGCGCGACCTCCAGCATCTGCCGTCCCACCTGCTCCGCCCCCACCTGCATGGCCAGGAGCCCGGTGGACACCCGCTCGACGAACCCCCACTCCCAGATCGCCTGGGTATCGACGCCCGTTAGCTGCCCAAGGAGCGCGCACCGCTCCCGACCAAGGCGCATCGCGTCCCCTTCGAGCACCTCGCTGCTCCATCCCCGCATTGGGATGGCGAGGTCATAGGCAGGCTCAGCGAGCAGTCCATCTGGATCAATGAGCTTGAACCTCGCGCCAGCAGTCGACCGATGCTGGAGGTCCTGGAGGGTGTTGCCGCTGTGGGCGTCGCCATGCACCAAGACCGCGAGCTTGGGGTCGAAGCCACTCCGGCGAACCTCAGCGAACGCCGGCGCTTGCTCGATGATGCACTCGGCGCACGGCCTGTTTAGCTCCTCCCAGGCTGCGGCGATGAACCGGGCGAGCCAGCGGGCCTTGTCCGCTCCTGACGTGAGGCTCGGGCTGGTTGGTTTCGGCACCTCCCACGCCCGCCGCAGCGTCGCGCAGATGATCTCGATCTGGGTCGTGACGGGCAGGCTCAGCTCGGCCAGCGCCGTGTGCCTTCGGACGATGGATGGCGGAGCTGCGGACGCTGGTTGGCGGAACAAGGCGCTGACCGGGCGAGGACGCCGTCAGTCGCAACGCTACTGTGCCACCGTGGGCTGTCGGCGAAGGGCGGATGCTGTCAGGTTGACGGGTCGGCTAGTTGTTCGTGGACGAGGGCGACCTCGACGCCGCCCACGCCCTCGTCGAGTCGGCCGAGCACGCGGAGCTGTTTCTCCATCCTGGTAAGCAGCATCTGTTTGCCGACGCCAGCCTGCCGTCGTACGACGCGGACGCCGCTGCACTGCTCAGCCGGCGCGTGCTGGCGTTCCTCGGCGACCGCTGACGGGGCCTTGCAGAGGTCCCCATGAACGTGCGCCGGCTCACCCGCGACGAAGCTCGCCGAATCGCCTCGCGGCCCGCGGTGAGGTAGCCGTCGCGGGGCGTCGAGGCCGGCAACGCGGATCCATGGACCCGGCCGGTTGCCCCAATGTCCTTGCAGCTCACCGCGGTCAAGCCCGCGGCAATGTCCGGCCGCTTGCTGGCTGTGACTCGCAGCCATGGTTGGCGGATGGCACGGTCCTGGCCAGCGAGGTTTCCTGCCATCGCAGCGCCATGCGGCGGGACGTCTCAACCGCGGTTGGCGGATGCCGTGGTGATCAGGGTGTCCAGTGCTGATGTCGGACGTCAGGTGTGAGGCGCCCGCCAGCTGGGCGGCTGCCACACCGGGACCGGTGGGTGGGTCAGCGCCCGCGGCGCTCCCTGGCCCACCTGGTGAAGATCGCAAGCGCGTCGGCGTCGCTGGGGGGGCCGTGCAGGACGTTCTCCTCGATGAACTCGGGCGTGCTCGGCCACGCGCTGCGGCGCATGCGCTCCGCCGCGCGCTCCAGGTCGTAGGCGGTGCGGCGCAGAGTCACGTCGGGGCCGAGCAGGGCCCAGTGGGCGAGCGTGCCCGGCGGCCCGTACGGCATGCCGACGCTGCCCGGGTTGACGACGCGGCGGCCGTCGGCGAGGCGGTCGAATGGCATGTGGGTGTGGCCGCAGACGACCGTTCGCTCGTGGACGCTGGCGAACGCCTCGCTGAACCATGCCACGGGGCTGTCCACGAGCACGATCTCCTCGTCGTCGCGGGCGGTGGCGTGGCAGAACAGGACCGGGCCGAGGCCGTCCACGTCAAGGCTGACGGTGAGCGGCAGCGCGGCCAGGTGGTCGCGCTGCTCGCGGGTGAGCTGCCGCCCCGACCAGATTGTGCCGGGCGCGTGCTCGGCGGTCTGCTGGTAGGTGCCGTCGAACACCTCGACCAGGTTGCGCTCGCAGTTGCCCCGTACCCAGATGGCGCGGTCGCCGAGGGAGGTGAGCAGGTCGAGCGTTTCGGTCTGCAGCGGCCCGACGGTCATGTCGCCCGCGAGGACGAGCGCGTCGGCACCGGCGGCGTCCACGTCGCGCAGGACCGCCTCCAGCGCCGGGAGGTTGCCGTGGACGTCCGCGAGGACCGCGACGCGCATGACACCGAATGTACGACTGTTCGGGGAGACGGGCGGCCGCTTCCGCTGCGGGCGTGACGTTCGCTCCTCCACGATGAGGTGGGCGGGCCTCTACAAAGGAACTGGGCGAGGTCATGCGGCAGCTCGGTCCGACCGGCCCAAGCCGATCTACTCCCGCAAGTGAGCGATGTCGTCGCATCTCCTGGTTCCTTCCGCCGTCGCGGGCTGGCCAGGTGTGACGACGACGGACGATAGCTGGCGGAAGCTGCGGACGATAGTTGGCGGGTGACTGTTCAAGTCCCGCGCCTGTGGCGGGGACCAGCACGTCTTGTAGTCCTGTCAGATTGAGCGTGTCTGCGCTTGCCCGCCTTGCTGCCAGTGCTGGCGGTTGATGCCGTAGACGAGGGCCCGTTGGCCCTTGAGGTCGATCTCGCGCTCCAGGTGCTCGCCGAGCCGTTCGGCGACCCGGATCGAGGCGGTGTTGGCCGGATGGATGAGGCTGATGAGGTGATCGGCGCTGAGCCGGGTGAAGGCGTAGGCCAGGATGGCGTGGCCGGCCTCGGTGGCAAACCCGTGGCCCCAGCGGTCACGGGCCAGCAGCCAGCCGGCTTCCAGGCCTGGCCATCCTTCCGGGTTGTGCAGGCCGGCTCGGCCGATCAGCTGGCCGGTTGCTCGTTCGATGAGGGCCCACATGCCGTAGCCGCGGAGCTGCCAGTGGCCCAGCATGCCGGCCAGTGCCCGCCAGGTGGCTGCGCGGTCGGCGGGGGTGCCGTCGCCGATGTAGCGGCTGACCTGTGGGTCGGCGTAGATGGGGGCGAGGGCGTCCAGGTCGGCGGCGGTGAAGCCGCGCAGGGTCAGGCGCTTGGTGGAAAGCGTCGGGATGGTGATCGTGGTCATGGTGGTCGCCTCGCGGAAAGGACGAATTCGCGGGATCTTGCATAGATTGCGACGGTCAGAAATTCGTGTCATGGGAGCTGTGGCCGCGCTCATCCTTGCGCTCAACTGGCCGGATTGTGAAACGACGGGCGGGAACGAGCCCGTCCCCCTCGGCCGTGGCCGGCTGGGTCCCGGCGCTCCCTGGATGTGGGTGACGTGATGCGGTCGGTCTCCGCCGGACCCTGCGGCGCGCTGCCATCGGACACGTGTGGCCTGGCCGATCTCTTCGCACCCTATGATCCGGCCGCCGAGGTCCGTTCGGTGCTGTCGCTGGAGCCTGGCTGGTCCCGACGGTGGACGGCATCGTGGAGGGTTGCGGGTGCCGAGGTCGTCTGCCCCGTCAGGGATCTGGCGTCGATGCCGCTTGCGGGCTCGGAGCCGGTGCGGCGGTTCACGTGGCGGCCACGCCAGCAACACCGGCCAGGCCTGCAGTTCTTGGTCTCCACCGGCCGCCACCACGGCTTTGAGAGCCTTGCCGAGCAACGGCTGCTGCTGGCCTGGACTTCGCGGGCGGGCTGGTCGACGTGCTCGCGCAGCCGTTTCGGCTACGGTTTGCCACGACCACCGGGTGGCGGGAGCACACCCCGGACTTCCTGGCGATCACCCGCAGCGGCGGGTGGCTGTTGGACGTCAAGCCGGCCGAGCGGATCAGCGACGACGACCGGGCGTGCTTCGCCGCAGCCGACGAGGCGGCGTTGGCGTCGGGCTGGCGCTATGGGGTGGTGACCGGCTGGCGGCCGCACGTGCTGGCCACCCTGGACGCCCTGTCCGCGCAGCGACGCGAACTGGATGACCGGCTCGGCCTGCAGGCCGAGCTCCTCGCCGCCGTAGAGGCAGGCACCGCGACGTCGGGGTCGTGTTCGTTTGGGGCGCTGGTGGGGGCGACCTCGCTGCCGGTGGTGGCGCGTGCGCACGCCTTGCATCTGCTGTGGCACCGGCGACTTGGGATCGACCTCGCGCGGGCCCTGACCGATCAGTCGCCGGTGTGGCCTGCAGCGGCGAGGCCCGCATGATCATGGCCCACCACAGGCATCCAGCAGGGCCGGGTCTACGCCGGCGCCGGTCACGTCCACGCCTGGGCCCGCATCACCCACGGCGAGCACCTCTTCGCCCCACGCCCCATCGAGGACGAGCAGCCACCGGCCATCCGACGGGCGTGGAGGCTTCGACGAGGCACCACCTGGTTCCATTCCAGACCGACCGACCCAAGCCCCACTACGCTGACCTCAAGCGGCTCCTGGACGCCTACGCCGACCAACCCGCGGCGCGCATCGATGGCGGATAGTCAGGCTCCAATCTCGCCGACGGTCCGTCGTGACAACCACCCCGGGCATCGCCTCGGCAGTGAACGGCTGAGTTGCTGGCCAGTGCCGCCAACTATCGTCCGTCCTCACAGTCGGGTGAGTCGGCGGTCAGCTCCGCCAACCATCGTCCGCAGCTTCCGCCAGCTATCGTCCGTCGTCACACCAGGGGAGACCCGTGCCCGCCAGGTTCCGCCAGACATAGTTGCGATCCGCCAACTACGGCTGCGAGTCACACTGGCCGGCATCCACAGTCATAACGCAAGGTGCTTGCAAAGCATCGAACATTTGTTCGATCATAGCGAGCATGAGCTTCTTCAGCAGCGCAGAAGCCCGCCGCGAAGAGCACACACGCCTTGCCCGTCTCGTCCAGCCCACCACTCTCGCCGCTGACCGGCTCCTGCCGGTGCTACCAGCGCTGGCACAGCTCCTGCCACATGGCGGCCTACGCCGCGGCACTGTCGTCACCATCAGCGGGTCCCTGCGGCTCGCGCTCGCCCTGGCCGCCGGCGTCACCCAGGCCGACCGGTGGGCCGCCGCCGCCAGCATCCCAGAGCTGGGCGTGGCCGCTGCCGCCGAGACCGGCGTCGCACTCCAGCGTCTCGCCCTGATCCCCTATCCAGGGCCCCAATGGGCGCGGGTGATCGCCACGTTGTTGCACGCGATCGACCTGGTCATCACCCGACCTCCGACCACCTACGGCCAGAGCGTGTGTCATCAGCTCGCCACACGAGCCCGGGAGCGCGGCAGCGTCCTGGTCGTCCTCGGCACCTGGCCGAGCCCCGACCTGAACCTCCAGGTCGCTCACGAGTCATGGATTGGGCTGGAGGCCGGAGCTGGAGACCTCCACGGAGCTGGATACCTCCAGCAGCGCCGAGTGCGGGTGGTCACCACTGGCCGGGGCGGTGCCGCCCGATCCCGCGAAGCTCGGCTGTGGCTGCCCTTCCGGGACGGAACCGTGCAGCTCGCTACTGACTGGTGAGCCTCGTGAACATCTCTCGAGCAACACAACGAAACAGGCGAGAGAAGCACGGCCGGCTCGAGGCGCGCCGGGTCGAGGTCGTCGCCGGCGGCCGTGGCGCAGCCACAAAAGAGCGCTGGGCCAAGCTCTGGCTCCCCGGCCCGGCCGTCGTCTGGGGGGATCCCGAGGGGAGCCTCGATCAGCCGCCACACGATCGGTATGTCCGTGCGGTGGTGAACCAGACGGACGAGGACCTGCTGGAGCCGGCCGGCACTGTCATCCGGTCCTGGAGAGGAAGGGAGGTGGGTACCGCGAGCGCCGCATCAACAGGTCACCTCCTTGCGCCGGGCGCCACGTAGGCGCGGGGCGAGGGACGAGCACGGGTGGGCGCGACGACTCGCATGCTGGTGGTCTGGTGCCCCGACTGGCCGGTGGCGGCCGCCACTGCGCTGCCCACCAGGCCGGTGGCGGCCGCCACTGCGCTGCCCACCAGGCCGGTGGCGGCCGCCACTGCGCTGCCCACCAGGCCGGTGGCGGTGCTCCATGCGGGCAGGATCGTCGCCTGCTCGGCAGCCGCCAGGGCGGAGGGGGTCCGTCGCGGCCAGCGCCGGCGCGAGGCGCAGGCATGCTGTCCCCGGCTCGAGCTGATCCCGCACGACCCTGCCCGCGACGCGCGTGCCTTCGAGCCGGTGCTGACCGCGGTCGAGTCGGTCACGCCCAAGGTCGAGGTGCTCGACCCCGGCGAGTGCGCCCTCCGTGCCGGGGGCGCCGCTCGCCACTACGGGGGTGAGGCCGAGCTGGCGGCCGCGGTGGCGAGCGCCGTCGACCAGGCGCTCGGTGCCCTGGGGCGATGCCAGATCGGAATCGCCGACGGGCGCTTCGCCGCCAGCCTTGCCGCACGCCGCGGCTCGATCCCTCAGCACGGGATCGCCGCCGCCCGGTCCGGCTCCGCGGCCGATCGTCACCTCATCGTCCCGCCGGGCGAGGTCGCCGGCTTTCTGGCGCCCTTCCCCGTGGGGGTGCTGGAACGGCCGGATCTCACCGACATGTTCGTCCGCTTGGGCCTGACCACGCTCGGGCACCTGGCGGCGCTTCCACGTGCCGCCTTGGCCGCCCGCTTCGGGCCCGAGGGCGTGCGCGCCCACCGGTTGGCCAGCGGAGCGGACGAGCACCCAAGGGCGAGCCGGCGCCCGCCGCCTGACCTCGGGGTGGCGGCTGAGCTGGAGCCACCGGCCGGCCGGGTCGACGTCGCCGCCTTCGCGGCCAAAGCCCTGGCGGACGAGCTGGTCGAGCGTCTCGAGAGGCTGGGGCTCGCCTGCACCCGCCTTCGCATCGAGATCGAGACCGAGCACGGTGAGACATTGTCACGGATATGGCGCCACGAGCCGTCCGCCCGGCCAGTCTCTCGGCGAGGGGCGGCCTCCAACGATCCACGCGCGCTCCAGGCTATTGTCATGGCCGAGCGTGTCCGGTGGCAGCTCGACGGGTGGCTGGCCGGGGCGGCGGCGTCGCGTCCCACCGGGGCGATCGCCCGCCTCGCCCTGGTCCCGGACGAGGTCGTCCCAGCCCATGGGCGCCAGCTCGGGTTCTGGGGCGAGGAGACCGAGGCCGGCCGGCGCGCCGCTCGGGCGCTGGCCAGGGTCCAGGGGCTGCTGGGTCCGGAGGCGGTTCGCAAGGTCAGCCTGCGGGGAGGCAGAGGCCCGGCGGATCGGGTGGTCAGTGTGGCCGAGGGGGAGCTTCCCCCCGCCGGTGGCACGCCCCCCGCCGCGGGCGGATCCACCGCTCGGGGTGGGCCCGCCGGCAGGGGCGGGTCCGCCGGCAGGGGTGCCGGCAGGGGCGGGTCCGCCGGTAGGGGTGCCGGTAGGGGTGGGCCCGCCGCCGGGGGTGGGTTCGCTGCCGGGGGCCGGCCCTCCGCCGCCGCCCCAGGGTCCGGGCCGGCTCGAATCCCCGGGCGGATACCGGAGCCTTCGCCGGGGATCGTCCATCCTGACCCCCCGGCGGCCGAAGTCCAGGACGACCGGGGCAGGCCGGTGACGGTCAGCGGCCGAGGGCTGCTCAGTGCTCCCCCGAGCCGGCTTCGGGTGGCTGACGGTCCCTTGACTCCCATCGCCGCCTGGGCCGGTCCATGGCCGGTCGACGAGCGCTGGTGGGACCCGAGGGCGCATCGTCGCCTGGCCCGCCTCCAGGTCACCACCGGTGCAGGCATCGCGTATCTGCTGAAGCTGGCTGGCGGGCGATGGTCGGTCGAGGCGACCTACGACTGAGGCCACCCCTGTGGATAGCCGTTTGCCTCGGTTTGCCTTCGAATATAGAACTTTGCATGACCTTGCTTGGACTAGCGGAAGGAGCAGACGATGACGACTGTGGGAATCCGGGTCGCCCCGGAGCAGCTACGCCAGCTGTCCGGCCGGCTCAACGCCGGCGCTGGTGAGATCGACGGGACCCTGCGCCAGCTCGCCGCCAGCGTCGAGCCGCTGGGATCCGACTGGGCGGGTGTCGCCCAGGCTCGTTTCCTCGAGCTATGGGGCGAATGGCAACGCAGCGCCGCCGGCCTTCACCAGGCGCTGACCGGCATCGCGCAGCTCACCGCGCAAGCCGCCGGCCGCTACGAGGCGACCGAGCAGGATATCGCCTCCAGCTTCGGTCATGCCTGACCTCCACTGCCCGAGCGCCTTGCCCTGCCGCCACCCGACCCTTGGCGCTCGGGGTCCGGCTCGGGGACCGCCGTTCCGGTAGCCAGACACCGGGGTGACCGACGTGGCAGCGGAAGTGCACGACGACGCCGGAGGAGGTGTTGTGAATAGACCGGAGGTTCGTGGGGCCCAGTAGGACCACCGTCCCGCAGTGCTTGCAGTAGGCCGAGAACATATTGGTCTCCAAGCTCGGGCGGCTCCGAGGAGCGAGAGCCAGTCACAGGACTGGAAAGGCGCTGCACAGCCAGCGTTCCACTGCCTGGTCGATAAGAACAAATCTAGTTATGATGTTTCTTGATTATGAACGCTAATGATTGGGCCGCGATCGAGCTACGGCATCTGCTCGCGCTGCGAGCGGTGGCTCGGCATGAGTCGTTCAGCCGGGCCGCTGAGGAGCTGGGCTACACGCAGTCGGCGATCAGCCAGCAGATCGCCACGCTCGAGCGGATCGTCGGGCAGCCGTTGTTCCAGCGTCCGGGCGGGCCGCGCCGGGTCGCGCTGAGCGAAGCCGGCGAGCTGCTCCTGGGCCATGCGAGCGCGGTGATCGACCGCCTCCAGGCGTCCCGGGCCGACCTCGCGGCGTTCGCCGAGGGCGCCAAGGGCACCCTGCGGATCGGCACCTACCAGAGCGTGGGCGCCCGTATCCTGCCGGCGATCCTCGCGGAGCTCGCCGCCAGATGGCCCAGGGTCGGCATCGAGTTCCGTGACTCGGCTGACGACGTCGACCTGCTCGGATTGCTGGAGAGCGGAGAGCTCGACTTTGCCTTCGTCATGGACACGCCCGAGGTGAGCGGCTCGTTCAAGACGACAGAGCTGCTCCAGGACCCGTACGTCCTGCTGCTGCCGGTGGGATCGCCGCTCGCCCGGCGACAGCCGGTGCGGCTGCGTGACCTCGACGGGCTGCGCTTCGTCGCCTATCACGCGATGACCTGCCAGCGGCACGTGGAGGCGTCGCTGCGCCGCTCCGAGGCGGAGCCGAACGTGGTCCTCCGGTCCAGCGACAACGCCACCGTCCAGCAGCTCGTTGCTACCGGCCTCGGTGCCGCCATCGTGCCGCTCCTCGCGGTCGACGAGCGCGACCCGAACGTCCTGATCCGCGAGACGCAGCCGCGGATTCCCCCGCGAACGATCGTCCTCGCCAATCATCCGGACCGCTACGTCTCGCCCGCCGCGGAGGCATTTCTCGAGACGGCGAAACAGGTCGGCGCGGAGATCGCCAGCCGGAGCGGGCACGGCTCCCCCCGCTCCCCCCGCTCCCCCCACGGCTCGTCAGGCGGCTCCGGCACGGAGCCGCTCCAGGCGGTGGCTCGGCTCGCGCAGTGAGCGCGCGTTGTCCCGCGGATTCCTTCGG
Organism: bacterium; assembly: GCA_046727955.1. Classification (GTDB taxonomy): domain Bacteria; phylum Actinomycetota; class CALGFH01; order CALGFH01; family CALGFH01; genus DASVXQ01. Next base: position 13,714 of record JBKPDO010000305.1, on the reverse strand, counting down.
GTTATTCGCGCCATCCGCGCGAGTCTCGCGGACCAGCCGGAGCGGGCGGCGGAATTTACCCGCGACCTCCCCGAATTCGCAACGCGCTCGAACCGGGGCGCGCCGGACGGCCTTGCCGAATACCGCTGTGAATACCTGCTCGTGATCGCCCGCAAGCATGGCGGGATAAGGGTATTTGCAAATGACGAACATATGTTCGATTATCCCGTGGCATGGGATGGCAGAACCCGCCGGTCCGTTGGTCGGAGCTTCATGCCCGGCTGTCGGGCAAGCGGCTACCCAACCGCCGAGCTGAGGACGACGGGGGCGACGCCCCGGCCCGGCCGGCCACCCGCCAGCCCGGCCAGCCCGGCCAGCCCGGCCAGCCCGGCCAGCCCGGCCAGCCCGGCCAGCCTCGTCGGCTGCCTCCGGCCACCAGGACCGGGCCGCCCGGCGGGATCCGCTACGCCGAGCTGCACTGTCACTCCAACGCGAGCTTCCTGGACGGCGCCTCCCCTCCCGAGGAGCTGGTCGAGGAGGCGGTCCGCCTCGGCCTGGAGGCGCTCGCCCTCACCGACCGAGACGGGATGTACGGGGTGGTGCGCTTCGCCGAGGCGGCCAGGGCGCTCGGCCTGCCGACGGTGTTTGGCGCCGAGCTCACCCTCGGCCTCGGCTCCGAGGGCGGTGCCAGGCAGGCTCGGGGCGTCGTCCCGGACCCGCCAGGGGAGCACCTGGTGGTGCTCGTGCGCGACCCGGACGGCTATGCCAGGCTCTGCCGCGCCATCTCCACGGCGCAGCTGGCGGGCTCCAAGGGAGCGCCACAGGCAGACCTGGAGCTGCTGGCCGGCCTGCACGGCGGCCACTGGCTGGTGCTCACCGGCTGCCGCAAGGGAGCGGTGCCATCGGCGCTCGTCGAGCACGGCCCCGCGGCCGCCGCACACCAACTCGACCGCCTGATCGAGGTGTTTGGCCGGGACAACGTGCTGATGGAGCTCTGGGACCACGGCGACCCGCTCGACTCGACCCGTAACGACGTCCTGGCGCGGTTGGGCTTGCGGCGCGGGGTCGAGTCGGTGGCGACCAACAACGTCCACTACGCCACCCCCGGCCGGCGCCGCCTGGCCACCGCGCTCGCCGCGGTGCGCGCCCGCTGCCCCCTCGAAGAGCTAGACGGCTGGCTGCCGGCGGCGGCGAGCGCCCACCTGCGCGCCGGCCACGAGCAGGACGCCCGCCTGTACCGCTACCCGGGAGCGGTCGAGCGGGCGGCCGAGATCGGCCGGGCGCTCGCCTTCGACCTCGAGCTGATCGCTCCCAGGCTGCCGGACTTCCCGACGCCGCCTGGTCACACCGAGATGAGCTGGCTGCGCCAGCTCACCGAGGAGGGCGCGACCCGCCGCTACGGCCGCCGTGGCGCGGAGCAGGTGACCGGCGCCTGGCGGCAGATCGACTACGAGCTCGACATGATCGAGCAGCTCGGCTTCCCTGGTTATTTCCTGACCGTCTGGGACATCGTGCGGTTCTGCGAGCGCTCCGGCATCTACTGCCAGGGCCGCGGCTCGGCGGCCAACTCGGCGGTCTGCTACGCCCTGGGCATCACCAAGGCCGACGCGGTCTCGCTCGGCCTGCTGTTCGAGCGCTTCCTCTCGCCGGAGCGGGACGGCCCGCCAGACATCGACCTTGACATCGAGGCCGGCCGGCGCGAGGAGGCGATCCAGTACGTCTACCGGCGCTACGGCCGGGAGCGGGCCGCCCAGGTGGCCAACGTGGTCACCTACCGGCCGCGGTCCGCCGTGCGCGACATGGGTCGCGCCCTTGGCTACGCCCCAGGGCAGCTGGACGCCTGGGCCAGGCAGATCGACGTCTGGGGCGGGGGGTCCGGGGGGCTCTCTAGCGAGGCCCAGGGCGGGGCGCCAGGTGGCGAAGCAGAGCCGAGCGTAGCCCCCCGGTGGGAAACGGGATCACTGGGGGAGGCCACCGATCACGACGTGCCGCCGGCCGTCATAGAGCTGGCCGCCCAGCTCCAGGGGTTCCCCCGCCATCTCGGCATCCACTCGGGCGGGATGGTCATCTGCGACCGGCCGGTGCTCGAGGTCTGCCCGGTCGAATGGGCCACCATGAAGGACCGCAGCGTCCTGCAGTGGGACAAGGACGACTGCGCGGCGATCGGGCTGGTCAAATTCGACCTGCTCGGGCTCGGCATGCTCTCGGTGCTGCACGGCGCGGTCGACCTCGTCCGCTCCAGCCACGGGGTCGACCTCGACCTGGCCGAGCTGCCCCAGGAGCCGGCCGTCTACGAGATGCTGAGCAGGGCCGACTCGATCGGCGTCTTCCAGGTCGAGAGCCGCGCCCAGATGGCCACCCTGCCGCGCCTCAAGCCGCGCCGCTTCTACGACCTGGTGGTCGAGGTGGCGCTGATCCGGCCCGGCCCGATCCAGGGCGGCTCGGTCCACCCCTACATCCGCCGCCGCGACCTCGTCGAGCCCATCACCTACCTGCACCCGCTGCTCGAGCGCTCGCTCGCCAAGACGCTCGGGGTGCCGCTGTTCCAGGAGCAGCTCATGCAGATGGCGGTCGACGTCGCCGGGTTCAGCGCGGCCGAGGCCGACCAGCTCCGCCAGGCCATGGGCGCCAAGCGCTCGGTCGAGCGGATGGAGCGGCTGCGGGAGCGCCTCTACCGAGGGATGGCCGAGCGTGGCATCAGGGACGACGTCGCCGACCGGATCTACGAGCAGCTCGCCGCCTTCGCCAACTACGGCTTCCCCGAGAGCCACGCGGTGTCGTTCGCCTACCTGGTCTACGCCAGCGCCTGGCTGAAGCTGCACTACCCGGCCGCCTTCCTCGCCGCGCTGCTGAACGCCCAGCCGATGGGCTTCTACTCGCCGCGCACCCTGGTCGCCGACGCTCGCCGCCACGGCGTGGCGGTGCGCGGCCCCGACCTCAATGCGAGCGCCGCGACCGCCACCCTGGAGCCGGGCAGCCCCGGCCTCGCCGTGCGGCTCGGGCTCTGCTACGTGCGCACGATCGGGGAGGAGCTGGCCGGGCGGATCGCCGACGGCCGCCCCTACGACTCAATGGCCGACCTGGTCCAGCGCGTCGGGCTCAGCCAGGCGCAGATCGAGGCGCTGGCGACCGCGGGGGCGTTCGGCTGCTTCGGGCTGGAGCGCCGGGAGGCGCTCTGGGCCGCCGGAGCGGTGGCGCAGGCCCGGGCCGACCGGCTGCCGGGGGCTGTGGTCGGAGCGGAGGCGCCTCGGCTGCCAGGAATGAGCCCCGCCGAGCTGGGCGCGGCCGACCTGTGGGCCACTGGCCTGTCGGCCTCGAGCCATCCCGTGCAGTTCGTGCGCGAGCGGCTCGACGCGCTCGGAGTGGTGACCTCCGAGGGGCTGGCCGCGGTCGAGCCGGGCACCAGGGTGCTGGTCGGCGGGGTGGTGACCCATCGCCAGCGCCCGGTCACGGCTGATGGCACCACCTTCCTGAGCCTCGAGGACGAGACCGGCATCGTCAACGTGATCTGCTCGCCCGGCGTGTGGGCGCGCCATCGCCGCGTGGCGCGGTCCTCCCCGGCGCTGCTGGTCCGCGGCCGGCTCGAGCGGGCCGCGGGGGTCACCAACGTGATCGCCGACCAGCTCCGCTCCCTCTCCCTCGGGGTCGCCACCAGATCCCGCGACTTCAGATGAGTCGTCACGCTTCTGGCAGCTCGGCTTCTGTGACCACCAGGGGGACGTGGGTTCCCTTCTTGAGCACGACCACACGGAAATGGCGGAAATCCCATGTCCAGGCCCACCCCTGGCGCGCCGAGGCCATGGCGATGGTGGTCGCATCGGGAAGGTCCAGCCCGAGGTCCTCATAGCGTTCGAGGAGCTCGACCGCGAGCGTGTGCTCGTGGCGTGTGGGTGCCTCCAGCCGGTGGACGCCTTGCAATAGCGCATCCCCGAACACGGTCGCGGCCTTGGCGTGACCACGAGCGCGAAGGAGCAGGTCGACCTCGGTGTAGACGGGCCATGGGACCACGATGTCCCAGGCGGAGACACGCAGCAGCTCGGCCGCGAAGTGATGGCGGCGCCCTTCGGCTCGGTTGAGCGCTGATATGAGGGGCCCCGTATCGACTATGATCAGGCGCTTAGGCGTCCCAGCACCTCTTCGACGCGCAGCGAAAGGTCAGGGTCGTCCTCGATGAGGCCCTCGTATGGCAGCTCCGCCGGCGCGCGCTGCACCAGCTCGGCGATCACCGCCGAGAACGAGATGCCACGCCGCTTGGCCTCGCGCTCGAGCTTGGCCGCGAGGTTCGGCTGCAGGGAGATCGTCCGTCGAACAGTTGCCATGTGCTGAGTATGAATCAGATAGTATGAAGAAGCAAACCCGCTCCCTTTTTCTTTGGACGCTCACCGGCGGCTACGGCCGGTTGAGGACGTGGCGGAGGGCGGGCTCCAGGCTGGGGTGGCGGAAGGTGTAGCCGCTTGCCTGGGCCACGGCGGGGTACACCCGGATGCTGGCGAGCGCGAGCTCGTCGGCCATATCGCGGAACAGGAGCCTCGGCCCCAGGGCGGGCACCGGGAGCAGGGCGGGGCGGCGCAGGACCCGGGCGAGCGCGGCGGTGAACTCGGCATTGGTGACCGGGTTCGGCGTGGTTGCGTTCATCGGCCCCTCGACCTCCACGGTCAGGGCGTGGCGGTAGAGGCCGACGACGTCGTCCAGGGCGATCCAGCTCCACCACTGCCGCCCCGAGCCGAGGCGGCCGCCCAGCCCCAGCCTGAACAGCCGAGCCTGGAGGGCCAGCGAGCGACCCTCGCGCGCCTGCACCACCCCGTTCCGCAGGTGGACGGTGCGGATGCCGGCCGCCCGCGCCGGCTCCGCGGCCACCTCCCACTGCCGGCAGACCTCGGCGAGGAAGCCTTTCCCCGGCGGGCTGCGCTCGGTCAGGACCTCGTCGCCGCGGTCGCCGTACCAATGGATCCCCGAGGCGCAGACCAGCACCCGCGGTCCGTCCTCGAGGCCCGCCATGGTCTGGGCGAGCAGCCGCGTCCCGTCCACGCGGCTGCGCAGGATCTCCCGCTTCACCTTGGCGGTCCAGCGCACCGGGCCGATGCTCCTGCCCGCCAGGTGCACGACCGCGTCGGCCCTGGCCAGCGCGCCTGCGTCGATGGTCCCGCCCACCGGGTCCCAGCGCGCGGCCCCGGGGGCCGGGCTCTGCGAGCGGGTGAAGCGGATGACCTCGTGGCCGTCGGCGGTCAGACTGGACACCAGGGCGGTGCCGATCAGCCCGGTCGAGCCGGTGACCGCGATGCGCATGCTGGTGAGCGCCTACTCCGCCGGCTCTCGCCTGCCGGGACTGGCCTTGCGCTCCGCGGGGGCCGCCTTCTTCTCCCCGGGCGTGGCCTTCTTCCCCGTTCCGTTGCCGGTGGCGCCGAGCAGGTTGCGGGCGAGCTGCAGACCGGCCACGCCCTGGCTGAGCGCCTGCGCCAGCGCCTCGGACAGGCCCTGGGCGCCGTTCAGCACGATCATCTGGTCGACCGCGCCGAACGGCTTGGCGGCCGCCTCCACGATCGCCGGCCAGTTCTCGGCGAGCTGCTGGCCGATGACCGCGTCCTGGTTCTGCGCCAGCGCGTCGGCGCGGGCCTTGATGGCGTCGGCCTCGGCCAGGCCGCGCGCTCGCGCCGCGTCCGCCGCGGCGCGCCCATTCGCCGAGGTCGCGGCGGCCTCGCCCACGCCGATCTGCTTGGCGGCCTCGGCCCGGGCGGCGGCCTCGAGGCGCACCCGCTCCGACTCGGCCTGCGCCTCCAGCCTGACCCGCTGGGCGTTGGCGGCGGCCTGCAGCTCGACCTCCTGGCGCTCGGCCTCCGCGCCGGAGATGCGGGCGTCGCGCTGGGCCCTGGCCAGTGTGGTCTGCTCGTAGGCCCTGGCGTCGGCGGGCTTGCGCACGGTCGCCTGCAGGCGCTGCTCCTCGCGATGCGCCTCCAGCTCGGCGACCTTGGTCTCCTGGACGACGACCTGCTGGCGGGAGGTGGCCTCGGCGAGCGGGCCGGACTGGCGCGCCTCGGCGGCGGCGCGGTCGATCTCGGCCTGGTAGCCCGCCTGCTTGATCTGGCTGTCGCGGCGGGCGGCGGCCTTGAGCGCCTCCGCTCCCTGCTCCGCCTGGGTGGCCTCGCGGTCGGCGTGCGCCTGTGCGATGCGCGCCTCGCGCGACACGGCCGCGGCGTGCGGCAGGGCCAGGTTCTTGATGTAGCCGGTGGGGTCGACGATCTCTTGAATCTGGAGCGAATCAACAATTAGTCCGAGTTTTTCCATTTCGGTGCCAGACGATTCCCGTGTCAACCCGGTGAGCTTCTCGCGGTCGCGGATCATCTCCTCGACCGTCATGTTGCCTACGATCGCGCGCAGGTGGCCGGCGAAGACGTTGTGGACGCGAGCGTCCATCTGGTCCTGCTGGTCGAGGAAGCGGCGCGCGGCGTTGGCGATGGAGACGTAGTCGTCGCCCACCTTGAAGATCACGACGCCCTGGACGCCGACGGGGATGCCCTGATGGGTGACGCAGTCGATGACGAGCTCGGCCTCACGCAGATCGAGCGAGAGGCGCCGCACGGTCTGGACGCCGGGCAGGACGAGGGTTCCCTTGCCGGTGACGATCTTGAAGCCGAGGCTCTCGCCGACGCCCTCGAGCTCGGCGTGCTCTCGCAGCCCCGAGATGACCAGCGCCTCGTTGGGCTCGGCCACCCGCCACATCAGCTTGAACAGGACAAAAAGAAGGAACAGCAGAACGAGCACGCCACCGGCGATGATGGTGGGGTCCATGAGGATCGAGCCTCCACGTCAGCCCTACACGGGGCTGACAACGACGGTCCTGGGAGGGAAGTACTCCACGACGACGACTCGAGTCCCTGGCGGGAGCGTGTCCTGGCTGTCGGCGGCATAGGCGTGGAAGGCCTCGCTGCCGCCGCGGATGGGGATCATCACCTCTCCGATCCGCTCCGGCGCGATGGTTCCCGTCACCCGCCCGACCCTTCCGATCATCTGGTCGGCCAACCAACCCTCGCTTCTCCCGGTGCTCGCTGTGCGTCGCCCGTATCTTGGACCATCAGTAGCCCCGCCGCGAGAGTTACCGCTGACCTGTGGACGACTGCATCATGGTCGCATGCGCGACACCTGGGACCCCATGCGATACGAGCGCTTCGCGGACGAGCGCAGCGCGCCCTTCTACGACCTGCTCGCCCTGGTCCGTCCGATCCCCGGAGGCAGGGCGGTGGACCTCGGCTGCGGCACCGGGGCGCTCACCGTGGAGCTGCACCGGCGCGTGCGGGCCGGCGAGACGCTGGGTCTCGACAGCTCGCCGGCAATGCTCGAGCGCGCCCGTCCGCTCGCTGGGAACGGGCTCCGCTTCGAGCAGGGCGACATCGACACCTTCGCGGAGAGCGGCCAGGGGGGCGCCGCGGCCGGTCTCCCGGGCAGTTCCGGCACCGCGGCCGGTCTCCCGGGTCGCTCCGGCCCCTCGGCCGCCGACAGGACATGGGACCTCGTCTTCTCCAACGCGGCGCTGCACTGGCTGCCCGACCATCCCGCGCTGCTCGCGGGGCTGAGACGGGTCCTCGGCGCTGGCGGCCAGCTCGCCGTCCAGGTGCCTGCCAACCACGACCACCCCTCGCACGTGCTCGCCGCCGAGCTCGCGGGCGAGGACCCCTTCCGCGGCGTCCTCGGCGGCTACCGGCGGCTCTCGCCGGTGGAGCCTCCCGAGCGCTACGCCGAGCTGCTCGACCGCCTCGGCTTCGCGGAGCAGCACGTGCGGCTCCAGGTCTACGGTCATCACCTGGCCGGGCGCGAGGAGGTGGTCGAGTGGGTCAGAGGCACGCTGCTCACCGACTACCAGCGGCGTATGCCCGCCGAGCTGTTCGAGCGCTTCCTCGCCAGCTACCGCGAGCGCCTGCTCCCCCTGCTGGACGAGCGCCGGCCCTATTTCTACCCGTTCAAGCGGTTGTTGCTCTGGGGGGGCCTGCCAAGCTGATCGGGCGGCTGCTTTGGCTGCTTGGACTTGATCTCGACGCCGCCCATGAAGGCGAAGCCGCGGACCCGCACGACCGGCGCGTCAGGCGGCAGGTCGGCCGGCTCGGCGTGCTCCGCGCGGTTGTCCCAGCCGCCCATGAAGCCGAAGCCGTGCGAGTCCACGCGGACCCCCGGCGGCACGATGATGTCGACGCCGCCCATGAACGCCACCGCCGTGATGGTGGTGACCTGGGCGCTCAGGACGACGCCGCGGAGGTCGAGGTCGACGCCGCCCATGAACGCCACCGCGGTGGAGCGGGTGGGGATGCGCCAGCGTCCCTTGCGCTCCACACCGCTCATGATCGCCAGGGACAGGCGCGGGCCCTCGTGCTGGCCCGGCGGGACCGGCCGGACGGGCAGCGGCGAGGAGCCGGTCGTGGCGAGGCTCGAGGGCAGGTCGGTGAAGAGGCGCTCGAGCTGCGCCCGGGTCCGTGCGGTGAGCGCCGCCCGCGAGCGCTCGTCGAACTCCTCCTGATCGAGCCGCCCCTCGACGTAGGCGGTGCGCAGGCGGTCGATCGCCTGGTTGCGCTCGGCGTCGGACGCCCGCGGGGAGGTGTCGGCGGGTGTCGGCTCCTTGCCGGTCCGTGTCGGCTCGGCGTGGTCGTTCGCCTCTGGCGGCATCTGCATGGCTCCTCGAGGTCTCGCTCGGCAGCGACCATTCTCGCGCACAGCCGGCCGGCCTGGGAACCGGCCGCACGGATCGCCGAGCCGGTCAGCGCCGCTGGCAAACGGGGCAGAAGGTGGTGCCGCGCCCGCCGAGCGCCATCTTGCGCAGTGGCGCGCCGCAGCGCGGGCAGGGCCGGCCAGCCTGGCCGTAGGCGATCAGGAAGGTGGCGTTGCGGCCGCTCTCGCCGTTGACCATGCGGTAGTCGCGGAAAGTGGTGCCCTCGCGAACCAGCGCCTGCTCGAGCACCTGGCGGATGGCGCCGTGCAGAGCCAGGGCGCGGCGCCTGCCGACGCGCCGCGAGGCGGGGTGGATGCGCGCCTGCCACAGCGCCTCGTCTGCGTAGATGTTGCCCACTCCCGCCACCGCCCGCTGCGTCAGCAGGTAGGGCTTGACGGGGGAGTGGGTGGCGGCCAGGTCGCGAGCGAAGCGCTCGGGGTCGAACGCGTCGGACAGCGGCTCTGGGCCGAGCCGGGCGAGCGTGGGCAGCGCGTCGTAGACACCGGCCGTGACCACCGCCAGGCAACCGAAGCGGCGCACGTCCCGGAAGACCAGCTCGCGGCCGTCGTCGAGGCCGAGCCGGGCGCGTGTGTAGGCGTCGGCCGGTCCGAAGTGCAGCACGCCCGTCATGCCGAGGTGCATCACCAGCTCGAGGCCGCCGTCGAGCGGGCAGATCAGGAATTTGCCGCGCCGCCCGACCTCCAGGACGGTGCGGCCCTCGAGCAGCTCTGGATGGTGGAAGCGGCGCTGCACGTCCGCCCACACCTTGACGACCCGGCGCCCCCGCAGCTCCGGCTCGAGCTGCCGGCGCACCGACTCCACTTCCGGCAGCTCGGGCATATCCGTAGGATAACGCGGGGGGCGCCGGCGCCCCCCGCGAGCCCCCCGGAGCGGTGCGGGCTTCGCCCGCTGGGCAAGTCATTCATTTCGGCCCGACGAGTCCGCCCCAGCGGACTCGTCGGGCCAGCACTCAATGCTCGCCAGGAACTCGGCCAGGCCGGGGGTGAGGTCCAAGTGGGGGAGGGCCTCCAGCTCGAATAGGGCGGCGTCGTCCACGTCGCTGGCGGCGACCGGCTCGGCGTCGTCCAGGTCCGCCCACAGGTCGGCGATGACGTAGTGGTAGCCCTCGCCGACGCGCTCCACCACGCCGGCCACCGCGCCGATGCGAGCCCGGAGCCCCGTCTCCTCGCGCAGCTCCCGAGCGGCCGCCCGCACCAGAGTCTCACCCGCCTCCACCTTGCCGCCGGGCAGCGACCAGCTCCCCTTGGCCGGCGGCTTGCCGCGACGCACTAGCAGGAGCCGGCCGCGCCGGTCGCGCGCCACCAGCCCGACCGCCACCGTGGGGACGGGCGGGCTCACCGCTGCGGCGGGCGCGCGGTCATGCGCTCAGTTGTGGCGAGTGCCGGGGCGGGTGCCGGCCTCCCGAGGCTGCCGGGACTGCGGCTGGTCGGGGCTGACCAGGTGGCGGCTCTCGTCGGAGCTGACGAATTTTCCTTCGAGTCCGGAGGTCAGCAGCAGGATCGCGAGCAGGGTGACGGGGAAGAGAGCGACGACGGCGAGCATCAGCAGTGACACGAGAAAGAACCTCCTCGCCGCGGACCGAAGAGTCGCATACGCCTACGTCCGATGAGCCATTCGTAGCGCACGTTAGGAACGCGGCCAGTCCCTTGCAGTATCGGCACCCTCGTGGTCCTGGGTGCAGCCGGCCGCGGCGTCGTTACCCGATTGTGTCCAAGGTGGTGCCGTTGCGTGCTTCACCGGCCCGCCTCGGGCCCTGGGCCCGCCGGCCCGCCTCGGGCCCTGGGCCCGCCGGCCCGCCCCGGGCTGCCGGGCGCCTCCCGGGGGCCGGCGTCGTGGCCGTTTGCTATCGTCATCGCATGCCAGGCTTCGACCTGCACACTCACTCGACCTACTCCGACGGCACCCTCACGCCGCGTGAGGTGGTCGAGCTGGCGGCGTCGCGCGACCTGGCCGGGATCGCCCTCACCGACCACGACACCACCGACGGCGTCCCCGAGGCTCGCGAGGCCGCGCGGCGGTACGAGGGTCTGGTCGTGCTCCTCGGCTGCGAGCTGTCCGCCGAGCACGAGGGCCAGCCCGTGCACGTGCTGGGTTACGCCTTCGATCCCGAGGAGCCGCTGTTCGCGGCCACGCGGTCCTGGATCCGCGCCGGCAGGGTCGGTCGCGCCGAGCGCATGGTGGAGCGCCTGCGTGAGCTGGGCGCGGCCGTCAGCTTCGAGCGGGTCCGTGAGCTGGCCGGCTCCGCCTCGATCGGGCGGCCTCACATCGCCCGCGCCATGGTCGAGGCCGGGGTGGTGCCGGACGTCGCCTCCGCCTTCTCTGCCGACTGGATCGGCACCGGCGGGCGCGCCTACGTGAGCAAGGTGGCGGTGACCCCGGTCGAGGCGGTGGGCCTGATCCGCGGCGCCGGTGGCGTGGCCGTGCTCGCCCACCCCTCCATCCACGCGGGCGCCGGGGCCGTGCCAGAGCCCGTCATCCGCGCCATGGCCGATGCTGGCATGGCCGGCCTCGAGGTCGACCATCCTGACCAGCCCCCGGAGGACCGCGCGCACTGGCGCCGCCTCGCGGCCGAGCTGGGGCTGGAGGCCACGGGCTCCTCTGATTGTCACGGCGCCCTGTACGGCTACCGCATGGGCGTCTGCCGCACCCCAGAGGCGGTGGTGGAGCGCCTGCTGGCCCGTCGGGGCTCCAGGGTTTGACTCAATCTCAATCGTCGCAGTAGGGGCGTAGCCTCAGAAGCATGCGCATCCACGACCCGGACCAGCAGAGCCTCCCGGGGATCGACTCGAGCCCGGTGACCCACCTGAGCCCCTCGGCGCTCGACCGCTACCGCCACTGCCCACGCCTGTACCGCTTCCTGTACCTGGATGGCATGTGGAACATGGTGCGGACGCGGGGCACGCAGTCGTTCGGGACGAGCATCCACGCCGTCCTGCGCGAATTCTTCCGCCTCCCGGTCGCGCGCCGCAGCCTCGACCGCCTGCTGGAGCTGTTCAGCCGTTCCTGGGTGCGCGAGGGCTACCGCGGCAAGGAGGAGCAGCAGCGCGAGCGGGAGCGCGGCGGCGAGGCGCTGCGCGCCTGGTACGAGCGGACCGACACCACGGCGGTCCCCTTCGCGACCGAGATCGACCTCCAGTCGAGCTGGGGCGACGTGATGCTCAAGGGCCGCCTCGACCGGATCGATGCCGATCAGGGGGGTGGGCTGGTGGTCGTCGACTACAAGACCGCGCGCCGGCCGGTGAGCCAGGCGGCGGCGGACGCGGACGAGGCGCTCACGATCTACGCCGCGCTCGCCGAGCGGCGGCTGCGCCGGCCGGTCACCCGGCTGACGCTCGACTACGTGATCGCCGGGGCCCGCGTCGACACCCAGCGCCCGCCCGCGGTGCTCGAGGAGCGGCTCGGCAAGGTGCTGGAAACGGCCGCCAGGCTGCGCGCCGACCGCGAGTTCGCACCCCGCACCGGACCCTGGTGCTCGTCGTGTGACCTGCTCGGAGTCTGCCCCGACGGGCAGCAGGAGCTCAGCGGCATGTGAGCTCAGTTGGACTGGAGGGGTCGAATCGTTGTATCAGAGAGGTGGCGCCGACCCCCGGTATGGGTAGCCGGAGTCGGATTCGTGGGGGAGAGTCCATTTGGAGGAACCGACGCTAGCCCGGATGAAGGGTCCCGCGGCGCACCTCCTGCTGCCCTGCCGCAGCGGGTCGGTGAGTGCCGTGCGGGCACTGCTCCATCGTGACCTCGAGCGGTGGGAGGTGGCCGAGGAGATCGCCGACGCCATCCAGCTCGCCATCGCCGAGGCGGTCACCAACGCGGTGATGCACGGGTCCTGGGGGCAGCGGGAATCGGTCCTGGTGGTGCGCTGGTCGCTGGTCGACGGGCTGTTCACCTTCTCGGTGCAGGACCGCGGGCCGGCGGTGGACAGCTCCCGTACGGCCATGTCACGGCGTGCGCACCCTTCGCAGAACCGGGGCCGCGGCCTTTACGTGATGCACGCGGTGATGGACCGGGTGGTGGTGGATTCCGGGCTCAACGGGACGCGCATCCTGCTCGAGAAGTCACTGGACGCGCCCGCCGCGGGGTAGAGGGTCCTAGAGGTCCCGCCGGGGAGGGGCCGGGGGAGTGCTCCTGCTGTGCCGCCAGCCAGCCGGCGGCCGGCCGCCGCCGCTCTCCTGTTCGGCGGCGACCGCCCCCCAGCGGACCGGCCCGAGCTGGCGAGCGGGTGCTACTGCGCCTCGCCTGGCGTCTCCTGCATCACCGGCCACATCCGCAGCTCCTCGGCCAGCGCGCGGATCTCGCTGTCCGGGTAACGACGGTGACCACCCAGGGTGCGCAGGAACGGCAGCTTGCCCTCCTGCGCCCAGCGGGAGACTGTTTTGGGGGACACGTGGAGAAGGCCGGCTACCTCGGAGGTTCTGAGGTAGGTCGGCCGGGTCGTCCGGCTCATTGCTCGACACCCCTTCGGCTTGTTGTCCCGGCACGGGACGTTCCTGTTGTCCCAATAGGGACACTATCCGCTTCCAGCAAAAATGCTGAATAAGTTGTTCTACCTAGGAAAGCTCGAATCAGTCGTATGCCTCACTGCTCACGATTGAATCATCGTCCCAGGTCAGAGCCCGTATTCGGAGGGATGACGTGGCCGGCGGAGGTCACCCGGCCAATACGAAATTATGCGAAGAGAGAATGTTCGGCCACTGACTGTGGTTGCAAGGGAGTGGTTGCAAGGGAAAGGGATTCCACAACGCCCGTACCGGTCCGGCCCGCGCGGCGCCTTGCCTTCAAGAGGCGACGCCGCGCTCCCGGGGGGACCTCGCAGCCGCCGCTCCTTGTGCGCGACGACTGCGCGCGGGGCCGGCGTCGCCTTTACCTTCGCTGCCTCTCTCATGAGCCCTAGAGCTCGCTCACGCTCAGTCCTCGTTCCATGTGGGGGGAGCTCGCTCCCCCCACGGCGCGCGCGTCGCGCGCCCGGCCGATAGATCCAAGGTGGGGGGGGGGGCGCCCCCCCCCCCCCCCCCCCCGCGCCCGGGG
>JBKPDO010000304.1:0-52760 GCA_046727955.1 bacterium | reverse complement strand
CCTGATCCTGGCCGGGGCGGCGACCGTGCTGCTGGTGGCGTTCAAGGCCAACATCAACAGCCTGATCCCGCTGTACGCGATCGGGGTGTTCATCTCCTTCACCCTGTCGCAGGCGGGCATGACCCGCCGGCACCTGCGCCTTCGGGAGCCCGGCTGGCGCTACGGGCTGGTGGTCAACGGGCTCGGGACCGTGGTCACCTTCGTGGTGCTGTTGGACGTGATCTCGACCAAGTTCACCCACGGTGCCTGGATGATCATGGTCGCCCTGCCGATCCTGGTCGCGTTGCTGTACCGCACCAACCGCGCCTACTCGGGCGAGGTCGCCGAGCTGAAGGTCGAGCTGTCGGCGACGCTGGCCCCATCCAAGCCCCGCCACGAGGTGCTCGTGCTGGTGGAGGGGTTGGACCGCGCCGCGCTGGCCGCGGTGCAGTACGCACGCCAGCTCGCCACCCAGCGGGCGGTGGCCGTCCACGTCGCCGTCGATGCGCAAGCGGCGCATGGGCTGCAGGTGTTGTGGGCCAAGCTGGGGATCCCGCTGCCGCTGGAGGTCATCGACCCGGATTCCCGCGGGCTCGGCGGCGCGGTCGCACAGCTGGTCGCCGGGCGGGCGCGGCCCGACACCGAGGTCACGGTGCTGCTGCCACGGCGGGCCTACGCGGGCCTGCTCGACCGCGTCCGTCGTGGCCGTCGCACCAACGCCCTGCTACAGGCACTCGGCAGTATCCCAAACGTCCACGTGACGGCCGTGCCCCGCGTGGAGCCCCGCCGCCGGCGCCGCGCGTGGCCGCGCGCGGCCGCGACCGCTGACGGGCAGGCAGCCGCGACCCTCCAGCAGCTCGTGGCCGAGGCCGCGCCGGCCCTGGCGCCGCCCAAGCCGCGCCACGAGGTCGTCGTGCTCGTCGAGGGGCTCGACCGCGCCTCGCTGGCGGCCTTGCAGTACGCCACCGAGCTGCGTCCGCTGGCCACCACCGCCCTGCACGTGGCCGTCGACCCGGACCAGGCCAGGCGGCTGGCCGCGCTGTGGGCCAAGGTGCGCATCCCCATCCCCCTGGAGGTCGTCGACTGCCCCGACCGCAACCTGCTCGCCTGCACCGAACGCGACCTGCACCAGCGCATCCGCGACGACACCGAGCTCACCGTGCTGGTCCCACGCCACTCGACCAGGCGCTGGCAGCAGCTGCTGCTGCACGACCGCACCTCCGCCGGCCTGGTGCGCGTGCTTGGCGACCTTGACAACGTCAACGTCACCATCGTGCCGTTCCAGCTGGGCCGCGGCACCCACAGGCGCCTGTCCGTCGAACCGGAAACGACCGCGACCCGAGCGAGGGCCTGATGGGCGGGCACGCGGCAACGGGTGGGCCTGGGCCACCCGTCCGGCTGCTGCTCGCCGACGGCGACCCGTCGCTACGCCGGGTCCTGCACCGTGCCCTGCACGCCCGCGGCTACCAGGTCGCCCTCGCCGGCACCGCCAGCGCCGCGCTGCAGCTGGCTGGCCACCAGCATCCCGACCTGATCATCCTGGATGTCGGCCTGCCCGGCGTGGTCGACCTGATCCGCGCGCTGCGCCAAGCCGCCGCCACGCCCATCCTGCTACTGACCTGGCCCACCGAGCCCGACCGGCAGACCGCGCTGGACGCCGGCGCCGACGACACCCTCACCAAGCCGTTCGGCATCGACCAGCTCCTCGACCGCCTCCGGGCACTGCGCACCCCCGCGCACTCGCCGCCCAGCCACGACAAGGACCAGGCAACCGGAGCAGCCGCGCCATGGACACGAAGCTGACCCGGCAGATCAACGGTGCGGGTGTCGGGTGGGCCGCGGGCGGCGTCGCCGCCAGCCTGCTGATCGGCATCCTCATCGAACCGTTCCGCCGCACCATCGGCCTGGAGAACGTCACCATCGTCTACCTGGCCACGGTCGTGGTCACCGCCGCGGTCGGCGGCCGAGCGGCCGGGCTGTTCACCGCTATCGCCGCCGCCCTTTCCTACGACTTTTTCCTCACCACGCCCTACCATTCGCTGGTCATCGACTCGCCCGCCCAGGTCATCACCGTCGCACTGCTGCTGGCGACCGGGCTTGCCGCCGGCCTGGCCGGCCGCGGCCGGCGGCACCTCACCCTCGCCGCCGACGAGCACGCCGGGCTGCTCGGCCTGCTCAACACGGTCGCGCAGGCCGCCGCCAACGGCCAGGACGCCGACCAGATCGCCGCCGAACGCATCCGCCAGCTCCTGGACGCCCGCCGCGTCGCGATCCAGCGAACCAGCCACGCCGGCATGCTGACCATCGCCGACGCCGGCGACCCGGGCGTGCCACTTGACACCAGCGACCTGCTCCACCTCGACGAGCAGGGTCGCACGCTGGCGCGGGAGCACCTGCTCGTCGGCGAGGGGCTGGTGCGGTGGCGGATGCCCGAGCGCGGCGTGGTCTTCGACCTGGTCCACCGCGGGCACCCCGTCGACTGCCTCATCGTGATCCGCAGCCACACCCCTCACATGTCTCACATGTCGCGGCTCACCCGGCTCGCCCTTGCCACCGTCGCCGACACCCTCGCCGCGACCGGCCCGGCCCGCGACGGTGAGCGCAGGCAATGAGCCCTCCCACCTGCCCCACCAGCTCGACCGGGCAGACCTCCTCGGCCAGCCAAACGGCGAGCTTGTCCTCATCCCCGACGGTGCTTCCCGAAACCCGCGTGCCCGGCGGATCTGCGCCCGGTCGCTGTTGATCGACCGGCCCGACCAGTCGTCGGCGCCGAACACCCCTGGGTCGACCTTAAGCTGGCCGGCAACGTAGTCGACCGCGACGCTTGGAAGTTCGCCGGCATGGCGGGGAAGCGGCCCTCCGGATCGAAATACTTCAGCATCAGGCTGAATCCGAGCCGCGTCGCGCCGGTCTTGTTGCCGACCAGCCGCCAGTCGTCTTCAACCAGCGTCCAGCAGTCGATCAGCTGACGCCTCTGGCGTCCACTCCCGCCGCACCACGCCACCCGACCGCCAACGCCGCCCATCAACGCCAGCCGGATTCTGTCAGACGGCTAGCACACGTCCCTCGTTCCCGCAGAACCGTGTAGAGCGGTCGCACCGGGGCCGGTCCACCTTGCCCCTGGCGACACCGACCCGGGCACGGGGCCGTGTCGGCGACGCCGTCCTACGATAGCCCCGGTTGCGCTTGTTGCCCTCACCCACGACCGCCGAGGCCTCCTGGCCGACCAGCGCGAGCAGCGCAGGTGAGCAGCTCATCTGAACGCTCCCCAGACACCTGCGCGGCGGTAGCCGACGAGCATCGCCAGCGCGATGGCGACCTGCACCACGCCGATGAGCCCCTGGAGCAGGACATACCAGGCAGGGTCGGCAGCCGCCAGTACCCCAGCCAGCTGCAAGGCCGCCACCGGCACGCGCAGCACGCCGGCCAGAAAGGCGACCAGGACCAGCCAGAAGGTCCAGCGCCAGCGGCGCACCACGCCGACCGCCAGCAGCGCGAGGAGCGCGGTGAGCGCCGCCAAGAAGGCCACGACGGCGACCGCGGCCGGATCGTGCTGGCCGGCCGGCAGCGTCAGGGTGTGGCGGTAGATATCCGGCGCCGCGACCAGGATCACCAGCAGGCTGACCCACGCCAGCAGGGCAAAGCCCAGCACCAGCGCCTGGGTCGAGTTCACCTTCACCCGCACCGTCTCTCGGCCGGCACCCCTGTCGCTTGCCCGCACTGCCGCTCCCTTCCGCCGCGGTTCGCGCCATGGCTGTGGCCGCCGGTCGCCTTGCTCTCTGCGCGGCTGGCTGCCCTCTGGCTGCCCTGTCGATCTCCTATCTGCGGTTCAGGTTCAGGAGCCGCTCAGCCTCGGTTTCGGCCGTCTGGAAGTCGCCGCGCGCGACGGCCTCGGCAAACCGCTGTGCTGCCTGCTCGGCAGTGCTGCCGCGAGCCCACCGCCGCCGGCGCCGCACGGCGCGCCAGCGCCGCCAGCCAGGCAGCCAGACCGGCGCCAGGAACAGCGCGACGATGGCCAGCGTGCAGACCACGGCCGGTAGCAGTGCCACCCACTCGCCCCCGCCGCCCCCGGCCCCGCCGGCCCCTGACAGGCCGCCGCTTGAGGTCGTGCTGGCCGTGATGCTCGGCAGGGCCAGCAGCGCCACACGAGCGCGCAGCAGCGCGACCCCGAGCCAGCCCCGCCAGCCCCGAATGTAGCCGGCATGCCGGAGCCGGACGGGCTTGTGGGCCCAGGCCAGCGCGATCCGGTCATGCAGGACCGCGCGCACCGCCCCGGGCGGCCGCAGCCGCGCCGTCAGCGACGGGTACGGAAACGGGAGGGCCGCGAGGGGCTGGTGGTCGGACATGGTCGTCGCGCGACCTCCCCGGTCAGGAGGTGAACAAGCGCCGACCAGGCTTCCCGGCACACCTGCTGGCAGGGTAACCCAGACCCGCCGCGGTCACCAGACCCCACCAGACCCCGGCCGCGACATCGGCCGCCCGACCGGGTTCGCGGGAGCGGGCGGCGCGTCGTCCGGCCTCCCGCCTCTGGGCGCTACTTCGGGGCCTCCGGAGCCTCTGGATCGGTCGGCGCGTCGCGGCCCCAACCCTGACCTGCCTTGCCATCGTCCCGCTGTCCGAGCAGCTCGTCCAGCCACCTGTTGAGCTCGCTACCCAGCGCCAGCCGATCGCCAACCCACACGCACGCCAGGAAGGCCACGACCAGGGTGCCAAGGACCAGCAGCGCGCTGCCCCAGCCCGCCGCGGACGGGGACGGGCTCACCAGGCGGCTGCCGACCGCGACCACCCCGCCTACCACGACGCGCTCCTTGCCTTGCCTTGCCTTGTGTTGCCGAGGTCGAGGTCAACTATGATGCCGCGAACGTTCAACTTTAAGATCAGCATCGTTGGGGCGCCGGGAAGCCTGGTCGGCAAGGCAACCGGCGTCCCCTTTGCGTTGTCTTGCGGCTGCGTGCGCCTGGGGGGATCACGGAGTGGATCGCATGGGAAGGGCCAGGACGAGACCGCGCGGGCAGGGGCCGGCGAGGCGGCCGTCGTCCAGGTCGAGGCGCCGGCCGCCGACCCCGACCCGGGGCGCGCTGCTGTTCGCGTTTGCGTTCGCGGTCATGGCCGACCCGGTCTCCTCGGTCGCCTACGCCATCGAGGCCGCCCTGCGCGCCCTGCACGGCCACCTTGGCCTGCTGCTGCTCACCATGGGCCTGGTGCTGTTCATCATCGCGGTGGTCCGGCTCAACTACGACCAGCTCATCCAGCGCTTCCCCGAAGGCGGCGGCGCGGTGGCCGCCACCGCCGGCGCGTTCGGTGAGGGCCCCGCGTTCATCCCCCTTGGCGCGCTGATCGTCGACTACGTGCTGACCATCTCCATCAGCGTCGCCGCCGCCGCCTCCGCCGCGATCGCCTCCCTGCCCAGCCTTGCCGCCTGGCGCATCCCGGTGGCGCTGCTGATCCTGGTCGCCATCGCCGCGCTGACCTGGTTCGGGCATCTGGGCCGGCTGGTGTTTGCCGTGATGACCTCGGCGTTCATCGCCGTCGGCGTGGCGGTGATCGTCCAGGGCGGCCTCAGCCCCCACGGCCGCGGCACCACCCCGGTCATCGGCACCGGCGGCGGCGTCTCCGCCCTCACGGTGCTGCTGGCCTTCCCGGTGGCGATGGCGCTGGCCACCGGCGTGGAGGCGCCCTCCTCGGCGATCGCGCAGCTCGGCCAGCTCGACGACCCTGGCCGGCGCCGCTACGGCCGCAGCACCCTGTGGCTGACCTTCTTCATCGAAGGCGGCTTCACCCTGGCCATCACCGGGTATGCGGTGTGGCTGCACGTGGGGCTGCCACGCCCGGACTCCACCCTGATCGCCGACGTCGCCCAGGTCGCGGTCGGCCGCGGGGTGCTGTTTCTGCTGTTCCAGCTCGCCAGCGCGCTGCTGCTGCTGGCCGCGGCCAGCTCCTCGTTCCAGGCCGGACCCGGCCTGCTCAAGGCCCTGGCCCACGGGACCGCCGGGGTGGAGATCCTGCCCGAGCCGCTGGGGCGCACCAACCACCACCACACCCCCTACTGGAGCGTGGTCGTCTACCTGGGTGTGTCGGCGGTGGTGCTGCTGCTGGCCGGCGGCAAGGAGCAGGAGCTCGTGCTGGTCTACGCGGTGGCGGTGTTCGTGAGCTTCCTGTGCGGGCTGATCGCCATGACCAGGTTCTCGCGCCGCCAGGGCGACCGGTTCCGCATGGTGGTCAACCTGTTCGGCGCGGTCGTGGTCGCCTTCACCCTGGCCGTCAACGTCCGCCGCGGCTACCCGATCCTGTCGCTGGCCTCGGCCGGGCTGATCGCCGCCGTGCTGTACGGGCTGTGGCTGCGGGCCGGCCGCCCCGGCGGCGTCGCACACATCGAGGCAGAAGCCGAAGCAGAAGCGGAGGCGGGCGGCACTGCGGGAGAACGATAGCCCGCCGCTGTGGCCCTGCAATCCTGTGACGGCAAAGCGCACGGCCTGTCTGCTGCGAACTGCCATCCCAGCTCGGCCACGCTGTAGAGGCTGCCCCAGCGGGTCGGGCAGGCGACGACGACGGCGCCGGGTGGCTTGCGCCATCCTCTTGTGCGGCGGAGTTGGGCGCGCCCGGGGCTCATACCGACCTCCTCGAGGTGCCGGCGCCGACGTGGCTCGCCTCGCGCTGCTCGCGGCGGAGCCGCTCGGCGGTCAGGCTGACGGGCTCGTCCGGTGCCGGCTCAGCAACGACCAGGCGGAGCGCGCGGAGGTGGGCGTAGGAGCCGCCGAACTGGCCGCAGGGCACTGGCAGCCCCAGCGGCCCTTCTACCAGCCGAGGCGCCACTCCTGGCCGCTGTCGCCGGCGCAGGTCGCGCGGATATCTGCCTCGCATCGACCTGGAGGACGGTCAGCCGGCCGGCGGCGAGCAGGCGGGCGGCCTTCGCCTCGAGCGGCTCGCGGATCATCGGGTCCACCTCGCCAGATCATCGAGGCTCGGGCCGGGGTCGAGCAGCCGGCCGTCGGGTGCGCCCTGTACACGAAGTTGACTTTGCCCCTGCCCGTCGCTCGGTATGTCCGGATTCTCCCCTCTAACGAGGGGGGGAGGGGGGGATGTGTTGTCAACTTCGTGTACAGGCTGGCCAGCCATAACGGACGCAACCATCGGGGCGTCCGGGCCGGACAGGTGCCAGACCGTCGGTGTCGGGAAGCCGCCGCCCGGGTCCTCGTCGCCGTCGTCGCCGTCCCGCTCGGCGGCCACGATCCCGATCGCCTCCAGGTCCTCGAGCGTCCGCAAGCCCACGGTCGGGTGGCACTGGACCCGACGGGCGACCTCCCGGCCGGTCAGCAGCTCGCCGCCGGCCAGCTCCTCGAGCGCACGCCGGCGGACCTCCGGCATGGAGTCGAGCGCGACACGGCAGCACAGCGCGAGCGCGCCAGGCTCGTCCAGGCCAAGGGCGAGCGCGCACCGCGCGAGCATGAGGAGCTGCCCGGTCACGCGGGGCGTGGACTCCACGACGGGCAGCCCGTCGATCTCCCGCTTGCCGAACCCGTAGCGTGGGACGCTGGCTCGGCCGAGCGTGGTGACGTAGGCGGCGTCGAAGATCGCCTCCGTCATCGGCTCGGGCAGCTCCAGCGACCGGGCGCGCTCCGCGGCGTGGTGGACGATCTCGCCGGCCAGCCGCCGGGCCTCCTTGCGCCGCTCCTCCAGCGTGCCGGCGGTGTCGCGGACCTTGCGTTGCCGCGCCCGCTCGGCGGCGGTTGTGGCGGCCCGGAGCCGGAAGTACAGGAAGCGGGGGCCGAGCTGGTCGGCGTAGGCGGCGTAGCGGTCGATCGCGGGCGTGCAGCCGGCCAGGATCGTGGCGCGGCCTTCCCAGTACAGCGGGCCGGGCGCGTTGCCGAGGTCGCGCACGAGCGACCCGTCGTAGATGCGGCGCAGGTTCGCAAAGAGCTGCTCGCGCGCCGAGCCGCTGCGGTCGGTGCTGGCGACCAGGGTGGACAGATCCCCGATCGTGAGGAGCCCCCGGGCGCCGAGGCGGATGAGTGCGCCAGTCGGCCTCGGGGGTTTGGCGGGCTGCCAGGACAGCAGGCCCGCCGCGGTCAGCTCGTCAAGGTGGACGGCGCGGTCCTTGAGGACCTCGATCGCCTCGGTCTTGCCGCCGGAGGGAGCGCCGACGAGCATGCCCCACACTGGTGGGCCTTCTAGTTCGGCGGAGGTGGCGACGGCGAGCGCGAACAGGATGTGGTCGGGGTCGTCGAGGTGCAGGTAGCCGCTCATGACCTCGAGCAGGTCGGCGATGGTCCCGCCACCGCCCGAGGCCGGTGGCGGGCCGTCAAGGTCGACGGGGATGAACTCGTCGAGGGTGTGGCCGGCGAGGTGGTCGGTGGCGTCTTTCCCCTCGGCTGGCTCGACGACCTGGACGGCGCAGCCCACGCGGGTGAGGCTGGCGGCGACCGTGCGGGCATGCCGGCGTCCCGCGTCGTCTCGGTCGCTGACTACCACGACGCTGGCGCCGGCGAGCGCCTGGGCGTAGTCGCCGTGCCACTTCCCGGCGCCCATCGGGTTGCACGTGGCGACCGCGCCGGCCTGCTCGAGGCTGTGCACGTCTTTCTCGCCCTCGACGACGTAGATGGTCTTGCGCAGGGCGACCGCGTCGAGGACGCGGGGCAGGCGGTACAGGACCCGGCGGGTGCCTTGGAGGTTCCAGATCCACCCGCCGTGGCCGTCGCTGCGGCGCTGCCGGAAGTCCTTGGGAGCGAACCGGACCACCTCGAACAGCGGCCGGCCGCGCTCGTCCACATACGGGTAGGTCGCCACGATCGCGCGGGGCAGCCGCGTGCCAACCTCGGGTTGGGGGAACAGGTCAGCCCACTCGAGGCCGAGCGCGGCGAGGACCGCCTCCGGGCGACACTCGGCATGGCAGTTGATGATGACCTTGCCGTCCGTGCCCGCCGCGACGGACAGGCTCGCCTGGCGGTCGTCGTGGGCGGGGCAGGTCCACCCGCTCGGCCCCGACCGGCGCGACCCGTGACCGCGCAACGCGTCCTGGACCCGCTCGAGCGGGGTCACCTGGGAGCCTCCCTGGTGTGGCCGAGCGCGATGCGGGCGGCGGTGTCGGCGAGGTCGCGGAGCCATTCGCGCGCCGCGGCTTCCGCCTCCTCGGGCGGCCAGCCGTCGCGGCGCATGGCCTCCAAGTTGCGGGCGGTGTGGGCGGCGAGCTGGCGCTCGAGCGCGGCCAGGTAGCGGTGGCCTGCCGAGCCGCGGGGGACGCGGAGCCGCCACGCCCACACGGCGGCCTTGAGCCGGAAAGAGAGGCCGTCGCCCAGCTTGGGTGCTATGCTCGGCTGGTCTAGGGTCATGGAGCGGTCGGGAGTCGGCGCCCGGCCGCTCTTGCTGTCCAGGGACACGCGAGGAACCTCCTCGGGTGGGAAAGCAGCCTGGCGTCCTCGCTCGCGCAGGCTGCGGCGGGTGGTCGGGGGTCAGGCGGCGGGAGGTGCCTGACTAGCCGCCGCGGCGGCGCGCTCCTCGAGCCAGGCGTCAACGTCCTCGGGGCGGTAGCGCACCGTTCGCTTGGAGGTCCGGACCCACTTCGGGCCCTCTCCCCTGTAGCGCATGGAGTAGAGCGCGTTCGGCGTCATGCTCAGCAGCCCCGCCAGTTCCGCGACGGTGAGCAGTCGCCGCTGCCCGCGTGGTCGCTCCGGCGCTCGCTCCGGTGCCTGTCTCGTAGCCAAGGAGAGACCTCCCCTCCGCTAGTGACCGTCAGCTGTGTCAGTTGTGATTGAGAGTGGGTGAATCTGTAGCTAGACCATGACAGAATGAAGCGGCTGATGCAAGCTCCCGAGGACATCAGGCGAAAGGGGTTGGCCGAAGATGGCCCACGTCGAGCGTCACCACCGCAGGCCATGCGACCGCCGGGGCTGCGGGCATGGGTTCGCCCGGCACGGCAAGACCACCAAGGGCGCCTGCACGGTCGAGGGGTGCGGCTGCGCCCGCTGGATCACGGCGCCAGGAGACCGGGAGACCCTCCGCGCCCGCTGGCGCGACCCGAGCGGCCGGGAGCGGTCCAAGACGTTCGCTCGCATGCTCGACGCGAACAGGTTCCTCGTCTCGATCGAGGACACCAAGCTCCGGGGCGCCTACGTCGACCCGGCCGCCGGCAAGATCCCGTTCGGGCCCTGGGCGGAGCGCTGGTACAACACCACCAAGGCGCTGAAGCCGAGTACCCGCCACGACTACCGCGCGCTGCTCGACAACCAGGTCCTGCCCCGGTTCGGCGATGGCTCGCTGGTCGGCATTGACACCTTGGCCGTGCGCGAGTGGTTCTCCGACATGGTTGCTGGCGATCCGAACGCAAACCCGCCGCGCAAACCGATCGGCGCCAAGCGAGCCCACAAGGCCCTCCAGGTTCTCGTCCTGATCCTCGGTGCCGCCGTGGAGGGCAAGCGGCTGGCTGTCAACCCCGCCGCCGGCCTGAAGCGCCTCCCGAAGGCGCAACGCCATGAGATGGCATTCCTCACGGCTCTCCAGGTCGAGGTTCTCGCCCGCGCTATCCGAGAGCCGTACGGCACGCTGGTCCGGTTCGCCGCCTACACCGGCCTGCGACCGTGCGAGCTGGTTGCGCTTCGGGTCCGCCAGCTCAACCTGCTGCGCGGGGAACTCCGCGTCGCCGAGGCAGCGCCGGAGGTCGGTGGCAAGCCCCAGTGGGGCGATGTGAAAACCTACGAGGCCCGCACAGTCCGCCTTCACCGGTGGCTCGCCGAGGAGCTCGGTGCCTACCTGGACAGTCGCCCGCATGGCCGTGAGGACCTGGTCTTCACCGCGGTTCGGGGCGGCCCGCTGCGGGAGTCGAAGTGGGTGCCTGGGGTGTTCAAGCGAGCCGTGGTGGCGGCGAACGAGACTATCGCCCAGATGCCCGCCGAGAACCGCCCGGACGAGTTGCCCGCCGACCTTCGCTTCTACGATCTGCGGCACACCTGCGCGAGCCTGCTCATCCGGGAAGGCGCCAGCGTGAAGGCCGTCCAGAAGCACATGGGCCACAAGACGGGCACGATCACGCTCGACACCTACGGGCACCTGTACCCGGACGAGCTGGCGGGGATCGCGGAGCGGTTCGAGCGGCTCCACGCTAAGGCCCTGGGGGCGCTCGATCGGGCGGCGCGCGCCTCGACCGGCGTGGTCCCTTTGCGGTCCGGCGACCGGTAATGGGCCACGCTCGGAGGGTCTTCGAAAAGGGTTCGGCAACCCTAAATCCGGGCGCTCGCGGACCCTATGCGGACCCGAGGCCCTTCTCCCACCTAAAATCGCTAGTCAGACGCTTTTCAGGGGAGGGTTCGAGCCCCTCCTCCGGCACGACGTGAGATTTCTGAGGGGAACTGGATGGTCAGCGGGTGGGCGGGGGTGGAAGGGCCGCCGGAGGGGGTGCTGGAGCGGTTCGCGGCGGCGCGGGTGGCGCGGCTGGCGACCGCGGCGGATGGGGGTCCCCGGCTGGTTCCGGTGACTTTTGCCTGGCACCAGGGCATGGCGGTGTGGGCGGTCGACCAGGTCAAGCCGAAGCGGGGCCGCAAGCTGCGGCGCCTCCGCGACCTCGAGATCGACCCGCGGGTCGCGCTGCTGGTCGACCACTACGACGACGACTGGTCAGAGCTGTGGTGGGTGGAGCTGCGCGGTCACGCCTCCGCGCTCGAGGGCCGGGCCGCCGAGTCCGCCCTGGACTCCCTGGCGGCGCGCTACCCCGCCTACCGCGCCGCCAGGCCGGCCGGGCCGGTGGTTGGGATCGTCCCTGACCGCTGGGCGTGGTGGTCCGCCCGGTAGACCGGCGGTAGACCGGCCCGGGTTTACCGCTGCGGGGTCCCGGGAAAGCACGATGTTCGTAAGGTCATTGGAGGACCCGCCCTGTCCCTGCGGGCCGACCTGCACCTCATCGGAGGCTGTCATGTCGACCGCAGAATATATCGCTCAGAACCCCCAGATCACCCAACCCGAAGATATCCTGCCCGAGGTCATCCCCGAGGTCATCCCCGAGGTCATCCCCGAGGTCATCGAGGACGTCCGCCCCGACGACGAGGAGGCGGTGCAGCGCGTCGAGGTCTGGTTCCAGGAGTACGCCGAGCACCGTGACCCCCGCCTGCGAGAGCGGATCATCTTGGCGTACCTCGGCCTGGCCGACCGCTTGGCCGACCGCTACCGCGGCAACCGCTCGGTCCCCCTCGAGGACCTGCGCCAGGTGGCGCGACTCGGACTGGTGAAGGCCGTCGACCGCTACGAGCCGGAGCGGGCCAACCCGTTCATCCCGTACGCGGTGGCAACCGTGATCGGCGAGATCAAGCGGCACCTGCGCGATACCAGCTGGCGGCTGCGCGTGCCGAGGGGGATCAAGGACCTCGCCCTGCGCCTGTGCCGGGCGGTCGACGAGCTGCCTCAGCAGCTCGGCCACTCCCCGACCGTGCCAGAGCTCGCCGAGTACCTGCACGCCACCGAAGACGAGGTGCTCGAGGCGATCGAGGTGGCGCGGACCCGCTCGGCGCCCTCGCTCGACCAGCCCGCCGGCGAGACCGGCGATGCCGTGCTCGGCGACTTCGTGGTCGAGGATGGCAACCGCGAGGAGATCGAGAACCTGCTCGTCCTGCCCCAGTTGGTCGGCCTGCTGCCGCAGCGCGAGCGCCGCATCGTGCTATTGCGCTACGTCGACGACCTGACCCAGGACCAGATCGCCGAGCGCATGCGCATGTCGCAGATGCACGTCTCGCGGCTGCTGCGGCGCGCGCTGGAGCGGATGCGGGTGGAGCTGGTCGAGGCCTGATCGTCCAGGCCGGGCGGGTTTGGGCGCTGCCCCAGAGGAAAGGCGGTGGTAGAGGGCCCAGACCCCGCCCTCCTCCTCCCCGGGGCCTACTGCCTCGGGGGGGCGACGAGCCCCTGCCGGGCAGGGGCTCGTCGTGCGTGTGCGCGCCTGGTGCGTTTCAGCGCGATGTGGAATCCTCCGAGGACGGCAGCAGGACGACCCTGGAGGAGCCGTGCCGATCGATCGCGATGCACTTGCCTCGAGCATCGCTGGCCTTGCCGAGCTCAGCGCAGCCGGAAACGGGCTCGAGCAGGCGCTGGAGCAGGTAGTGGACGAGACTGACCGCATCTTCGCGGTCGACGGCTCCGGCCTCATGCTCCTCACCGAGGGCGACGTGCTGCGCTACGTGGCCGCCTCCGACGAGCGCGGCCGCCTGCTCGAGAATATCCACGAGCAGGTCGGCGAGGGGCCCTGCCTGGATGCCTTCGACAAGAGCGAGCCAGCGGTGGCCGCTGACGTCGCCACCGACAGGCGCTGGCCGAGCTTCGGCCGCTTGGCCAGGGAGCACCACATCCACGGCGTGCTCGGCGTCCCGGTCGATCTGGAGAGTGGGGTGGTCGGCACGCTGAACGTCTACTCCACCGACCGCCACGACTGGGGCGACGACGATGTCGAGGCGATCCAGGCGTTCGCGCGCATCATGGCCTCGGTGCTGCGCACGGCCGTCGAGGCGCACCTGCAGGGCAAGGTCACCGAGCAGCTCCAGTACGCCCTCGACCGCCGGGTGATCATCGAGCAGGCCAAGGGCATCCTCATGGAGCGCGAGGGGATCGACCAGCGCGACGCCTTCGAGCTGCTGCGCCGCCGCGCCCGTGACAACCGCGAGCAGGTGATCGAGGTCGCCAGGCGGGTCGTCGCGGGCGTGCCGCACGAGCAGCCCGGACCCCAGGTCTGAGCGCAACGCCGATGGCACCCATCGAGGACTACGCGATCATCGGCGACCTGCACACCACCGCGCTAAATGCTTCCCGGGAGTTCGTGCTGCGTGGTCAAGATCCTCCTCGCCCGCTTGTCGGGCGCGGAACCGACTCCCGGTCTGGCGCAGCTACTCCGAGGAAGCATTTAGTGGGCAAGAGCGAGGCGCACGTGCCGCTGGTCAACACCGCCAATCACCTGTCGGCGCCGGACAGGCCGCGGCTCCGCGGCGGCGGGAGGTGAGGCTGCGGCGATGGCCGAGGTGGTCCAGGTGACGCGCGAGCTGGCGATCCCGCTCGAGGAGCTCGAGTTCCAGGCGAGCCGCGCCTCCGGACCGGGCGGCCAGGGGGTCAACACTACCGATTCGCGGGTAGAGCTCCGCTTCGACCTGCTCGGCTCGCCCTCCCTGCCGCCCGAGGTCAAGGAGCGCGCGCTGCGCCGGCTCGGCCCGCGGCTGGACTCGTCGGGCCGCCTGCGGGTGGTCGCCCAGACCCAGCGCAGCCAGCTCGCCAACCGCCGCGACGCGATCCAGCGCTTCGCCGCCCTGCTGGCGGAGGTTGCCGCCGTGCCGAAGGAGCGCAGGCCCACCAGGCCGAGCGCGACGGCCGCCGCCAGGCGCAAGGAGGCGAAGCGCCAGCGCGCCGCCACCAAGCGGCTGCGACGGCGACCACCACTGACCCGAGAGGATTGACCGGCCGTGCCCGGCGGCTGCTACTGGGCGGGTCTGGCAGAGCAGTTGCCAGCGCCAGCGCGTTAGGCCTGATTCAGGCTGTCGAGCGCCCGTCCGAGGTCCGCGACCAGGTCGTCGGGGTGCTCCACGCCGACCGACAGCCGCACCAGGTCGGCGGGCACCTCGGCCTCGGTGCCGCTGACGCTCGCGTGGGTCATGATCCCTGGCAGCTCGATCAGGCTCTCGATGCCGCCGAGGCTCTCAGCCAGGGTGAAGACCTTGGTGCGCTCCACCACCAGCCTGGCGGCGCCGGCCCCGCCCGCCGGCCGGAACGAGACCATGCCCCCGAAGCCGCCCATCTGCCTGGCGGCCAGCTCGTGACCGGGATCGGTGGGTAACCCGGGGTAGCGGACCTCGACCACGTCGGGCCGCTCGGCCAGGAACCCGGCCACCCGCATGGCGTTGTGACAGTGGGCGCGCATCCGCAGCGCCAGCGTCTTCACCCCGCGCAGGGTGAGCCAGCAGTCAAAGGGGCCTGGCACCGCGCCGACCGCGTTCTGCAGGAACTTGGCGCGCTGGTACAGCTCGGGCAGGCGGGTCACCAGCGCGCCCCCGACCAAGTCCGAGTGCCCGCTGAGGTACTTGGTGGTGGAGTGCACCGCCACGTCCGCGCCGAGCTCCAGCGGGCGCTGCAGGAAGGGCGTGGCGAAGGTGTTGTCCACCGCGCAGAGCGCCCCGGCGCTGTGCGCGAGCTCGGCGACGGCGGCGATGTCGACCACGCCGAGCAGCGGGTTCGTCGGGGTCTCGACCCAGATCAGCCTGGTGCGCTCGGTGAGCGCCTGCTTGATCGCGTCGAGGCTGGTCATGTCGACGGTGGTGAACTCGAGGCCCCATGCGGCGAAGACCCTCGCCACCACCCGGTAGGTGCCCCCGTAGACATCGGCGGAGAGCAGCAGGTGGTCGCCCGGGCCCAGGGTCTGGAGCACGGTGCTGGTGGCGGCCATGCCGGAGCCGAAGCAGAGCGCCCCGCCGGGGTCGCCGGGGCGGAGGCCCTCGAGCGCCGCCAGGCAAGCCTCCAGGCTCGCCCGCGTCGGGTTGCCGGTGCGCGCGTACTCGTATCCTCGGTGCCTGCCGGGGCTGGACTGCGCGAAGGTCGAGGTCTGGTAGATGGGTGGGATCACCGCCCCGGTCTCGGGGTCGGGGGCGGAGCCGACGTGCACCGCCTTGGTCTCGAAGTGGGACTCGTCGAAGGACATGGACAGCTCCCGGGTCAGCCGTTGCGCTTGCGGGTTGCCAGATGCTCCAGGATGTCCGAGCGCGTCATGACGCCGATGGCGCGGCCGTGGTCGGTGACCAGGACGGCGGTGGAGCGGCCCTTGGAGAGCAGCTCGAACGCCTCCTCCACCAGCTCGTGCCGCTCCACCGTGGGGAACGGCGCGTCCATCACCTCGACCACCTGGGCGTCGAGGATCTCCGGCTTGCGGAACAGGCGCTCCAGCAGCGAGCCCTCCTGCACCGAGCCGACCACGCTGGAGACGTCGCTCGGGTCGTCCCCGGAGACCACTGGGATCTGGCTCACCGACCAGTTGTGCAGGAGATCGATCGCCTCCCGCACGCGCTGGTGCGAGGCCACCGTGATCAGCGGCGGCATCTGATGGTGCGCCTTGGCGAGCAGCACCTCGCCGACCATGCTCGGGCGGCGGCGCGGCAGGAATGCGTGCTCGCGCATCCAGTCGTCGTTGAAGACCTTGGACAGGTAGCCGCGGCCGGAGTCGGGCAGCAGCACGACGATGGCGACGCCGTGACCCAGCTCCCTGGCCACCTCGATGGCGGCGTGCGCGGCCATCCCGCCGGAGCCACCGGTCAGCAGCCCCTCCTCGCTGGCCAGGCGGCGTGCCATGAGGAACGAGTCGCGGTCGGAGACAGTGACGAACCGGTCGACCAGGGCCGGGTCGAAGGTGCTCGGGTAGAAGTCCTCCCCCACGCCCTCGACCAGGTAGGGGTGGACGTCGTCGGGCTGCGAGTAGATCGAGCCCTCTGGGTCGGCGCCGACGACCTGGACCGCGGGCTTGCGCTCCTTGAGGTAGCGGCCGGCGCCGCTGATGGTGCCGCCGGTGCCGACCCCGGCGACGAGCACGTCTACCGCGCCGCCCGTCTGCTCCCAGATCTCCGGGCCGGTGGTGTGGTAGTGCGCCTCCGGGTTGGCCTGGTTGGCGTACTGGTTGGGCTGGAAGGCGCCATGGATCTCGGCGGTGAGCCGGTTGGCCACCGAGTAATAGGACTCTGGCGAGTCCGGCGGCACCGCGGTCGGGGTGACGACCACCTCTGCGCCATAACCGCGCAGCAGGGCGATCTTCTCCTGGCTGACCTTGTCGGGCAGGACGAAGACGCAGCGGTAGCCCTTGAGCGCGGCGACGATGGCCAGCCCCACGCCGGTGTTGCCGCTGGTCGGCTCGATGACGGTGCCGCCTGGCCGCAGCCTGCCCTCGGCCTCCGCCCGCTCCACCATGGCGAGCCCGATGCGGTCCTTCACCGATCCGCCGGGGTTCATGTACTCCAGCTTGGCCAGGATCGCCGGCGCGAGCCCACGCCCCAGCCGCTCCAGGCGCACCAGAGGGGTGTTGCCGACGACGTCGAGGATCGAGTCGAAGACCTTCACTGGCCACCTTCCTCGGTGCGGTGCATCTGCGATCTGCGGATTGTAGTGCCGCGCAACCGCGCCGAGGCGGCCTGGACCGCCGAAGAGAGGGCCGGCGCGCTAGCGCCGGAGCGGGGGCGCGGCCCGCCGGTCGCCCTCGAGGCCCGCGAACAGGTCGCTCTCGGGGATGGAGGTGGGCACCAGCGAGCGCGCCAGGGTGTAGTCCTCCCAGGGATAGATCAGCGCGGCGACGTCCTCGGGGAGGGCGAACCAGGAGCCGTTCGGGTCGACCTGGGTGGTGTGGGCGATCAGCGCGTCGCGCGCCCGCGGCATCCATTTGCCCACGTCGACCTGCGTGGTGATCACCGGGTCGCGGTAGTCAGGGCCCGCCTCCTCGTCCCAGTGCTCGAGCCACTCGCCGTAGGGGCTCTCGATGCCCCGCTCCAGCGCGCCGCTGTGGAGCGCCTCGATCCGCTGCCGCGTGTGCGAGGCGTGGTAGTAGAGCTTCAGCGGCTGGAAGGGCGGGCCGGCCTCTGGGTGCCAGCCGGCGGCGCCGGCGGCGTCGAAGGCGGCGGCGGAGATCTCGTGGGTGCGGATGTGGTCGGGGTGCGGGTAGCCGCCGTTCTCGTCGTAGGTCACCAGCACCTGCGGGCGCTCCTGGCGGATGATCCTGACCAGACGGGCGACGGCCTCGTCCAGGTCGGCCTGGGCGAAGGCTTCCGGGTGCCGGTTCCACTCGGTGTCCGGCATGCCCGAGTCCCGGTAGCCGAGGAAGTAGTGCTGGCTGACGTCGAGGATCTCGAGCGCCTTGGCCAGCTCCTGGCGGCGCAGCTGGGGCATGCGCTCGATGTTGCCCGGCTGGTCCATGGCGGGGTTGAGGATGTCTCCCGCCTCGCCGCCCGTACAGGTGACGACGACGGTTCGGACGCCCTCGTCGGAGTAGCGGGCGAGGGTGCCGGCCCCCTTGGACGACTCGTCGTCCGGGTGCGCGTGCACGGCGAGCAGGGTACGGGGCACGATGCGGCAGCTCCTTGGTCGGGGGTGATTGCGCGGCGATCGAGGATCAAGGGTAGCGAACCCACCCGACAGCCGCCCCGAAGCTCGTCACGGCCAGCCGCTATCCTGTTGTCTCGAGGCGACCTCGGGAGGCTCGGCGACGGCACGGGACGATGCACTGCTCGACTGGGCGGCCGAGCACGCGGCGGAGGTGCTTGCCTCGGTGGGCGACTCCTGGGCGCACTCCAAGGCCGTGGGTGAGCGGGCCCGCTCGATCGCCCAGGCGTTCGCTCCCGACGACCGCGTCCACCTGATCGCCGCCGCTTATCTGCACGACATCGGCTACGCGCCGGCGCTCGAGCAGACCGGCTTCCACGCGGTCGACGGCGCGCGCTACCTCCGCTCGCTGGGGCACGAGCGGCTCGCCCGGCTGGTCGCGCACCACTCGGAGGCGCGCTTCGAGGCGCGGCTGCGCGGGCTCGACCGCGAGCTGGGGGAGTTCCCCCGCGAGCCGTCCGCGGTCGCGGACGCGCTCACCTGGTGCGACATGACGGTCGGCTCGGCCGGGGAGCCGATGACCCTGCACGAGCGGACGCTCGACATCGCGCTGCGCTACGGCCAAGACCACGCCGCCGCACGCGCGCTCCCCTGGTCCATGTCCTACCTCTCGCTCGCGCTCGCCAGGACCGAGCGCCGTCTGCGCCTCCGCGGCCTCACCCTTTGAGGTGACGGGGGCGGTAGCGGCGGGACCGCTCGTGGCGGCCGCGCTCCCGCCGGGGGTGCAGCCGCGAGCCGCACAGCCCGTGCATGGCGATGACCACGCCCAGGCCGATGCAGACGTCGCCGATGCTGAACACGTTGTGCAGCGGCACCTGCCGCGGGATGGCGAAGACGTCGCCCAGGAAGGGGAGTCTGGCGCCCTCCACCAGCGCGGAATTGACGTAGGTGTCGTGCTCGAGCGGTTGACCGGCGGCGGCCAGAGCGGACGCCGACGCCGGCATGACGCCGCCGTTGGCACTCATGGCGGTCACGTTGAGCAGCGCGCCGAGGCCGATCAGCAGCATGCCCGGCATGCGGCGGTTGGCGATGACGAAGACGCCGGCCACCGGGTAGGAGGCGAGCTGCAGGACGGGCCGCAGGCTCTCGGGGATGGCCGGGACGTTGAGGCTGACGACCTGGAGGCCGAGCGCGACCGCCAGCGTCCAGGCAAACCTGGCCCGCACCTCGGCGAGCGCCGCCAACCGGCCGCCGAAGAGCGGAACGGCGAGCGCGTTGATCAGGACGATCGCGGCGAGAAACATCCCAACCTGCTGCAGAACCGACCGTTACAGCTTATCGACGTTCTCGACGCCCTACCGAAATACGATTGAATCAGTATGGTTAAGGTCTCTGTCTTGTTTACGTCGAGTGACAGGTGGAACATCGGGGGGTCCGGGGGGCTCCTAGCGAGGCCAGCGCCAGGGCACCAGGCGGTGAAGCAGAGCCGAGCGTAGCCCCCCGGGTCTAGCAGTCGACCGGGCCGTGCCGGCCCATGCCGTGCCCTGGCGCTGCAGGGAGGTGGAGAGGTGAGGACAGACCGGCGCCTTGCCATCGTCACGCTCGAACTGGTGGCCCTGCTGGGGCTCGCACCGGTGGCGGTGATCGTCGCCGAGCGCCACCCGACCCTCACACCGCTCCTGCTGCTGCCGGTGGCCGCGGTCTACCTGGCCGCCCGCCGGGCAATCCGGGCCGAGCGGGAGCACCAGCTGGCCGAGCGGGAGCAGGAGCGCGCCAAGGCCGCCGCCGAGGCGATGCTCGCTACCGTCTCCCACGAACTGCGCGCGCCGCTCACCGTGGTGCTCGGCTCGCTCGACACCCTCGCCAGGCGCGACGGCGCCCTCGGCGCCGACGACCGGCGCGAGCTGGTCGCCATGGCGGCACGCCAGGGCAAGCGGCTGAAACGCCTGGTGGAGCAGCTCCTGCTGGCCGCGCGGCTGGAGCAGGGCGCGCTGGAGCCGGACCGGTTCGCGGTCGTCGACGCCGTGGCGGTGATGCGCGAGGCCGGCACCGCCACCGAGCTGTGCCATCCCGGCCGCAGGGTCCGGCTGGAGTCGAATGGGACGCTGCCGGTGTGGGCCGCGCCCGAGGCGCTGCTGCAGGTGCTCACCAACCTGCTGGACAACGCCGCCAAGTACTCCCCGAACGGGACGCCGATCTGGCTCGAGGCGCACAGGCGAGCAGGTCGGGCGGTGATCGCGGTCGAGGACGGCGGCCCGGGCGTGCCGGCGGCCGAGCGCGAGCGCGTCTTCGAGCGCTTCAGCCAGCTCGACGCGCAGGCCGACCAGCGCGCCGGTGGCGTCGGCCTGGGGCTGTACATCGCCCGCCAGCTGGCCCAGGCGCAGGGTGGCGACCTCGTCCTGGCCGACAGCCTGCCGATCCATGAGCCCGTGGGCCAGGCCAGGCGGGGCGCCCGCTTCGAGCTGCGCCTGCCGCTGGCGGACGAGGACGCGCCGCGGGCCAGGTACGTGGCCGGCGCCCACTGGCAATAAGCGGATCAACCTGGCAACAGCCGCTCCAGAAGGGTAGCTTGTTGGTCTGCGCGGGCTTGGGACCCGCTCTTTGAGCTTTTTGGGCCTCATGGCCGTCTTCGCGGGAGGTGGAGCATGACCGCGGCCGTTTCGAGCGACCGGCCCACCCGGCTCGGGATCGACCAGATCGAGCCCTGGGCCGGCAACGCCATGCGGGCAGCGCGCCTTTCCGTGATGCTCGGCGTGGGGTGTTGCTGCTCGCTCTGACCTGACCTGGCGCGGCGAGCGGCCCGGGCAGCGGGCCGGGCGAGACGGCGCAGCACGGCACGACCTGCCGGCTGAACAGGCCGCGAACCGCTATATCACGGCAAGAGGACGGGGCAGGATTCCGTCGCGAAGTGGAGCCCCGTCGTGCTTTGGAGCTTCGCGGCCAAGGAGGTTCCCGAACGATGTCCCTGCCAAGTGGCGATCGCGTCACCTACCTGACACCAGAGGCGTACCAGCGCCTGAGCGACGAGCTGGAGGAGCTCAAGACCACGGGTCGCGAGCGTGTCTCGCATGCGATCGGGGTGGCCCGCGAGCACGGCGACATCCGCGAGAACGCCGACTACGACGCCGCCAAGAACGAGCAGGGCCTTATGGAGGCGCGCATCCGGCAGCTCGAGGAGATCCTCCGCTCGGCGGTGGTGGGTGAGCCGAGGGACACCGGCACGGCCGGACCCGGCATGGTCGTCCGCTTGGAGATCGCCGGCGACGAGGAGGTCTTTTTCCTCGGCAGCCGGGAGGAGGCCATCGACGGCATGGACGTGCTGAGCTTGCAGTCGCCGCTCGGGCAGGCGGTGCTTGGCCGCAAGCCGGGCGAGGAGTTCAGCTACACCACCCCGACCGGCCGCGAGCTGCCGGTCAAGCTGCTGGAGGCTACGCCGCGGCGCTGATGCGGCGGTGCAGCCCGAGGAGCACGCCGTCGAGGATGTCGGCCTCGCTGGCGATCAGTCGGTCGAAGCCGAAGGTCCGGCAGATCTCGTCCAGGACCAGCGCGCCGGCGACGATCACGTCCTCGCGTCCCTTGGCCATAACCGGGAGTGCGGCCCGCTCGGCGACCGTCATCGCGCACAGGCGCGCGGCCGTTGCGGAGATCATGTCGGCGGTCATCACGGCGTGGTGGATCCGGGCGGGGTCGTAGGTCTCCAGGCCGAGCGCCACCGCGGTGACCGTGGTGATCGTGCCCGCCACCCCGACCACGCGGCTCGCCGACGCCGGATCCAGCACGGCCCGCACCTCGCCGAGGTGCGACTGGACGTCGCGCCGCAGCGCCGCCACCTCGTCCGCGGTCGGCGGGTCGCTGTGCAGGTGGCGCTCGAGCAGGCGCACGCAGCCGATGTCGATCGACAGCGTCGCCTCGGGGTCGTGGTTGCCGATGGTGAACTCGGTGGAGCCCCCGCCGATGTCCACCACCAGCGTGCGCTCGTCGCCCGGCAGGTCGTGGGTGGCGCCGAGGTAGCCGGTGGTGCCCTCCTCGCCGCCGGTGAGCACCTCGGCCTCCACCCCGAACAGCCGGCGCACGCCGTCGAGGAACTCCTGGCGGTTCTCGGCGTCCCTGGTCGCGCTGGTCGCCACGACCCTGGTGGCCTGCACTCCCAGCTCCCTGCAGGTGGCCGCGTAGCCGGCGAGCACGTCGAGGGTCCGCCGCAGGGCGGCGGGATCCAGGCGGCGCGTCCTGTCGACGCCCTTGCCCAGGCGGGTGATGATCATCTCGCGGGCGTGCTCGGCGGTGATCCGGTCCCCGTCCACGTCGGCCACGAGCAGCCGGGTCGAGTTCGTGCCCACGTCAACGGCAGCGAGTCGCACGGTTCCCTCCGTCGTCAGCTCTTGACCCTGTCGACCGAGTCTACGCATGGGCCTGGGCAGTCGATCGGCTCGATGACCCGGCGCACCATGCGGCCGACCGGGTCGGCGCCGGTCGCCACCTCGTGCGCGTAGAGGGTGTGCAGGCACTTGACCCGGCCAGGCAGCCCGCCGACGCCGGGATCGCCGGGAAGGCGTCCCAGCGCGTCCCGCTGTGCCAGGTACTGCCCGTGCGCGGCTCGGTGCGCCGCGGCCAGATCTGGCTCCGCCGTGACCCGCTCGGACAATCGCGCATTCCAGCCGGCCGCCTCCAGCCGCCCCACGGCCACGCTGGCGGCGGGGCACGACAGCCAGTACAGCGTCGGGAAGGGAGTGCCGTCGGGCAGGCGCGGAGAGGTGCGGACCACAGCGGGCAAGCCGTAGCGGCAGCGGGCGGCCACCGCGACCGAGCCACGCACCGCGCGGCCCAGCTCTCTCTCGATCAGGAGGCGCTCGGCGGGGCTCGCCTCGGGCAGCGACGCGGCCCAGCCGGGCTGGGCGCGCGGGTCAGGCGCCTCGCCGGACCGGTGCCCGTCCCACGGCAGCGCCGCCGGGTCCGGCAGAGCGGACAGGTCCGGCCGGCGCGGCGACCGGGACGGGGTCCGTGGCACGTGGCCGTCAGCCGCGGCGAGCTTCGCGCTGGCGCTTGACGTCGACCAGGCGCTCCTCGCTGGAACGCATGAACCGCTTGAGCTTCTGCTCGAACTCGGGATCCTTGGCGGACCGGCGGCGCGGCGCCTCCGGCTGCCAGTCGGGCGCGGCCTGCTTGATGGAGAGGTCGATCTTCCCGTCCTCCTTCACACCGACGACCTTGACCGTCACCTGGTCGTCGAGGCGGAGGTGCTCCTCGACCGAGCGCACGTAGTTGCGGTCGATCTCGGAGATGTGGACAAGACCGGTCTCACCCGATTCGAGCTTTACGAAGGCTCCGTAGGGTGCGATACGGACGACTGTGCCCGGGACGATGGCCCCGATCTCGGCACTCATACTGATGACTAACGCTCCTTTGCCCCGCTCTTGTGGGACCGTGGGACGACCGCTTCGCGGCTGGAGTCCACCGGCCCCCCTGGCGGCGACATCGGGACCGCCACTTGCGAGGCGGTCAAGAGGGATTGGCGAGTGCCGCACAAAGGCGGCTTGCCAGCCATCGTAGGGACGGCCGAGCAGACCGTCAACAAACGCACTTGCCGGCGCGATCCGGCGGATCGTCCGAGTAGAGAGCGCGGTTGGCGCGCGCCGGCGGGTCGGCTCAGGTGCGGCTGGTGGCGGGTCAGGTCGCCCAGTCGGTGAGCCAGTGCCACGCGCGCTGGTACCAGGCTCGCTTGGGCGGCGGTTTGGAGGCCTGCGGGAGCGGCTTGTCGGCGGGCGGCGTGCCCGTCAGCAGCCAGGCCTGCTCGCCCGGCTCGACCTGCTGGAACTCCTGCTTGGCGAGATGGTCGACGTAGGCGGGGTCCCGCAGGCGGGCGCGCTCGCGCTCGAGGCGCTGGTTGGCCGCGTCCAGCGCGGCCTGCCTCGCCTGCAATTGCTCGATGCGCCCCTGCTGGGCGAGGTACTGGCGCAGCGGGTAGACGGCCGTCGCCGCGAGCACGAACATCACCAGGAACAGCAGCACCCCCCGGGAGGTGATGCCCGCCGGGCGCCGGGCCCGCCCACCTCTGCCGCCAGACGGCCATCCCAGCGACCCGAGAAGGGGTTGCGGCTGCCGCCTGCTCACGTCCCCCCTCCCAGCCGGGCGCGCGGGAACGCGAGGCGTCCCGGGAAGCTGGCGCTCTCCCCCAGCTCCTCCTCGATCCGCAGGAGCTGGTTGTACTTGGCGACACGCTCGGTACGGCAGGGGGCGCCGCTCTTCATCTGGCCGGAGCCGAGCGCGACCGCCAGGTCGGCGATGGTGGTGTCCTCAGTCTCCCCGGAGCGGTGGCTGATCATCGTGGTCCAGCCCCTGCGGTGGGCGAGGTCGGCGGCGTCGAAGGTCTCCGAGAGCGAGCCGACCTGGTTGACCTTGAGCAGAACCGAGTTGGCCACGCCCAGGTCGAGTCCGCGCTGGATGCGCTCGACGTTGGTGACGAACAGGTCGTCGCCGACGAGCTGGACCCGGTCGCCGAGCGTGTCGGTCAGCTCCCGCCAGCCGTCCCAGTCCTCCTCGGCGAGGCCGTCCTCGATCGACACGATCGGGTAGCGGTCGCAGAGCTCGGCGAACAGCCGGACCATGGCGCCGGCGTCGAGCACACGGCCCTCGCCCCTGAGCTCGTAGCGGCCGTCCCGCCATAGCTCGGTCGCGGCCGGGTCGAGCGCCAGGGCGACCTCGGGCCCCGGCTCGTAGCCGGCCTGCCGGATCGCGGCGACCAGCAGCTCCAGCGCCGCCTCGTTGCCCGGCAGGTCAGGCGCGAAGCCGCCCTCGTCGCCGACGCCGGTCGACAGGCTCCGCTCCTTCAGCACCGACTTGAGGGCGTGGTAGACCTCGGCGCCCATGCGCAGCGCCTCGGCGAAGGAGGGGGCCCCCACCGGGACGATCATGAATTCCTGGAAGTCGACGTCGTTGTCGGCGTGCGCGCCGCCGTTGAGCACGTTCAGCAGCGGCACCGGCAGCACGTGGGCGGAGGCACCGCCGAGGTGGCGGAACAGCGACAGCCCGAGCGACTCCGCGGCGGCCCTGGCCACCGCGATCGAGACGCCCAGGATCGCATTGGCGCCGAGCTTCGCCTTGTTGTCGGTGCCGTCGAGGTCGATCATTACCCGGTCGATCGCGCGCTGGTCGTAGGCGTCCTCGTCCAGCAGCGCGGGGGCGATCGCCTCGTTGACGTTGCGCACCGCGCCCAGGACGCCCTTGCCGCCATAGCGCGTGCCGCCGTCGCGCAGCTCGACCGCCTCGAACTTGCCGGTGCTGGCGCCGGAGGGCACGATGCCGCGCCCGACCGAGCCGTCCTCGAGCTGGACTTCGCACTCGAGGGTGGGGTTCCCGCGGGAGTCGAGGACTTCACGGGCGAGCACCAGCTCGATCGCTGTCATGGGGAAGGTCTCCGGGTTGGTCGTCGGTGCGGGTTTGCGGAAACGAGGCCGGGGCCGAGCATATCATCGGCCACTCGATTGCTCGCGGATTTCCACAGGGCAATTACGTCGCGGATTCCGCTTCGGCCTCACTATCGCCGAGAGCCTCGGCGACGCGGGCGCGGAAGCGGCGCGCGCTGCGCCGCAGCGCGGCCTCCGGCTCGACGCCGCCCTCCCTTGCCAGGGCGACCACCGCGAACAGCAGCTCGCCGATGGCCTGCTCGCGCTGTTCCGGCTCCGTCGCGCCGGCCGCGCCCGCCTCCTCCAGCGCCCGCCGGACCGCGGCGATGGGACTGTCGCGCTCGGGCCAGGCAACGCCGCCCTCGGCCGCGCGCCTCTGCAGCTTGGCGGCGAGCTGCAGCGCCGGCAGCGCCGACGGGATGCCCGCCAGCGGGTCGGTGCGGCCCTCTTGCTCACGCTTGATGGTCTCCCAGTTGCGCAGAACCTCGCCAGCGGATCCCACGGTCACGTCGCCGAAGACGTGCGGGTGCCTGCGCACCAGCTTCTCGGTGATGCCTCTGGCCACGGCGTCCACGTCGAACTGACCGGCGTCCTCGGCGAGCTGCGCGTGGAACACCACCTGCAGCAGCAGGTCGCCGAGCTCCTCACGGAGGTGGTCGGGACCACCCTCCTCGATGGCGTCGAGGACCTCGTAGGCCTCCTCGACCAGGTGCCGGGCCAGGGAGGCGTGCGTCTGCTCCAGGTCCCATGGGCACCCCCCCGGGCCGCGCAGCCGGGTCTCGGTGGCGACCAGGTCGATCAGGGCGGAGCCCTTCGGCTCGCCCAGCGGGTAGACCGCCTCGACCTCGATGTGCTGGCGGGCCGCCCGGTCGGAGACCATCTGCACCAGCGGGCCGTCGTTGGACGGCGGCAGCAGCAGGGTGGCGCTGCCCCGCTGCTTGGCGATGGCGAGCAGGGCGTCCGCCTGGCGGCGCGCGCTCGCGACCGCCTCGGGGTCGACGCCCTGCCCGATCAGCAGCAGGTCGCGGCCGGCGGGGCCGTCGTCGGCGGCGACCGGCAGGACCTCCCAGGCGATCTCGCCCACCTCGAGCGCTGGCAGCGACGGGTGGTCGCGGTCGAGCACGTAGACGGGCCGGGCGCTGTCGAGCGCGCGCCAGGTCTGCGGCGGGAACAGCAGCGCGAAGCGTGGGCTGGACGCGACCAGCACAACCCGGGTCATGATGTCGCTACGGCTGCCCGGGTGCCTGACCGGGCTGCGCCTGGCTGCTCTGGGCAGAGCTGCCGGGAGTGGTGGAGCGCTCGACGACCTTCCCCGCGCTCGCGTCCCAGCGCCCGAAGCGTGGGTTCACCGACACGCTGGCGTGCTTGAGCTGGTCCGCGAACCAGGCCTGGAGCGCGCTGTCGCGGCGCTGCTTGATCGCCGGCTCGAGCTGCCCGCGCAGATCGTTGGTGAGCGGCGGCAGGCGCAGGCCGATCACCTGGATCAGGTGGTAGCCGTACTGGGTGTGGACCGGGGCGGAGATGGGCGAGGCGCAGGTCCCCGAGGTCTTGCCCTTGCAGGTCCCCTGGTCGGCCAGGGCGAGCACGGCCCGCTCGAACTCTGGCACGGTCTGGCCCTTGGCGATGAAGCCGATGTCGCCGCCGCGAGTCTTGCTCTGCGTGTCGATCGAGTACCGCCTGGCGACCGCGGCCCAGTCGCCGCCGGCCAGCAGCTGGCGGGCCTTGTTGGCGGTGGCCACGTCCTTGACCAGGACGTGACGCACCTGGACCTGCTCGTAGTCGGCCTTGCGCTGCCCGAGCCGCTTGATCAGCTCGCTGTCTGGCGAGTACGGCACCAGCTTGGTGCCGAGCTGGTCGAGGGCGACCTCGGCCCTGAACTGCTCGCGCAACAGCTCGTCGGTGAGGCTGTGCTGCCGCAGCAGGTCCTCGTACTTCATGCCCTGGGCCTGCGCCTGCGCCTTGACCTGCTGGATCCGGGCGTCGACCGCCGACTCGGGGACGGTGATGCCCGCCTTTCTGGTGCCGTCCAGGATCAGCTCGACCTGGATCAGGCCGTCGAGCGACTGCCGCGTGAGCCCGTCGACGTCCAGCGCCTGCTGCTGTTGCTGGCCCTGCTGCTGGCTCTCCTGCTGCTGCGCGAGCTGCGCCTTGAGCATCTGGGTGAGCCGGCTCACCGGGACTGAGATACCGTTCACCGTGGCGGCCTGCCCGCTGGTGTTGCTCGCGCAGCCAGCGGCGAACAGCACGACGGCGGCGAGGCACGCAGCAGGAAGCAGACGTCGCACTGGCCAACCTCGAGTCTCGGCAGACGGCTAAGGGGACCAGGATACACGTCGAGCGTCCCAGCTCTGGCGCTTGCGGCCTGGTTCGGCGCGCCCCGTCCGTGCTGTCAGGAGGCGGCGGGGCGGAGGTCGGGACGGTCGGAGGGAAGGGCGGGCGGGGCCGGGGCGTCGAGGATCGTGGTGAGCAGCTCCGACAGCCAGGCGGGCAGGTCGACGCCGGCCTCGGCCGGCCGCTGGCCCAGCCGTGGCGCCCTGCCCCCCTGAGAGGGCAGGGGGACCAGCAGGCTCTCCTCGGCCTGCTTCCAGATGGCGCCGGGATACAGGCGGTCGAGACGGACCTGCTTCGACTCGGCCAGCTTGGCCACTGGCGCCAGCCGCACCCGGCCCGCGAAGGCGACCACCTCCTCCAGGCCCACGGCGCTCGCCTGGGCGCGCACGCCGGCAAGGGCGAGCAGGCTCCGCACCGGCGGCGGAGGCGGCCCGTAGCGGTCGGCGAGCTCGGCGCCGAGCGCCTCCACCTCCTCCACCTTTCTGGCGCCGCCGAGGCGGCGGTACGCCTCCAGGCGCAGCCGCTCGCGCGGCACGTACGCCGCCGGCAGGTGCGCGTCGACCGGCACCTCCAGCTTGAGCTCCCTGGGCCGCTCGATCGGTCGGCCGCGCAGGTCCGCCACCTCCTCGGCGAGCATCTGCATATAGAGGTCGTAGCCGACCAGGGCCACGTGACCCGACTGGTCGGTGCCGAGCAGGTTACCGGCGCCGCGGATCTCCAGGTCCTTCAGGGCGATCGCCATGCCGGAGCCGAGATCGGTGTGGGTGGCGATGGTGGCAAGGCGCTGGTGCGAGGCCTCGGTCAGCGAGTGCTCGGCCGGGTAGAGCATGTACGCGTAGGCGCGCTCGCGGGAGCGCCCGACCCGGCCCCTGAGCTGGTAGAGCTGCGCCAGGCCGAGGGTGTCCGCCCGCTCGACGACGAGCGTGTTGACGGTGGGGATGTCCAGCCCGGACTCGATGATCGTGGTGCACACCAGCACGTCGTAGGCCTTGTCCCAGAAGTCGAGCATGACCCGCTCGAGCTGCTCCTCCCTCATCTGCCCGTGGGCCACGCCGACCCTCGCCTCAGGCACCAGCTGCCGTACCTGGAGCGCGGCGCGCTGGATGGTGTCGACCCGGTTGTGCACGTAGAAGGTCTGGCCCTCGCGCAGCATCTCGCGGCGGATGGCGTTGGCCACCGTGGCGGTGTCGGAGGGACCGACGAAGGTGAGCACCGGGTGGCGCTGCTCCGGCGGGGTCTCCATCACCGAGAGGTCGCGGATGCCGGACAGGCTCATCTCCAGCGACCTCGGGATCGGCGTGGCGGTCAGGGTGAGCACGTCGACCTCGGTGCGGAGCTGCTTCAGGTGCTCCTTGTGGGTCACGCCGAAGCGTTGCTCCTCGTCGACGACGACCAGGCCCAGGTCGGACCACCTGGCGTCGGCCGAGAGCAGCCGGTGGGTGCCGATCACCACGTCGACGGTGCCGTTGGCCATGGCGGCGATGATCTCGTCCTGCTCCCTCCTGGAGGCGAAGCGCGACAGCACGGCGACCTTGACCGGGAAGGGCGCGAATCGCTCGGAGAAGGTGGCGAGGTGCTGCTGGGCCAGCAGGGTGGTCGGGACCAGCACGCCCACCTGCTTGCCGTCCATCACCGCCTTGAAGGCGGCGCGCACCGCCACCTCGGTCTTGCCGTAGCCCACGTCGCCGCAGAGCAGCCGGTCCATCGGGACCGGCGCCTCCATGTCGGCCTTGACCTCCTCGATGGCGGTGAGCTGGTCGGGGGTCTCGGTGTAGGGGAAGGCATCCTCCAGCTCACCCTGCCAGGGCGTGTCTGGTCCGAAGGCGTGGCCGGGCGAGGCCATGCGCGCGGCGTACAGGCGGATCAGCTCGGCGGCGATCTCGCGCACCTTGCGGCGGACCCGGGCCTTCTGCCGGTCCCATTCCCTGGTGCCGAGCCGGGACAGCTTCGGCGCCTC
Organism: bacterium; assembly: GCA_046727955.1. Taxonomy (GTDB): domain Bacteria; phylum Actinomycetota; class CALGFH01; order CALGFH01; family CALGFH01; genus DASVXQ01. The sequence continues at coordinate 23,072 of JBKPDO010000304.1, read as the reverse complement.
GCCGCCGACGTAGCGGCTGATCATCTCGACCTGGTCGGTCGGCAGGTAGAGGCGGTCACCCTGGTCATAGGAGAGCAGCAGGTAGTCACGCTCGGCGCCGGCGACGGTGCGGTGCTCCATGCCGACGTAGCGGCCGATCCCGTGGACCGCGTGGACGACGATGTCGCCAGGCTGCAGCTCCTCGAGGGCGATCTGCCCGCCCGCGTGGGCGGTGCGGCGGCGCGTCGACGCCATGCGGGCCTGGTCGCGCGTCTGCCGTCGGGTGCCGTACAGGTCGCCCTCGGCCAGCAGCGCGAGCCGCGGCGCGGGCAGGCGGAAGCCGTTGAGCAGCGGAGCGGTGCCGACCAGCAGCCGTCCCTGACCCGCGTGCTCGCCGGCCGGCGGGAGCCCGGCACGCGGCTCCGCCGGCAGCGCGGCCACGAGCTGGACCTCGAGCCCCTCGTCCCGCAGCACGTCGACCAGCCGCTGGGCCGGGCCAGAGCCCTCGGTGGTGAGCAGCACGGTGTAGCCCTCGGCACCGAGCTCGCGGGCGTCCGCGGCGATCTTGGTGACGTTGGCCCGGTACGGCTCGATCGGATGGGCGTCGATGCGCAGCGCGGCCGGGGCGCCGGCGTCCAGCGCACCGAGCCGCAGCAGCGCGCGCCCCGACCTCTCGAGCACTCGCTCGAGGGGCTGGTAGGCGGCACCCTCGACCGGCGCGGTGCCGCCTTCGGCCGCGCTGGTCCATGACGCCTGCATCGCCTCTTCCGCCTGAGCGCGGATCTCCTCGGCGCGGTCGACGGTGCGCTTGGGGTCGACCAGTACCAGGATCGCGCTGGCGGGAAGGTAGTCCGGCAGCGATGGCAGCTCGTCGTAGAGCAGCGGCAGGAGCGACTCGACGCCCTCCACGTCGAGCCCCTCGGCCACCCGCGCGAGCAGGTCACCGGCGGTGGGCACCTCATGGGCGAGCTGCCGCGCCCGGTTCCGCTCGCGCGCGCCGAGGCGCACCTCCCGGCAGGGGAACGCCTCCACCGCTGGCAGCTCGGTGAGCGAGCGCTGGCTGGCCACGGCGAAGGAGCGGATGCCCTCGACCTCGTCGCCCCAGAACTCGACCCGCACGGGGTGGTCCTCGCCCGGCGGGAAGAAGTCGACCAGGCCGCCCCGGACGGCCACCTCGCCGCGGCGCTCGACCATGTCGGTGCGCTGGTAGCCGGCGGCGACCAGGCGCTCGAGCAGCTCCTCGAGCTCGAGCTGGTCGCCCCTGGCGACGCGGACCGGCTCGATCTCGTCGAGGCCGGGCGCAAGCGGCTGCATCATCGCCTTGGCCGGCACGCCGATCACGGCCAGGCCGGCGTCGCCCTGGCCGCCGCCGTGGCGGGCGGGGGCGAGCGAATGGATGAGGCCCAGGCGCTTGGCCACCGTCTCGGAGCGCGGCGAGAGGCGCTCGTGCGGCAGCGTCTCCCAGGCGGGGAAGAAGTCGACACGGTCGCTGTCGAGGAAGGCGGCCACGTCGGTGGCGAGCGCCTCGGCGTCGGAGGCGGTGGCGGTGACGGCCACCACCAGCCGCCCGCTCCAGCGGGCGAGCCCGGCGAGCACCAGGGCGCGGGCCACGTCGGCGACGACCACCTGGGGACCGGCGGGGCGCGCGTCGCGCTCCTGCTCGAGCGTTTCGAGCAGGCGCGCAAAGGCGGGGTCGGCCGGCAGGAGGTCGAGCAGTGGTTCAAGTCGCACGTTTCATCAAGCCCATTGATCCATCGCACGCGGGACTTCCGCGCACGCGCCAGGACCCCCCGGCCGAGGCGACCGGGGGGTAGTTCGCATTACCCTTCCAGAACAGAATATCGCAGTGTGCGGACGCGCAAACCGCGCCCGCGGCCCGGTGTGGTCCGAGGTTCCCACCACCTGCTGCTACGCGCGCTCGCATACCACGACCCGCGCGTCCGCTGCGTCCGCTGACTCAGGGCAGGAGTGGCACCACCGCGGTGAGGTCGAGGTTGCCGCCGGACAAGATCGTGCCCACGCGCCTGCCGGCGACGTCGCCGACCGCGCCAGCCAGGAGCGCGGCGACCCCGGCCGCGCCGGCCGGCTCCACCACGGCCTTCATACGCTCCATCACGAAGCGCACCCCGGCGAGGATCTGCTCGTCGCTGAGGGTGATCACCTCGTCGACGAGCCGGCGGAACAGCGGAAAGGTTCGGTCCCCGGCGCGCGGCGCGCAGAGGCCGTCCGCCACCGAGCTGGGCACGATCGGCACCGGCCGGCCGGCGGCGAGAGCCGCGCTCAGCGTCGACGCGCCTTCTGGCTCCACCGCCACCACCCGGCAGCCAGGGTTGGCGTCGCGGACCACCAGCGCGGTGCCGCAGGCGAGCCCGCCGCCGCCCAGCGGCACGACCCAGACGTCGACCGGCCCGGCCTCGGCGACCAGCTCCAGCGCGCTGGTGCCCTGCCCGGCCACGATCTCCGGGTCGTCGAAGGGATGGACGAGCTCCAGACCCCGCTCGTCTCGCAGACGCTCGCACTCGGCGAACGCCTCGCCGGTGCTGTCGCCGTACAGCACGACCTCCGCGCCGTAGCCATGACAGGCGGCCACCTTCGCGGCGGGCGCGTAGCGCGGCATCACCACGGTGGCCTTGGCGCCGACCCGCATGGCGGCCCACGCCAGCGCGGCGGCGTGATTGCCGGCCGACACCGTGACCAGCCCGCGCGCGACCTCCTCCTCGGGCAGGGTGAGCAGCCGGTTCAGCGCTCCCCTTGCCTTGAAGGAGCCGGTCTTCTGCAGCGCCTCGTTCTTCGCCACCACCTGGGCGCCGGTCTCGGCGTCCAGCGTGGCCGAGGTCAGCACCGGCGTCACGTGCACCTGCCCAGCTATCCGCTTGGCCGCTCGGCCCACCGCATCGATATTCATAGATCCTCCTCGGAACACACCGCAGTCCTCGATCCATGTGGGGGGAGCCCGCTCCCCCCACGGCGCGCGCTTCGCGCGCCAGGGCGAATCTACCCATGTGGGGGGAGCCCGCTCCCCCCACGGCCCCCCAAGAGCGCCTGTGCCATGGTCATCCCCCGGGGGGCGGCGGAGCCTGATCCTCCCAGCTAGTGGTTGTGGCGGTCCTGGGCGCGGGCGAGGGGGAGATGGACCAGGTCGATGGCGGCGTCGGCGCCGCGCTCGACCAGCACGCCGAAGTCCTCCGCGAGCCGCTTGGGGACCGGCTCCAGGACGTAGTCGGCGGGGTCCTGGCGACCGGGAGGGCGGCCGACCCCAAGGCGGACCCGCAGAAAATCCGGGCTGCCCAGCGCCTTGACGATGTCCTTCAGCCCGTTGTGACCGGCGGTGCCGCCGCCGCGGCGCACCTGGAGCTTGCCCCAGGCGAGGTCGATCTCGTCGTGCACGACGATGAGCCGCTCGAGCGGGACCTTGTAGTAGTGCATCAGCAGCGACGCCGGCCCACCGGACTCGTTCACGTAGCTCGTGGGGCGCGCGAGCACGATGCGAGCGTCGCCGTCGAGGACCTCCGCCACCTCGGCACGCTGGCGCGAGCGCTTCAGCCGCACCCCGAACCGCTCCGCCAGAAGCTTGACCACCATCGCACCGGCGTTGTGCCTGGTGTTGGCGTACTCCTGGTCGGGGTTACCGAGCCCGAGCACGAGCCACGGCCCGGAGGACTCCTCAGCCTCCGCCACCGAGGGCATGCGCGACCGCCGCCAACGACCGAGGAGGGCCAGCGGTTACTGGTCCCCCTCGGAGCCCTCGCCACGGGCGGCAGGCTCGGCGGCCGCGGCCTCCTCGCCGGCCTCGCCCTCCGCCGCCTCCGCTTCCGCCTCGGCCCCGACAGCCTCCACGGTCGGCGGCATGACCGAGGCCACCGGCGCCTCGGGGTCGTCCAGGATGGTCGCGCCCTCCGGCGGCTTGAGGTCGCCGACCCGCAGCACATCGCCGATCTCCAGGCCGGAGATGTCACCCTCGATGGCCTCGGGCACGGCCGTCACCTCCGCCTCCACGCTGAGCTGGTGGAGGTCCTGGCCGAGGACACCGTCCTGGACCACCCCGGGCGCCTCGCCGGTCAGGTGCACCGGCACCGAGACGGTGACCTTCTCGCCCCGGCGGACCACCAGGAAGTCCACGTGTGTATAGGTGCCGCGGACCGGGTGCCGCTGGATCTCACGCGCCAGGGCCAGGTGCCGGGCCCTGCCCAGCCGCAGGGTGATCAGCGCGTTGGCCCCGCCGCTGCGCAGGGCCTGGCTGAACTCGCGCGCATCGACCGTTAGGTGCTCGGGCTTGGTGCCGTGGCCGTACAGGACCGCGGGGACGCGGCCCGCGGCGCGGGCTCGGCGGGCGGGTCCCTTCCCGGTGTCCGTGCGGGGCTCCGCGGCAAGCTGGTACTCGGACATGGGAAACGAGCCTCCTTGTCGGGATCACCGTCGCGATCTCTATCGACTATCGACGCATCATGAAACAGCTCAGCGCGCAAGCGCGAGCGCTCGGCAGGGTAGCAGCGCGAGCCCGGCCCGCTCAAGGCGGGCCCCGGTCAGCCTCGAGCCAGGCTCAGCCGGTTCCGCAGGCCAGGCTCAGGCGGTTCCGCAGGCCAGGCTCAGGCGGTTCCGCAGGCCAGGCTCAGGCGGTTCCGCTGGCCAGGATCTCGGCGAGGTCGAAGGCGACCGGCCGCTCGAGCTGGTCGTAGCCGCAGGAGCGCGGGTCGCGGTCGGGCCGCCAGCGCCGGAACTGGGCGGTGTGGCGGAAGCGCCGGCCCTCCATGTGGTCGTAGGCGACCTCGACCACCAGCTCGGGGCGCAGCGGCTCCCAGGAGAGGTCCTTCTTGCCGCTCCAGCGCGAGGCTTCGCCCGGGATGCGCTCCGCCGTCACCGCGCCAAGCCAGGGATGCGGCTCGCCCTGGTGCAGCCGGTAGGGTGCCAGCTCATCGAGCAGCTCCTGCCGGCGAGCCAGGCTGAACGACGAGGTCACCCCGACGTGCTGCAGCTCGCCGTTCTCGTCGTAGAGCGCCAGCAGCAGCGAGCCGACCACCGGCCCGCGCTTGTACCAGCGGAAGCCGGCCACCACGCAGTCGGCCGTGCGCTCGTGCTTCACCTTGAACATGACCCGCTGGTCCTGCGCGTAGAGCTGGTCGCGAGGCTTGGCGACCACCCCGTCCAGACCGGCCCCCTCGAAGGTCCGGAACCAGCGCTCCGCGGTGCGGTACGAGTCTGTCAGCGGGGTCACGTACACCGGACCCCTGCACGCCCCGAGGGTCTCCTCCAGCGCGGCTCGGCGCTCGACGAACGGCCGCTCCAGATAGCTCTCGTCGCCGAGCGCCAGCAGGTCGAAGGCGATCAGGGAGGCCGGGGTCTCTTGCGCCAGCATGTCGATGCGCGACGCGGCCGGGTGGATACGCTGCTGCAGCAGCTCGAAGTCGAGGCCCTTGCCCTTGAAGAGGACCACCTCGCCGTCGACCACGCAGCGCGGCGGGAGCTGCTGGCGCGCGGCGACCACCAGGTCCGGGAAGTAGCGCGCCATCGGCAGCTCGTTGCGGCTGTCCAGCGCCACCTCGTCCCCGTCGCGGAAGACGATGCAGCGGAAGCCGTCCCACTTGGGCTCGTACAGCATGTCGCGCGGCAGGATCGATACCGCTTTGGCGAGCATCGGCCTGACCGGAGGCATCACTGGAAGGTCCATGCGCCATGGTGGCACGGCAGGCCAACCGCGTCAGCGAAGCGCGGGAGCGCGGGAGCCTGACCGAGCGCGCTCAGACCTGGTTCTGGTCGTTGAAGATCTCGGAGACGCTGGCGTCCTCGAACACCGCGCGGATCGCGTCCGCCAGGATCTTGGCGATCGACAACACCACGATCTTGTCGAGCCGCTGCTCTTCGGAGACCGGGACCGTGTTGGTGACCACGATCTCGCTGACGGGAGCGTTCTTCAGCCGGTCGATCGCCGGGCCCGAGAAGATCCCGTGGGTGGCGGCGGCGATCACCCGCTCGGCTCCGTTGGCCATCAGCACCTCGGCGCCCTTCACGATGGTGCTGGCGGTGTCGATGATGTCGTCGATCATCACGCACAGCCGGCCGTCGACCTCGCCGACGACCTCGTGCACCTCGACCTGGTTGGCGACGTCAGGATTGCGGCGCTTGTGCAGGAAGGCGAGCGACTCGCCCAGAGCCCCGGCCAGCTTCTCAGCCGCCTTGACCCGGCCGGCGTCCGGCGCGACCACCACGAGCTCGCCCGGATAGTTCTGGCGGATGTAGTCGGCAAGCACCGGCAGCGCCGTGAGGTGGTCCACCGGCCCGTTGAAGAAGCCCTGGATCTGCCCGGAGTGGAGGTCCATGGTGATGATCCGGTCCGCCCCGGCGACCTCGAGCAGGTCGGCGACCAGCTTGGCGGTGATCGGCTCGCGGGAGCGGCCCTTCTTGTCCTGCCGCGAGTACCCGTAGTAGGGGACCACCGCGCTGATCCGCTTGGCCGACCCCCGCTTGAGCGCGTCGATCATGATCAGCTGCTCCATGATCCGCTCGTTCACGGGAGCGGAATGGGTCTGGATCACGAACGCGTCCGTGCCGCGCACGCTCTCCTGGAACCGCGCATAAGTCTCGCCATTGGCGAAGTCACGCAGGTCCGCCGAGCCGCATTCGATCCCGAGGTGTCCGGCAACCTCGGCGGCCAGCTCGTGGCTGCCGCGGCCCGAGAACAGCATCAGGTGCCTGCGCCCAAGCGCCTCGACCATCTTGGGCGTCACACGCTCGCTCACCGCTCCCCTCCCCGGCTCCCGCTGTCGTCCCGGTGATCCGGCTGCTCATGGTCGCTGCCGTGGTCACGCCCGGCCCGTCCTCGGCGGCGCGCCACCCAGCCCTCGATGGTGCGCTGGTCGGCGCGCTCGATGGCGAGGGCGCCGGAGGGGACGTCCTTTGTGATGGTGGAGCCCGCCCCCGTCTGTGCCCCATCACCGACGGTCAAGGGAGCCACTAGCATGGTATCCGATCCGATGAACGCGCCGTCCCCGACGACCGTGCGGTGCTTGGCCACCCCGTCGTAGTTGACGAATACCACGCCCGCGCCGACATTGACCCCCTCGCCGAGCTCGGCGTCACCCACGTAGGTGAGGTGGGGCACCTTGCTGCCCGCGCCGATGCGGGACTTCTTGACCTCCACGTAGGTGCCGACCTTGCTGCGCGGCCCGAGCTCGGCACCAGGGCGCAGGTAGGCGAACGGCCCGACGATCGCGCCCGGCCCGACGATCGCCTGGACCCCGACCGTCTGGGTCACCGTCGCGCCGTCCGCCACCGTGCACGCGACCAGCCGGGCATTGGGGCCGATGCGGCAGCCCTCCCCCACCCGCGTGCCCGCTTCGAGGAAGACGAGCGGCTCGAGGACGGTGTCCGTGCCGACCTCGACGTCGACGTCCACGTAGGCGGTGGCCGGGTCCACCACTGTCACGCCCGCCTCCAGCAGACGTCCGAGCGTGCGCCGCCGCAGCACGGCCCCGGCCTCGGCGAGCTGGGCGCGGTCGTTGACCCCCTGGACCTCCTCGGGCGGGGCGCTGCTGGCCGCCACCTGGCCGCCCTCCTCGAGGACCATCGGGAGAAGGTCGGGCAGGTACAGCTCGTTCTGGCCGTTGTCGGCCCTGAGCAGCGCGAGCGCGTCCAGCACCGGCCGCTGGAAGACATAGGAACCGGCATTGATCTCGGTGATGGCCCGCTGCTGCGCACTGGCGTCGCGCTCCTCGACCACGCCGGCGACGGCGCCGTCCGCGCCGCGCAGCACCCGCCCGTAGCCGGTGGGATCGGCCATCGTGCAGGTGAGGATGGTCGCCTGCGCGCTGGCGCCGCGGTGGGCGCCGAGCAGGCGCTCCAGCGTGGCGGTCGTCACCAGCGGGGTGTCCCCGTACAGGACGAGCACCTCACCATCCGGTGGGAGCGACGGCACGGCGGTCGCCAGCGCGTCGCCGGTGCCGCGCAGCTCCCGCTGCACCGCGAATTCCACCTGGCCGAGGTCGAACGACGAGACCGCCACGCCGACCTCGTCGGCGCCGCGGCCGATCACCACCACGGTCCGGTCCGCCCCGAGCCCGGCCGCGGCGGCCAGGACGTGCCACAGCAGCGGCCGCCCGGCCAGCGGGTGCAGCGGCTTCGGCAGGGCGGAGCGGAAGCGCTTGCCCTCCCCCGCCGCGAGCACGACAACGCTCAGCCCCATGCCGATGCGCCCCTCTCTCGCCTCTCCGGATCTGTTCACCGACCCATGCCATCCATGCCGTGTCCCGCCAGCGCGGCCCGCGGGTGGCGCCGCGAGGCGGCCAGCTGGCGGGCAAGGATTCGAACCTTGACCTGACGGCTCCAAAGGCCGCCGTGCTGCCGTTACACCACCCGCCAGAGCACCACGGCATCGTACCGGGCCGACCCCACCATCGGCCCCCCGCTATCCACAGGCCCTAACCAAAGGTCACCCCGGGCACGGGGCTGCGGGCCACCTCGACCCGGGCGAAGCTGGAGCGCACCGCGCGGGCGAGCTGGCCAGCGTGCTCTTCGTCGCGCGCCAGGCCGAGCAGCGTGGGGCCGCTGCCACTCATCACCGCGCCGACCGCGCCCGCCTCGACCAGCCGCTCCTTGCCCGACTTGAGGGTCGGCAGCAGGTCGAAGGCCGCCGGTTCGAGGTCGTTGGCGAGCGCCGCCCCGACTCGCACGACGTCACCGGCGGCCAGCGCCTGCTCGAGCTGGACCGGGTGGCGTCCGGCCAGCGGCCGCGCCGGTCCCAGCTCGTCGTAGCGCTGGTAGACCGCGGCGGTGTCGAGCCCCTCGGCGTCGATCGCCACCAGCCACCACAGCGTCCCCTTGGCGGGGGCGTCGCGCAGCTTCTCGCCCCGCCCGCGGCCCACGCGGCTGCCGCCGCTGAGGCAGAACGGCACGTCAGAGCCGATCTCGGTGGCCATGGCGAGCAGGTTCACCGCCGGCAGGTGCAGCTGCCAGAGCCGGTCGAGCGCGAGCAGCGCCGCCGCCCCGTCCGCGCTGCCGCCACCGAGGCCCGCAGAGACCGGGATGCCCTTGCGCAGGCGGAAGCGCGCCCCCGGCAGGCCGCGCGAGCGCCGCGCCAGCTCTCTCGCCGCCACCAGCACCAGGTTGCTCTCGTCGGGTGGCAGGCCCTCGCCCTCCACCTCCAGGCCGAGACCCTTGGAGGCCACCGAGACCTCGAGGTCGTCCCAGAGCCCGATGGCATGCATCACCGAGACAACCTCGTGGTAGCCGTCGTCCCTGCGCTCGCCGACGAGCAACGCGAGGTTGATCTTGGCGGCTGCGTGGGCGCGCAGCACTGTCGGCGGGTCCGCGGGCGGTTGTTGGCTTGGCACGCGCTCTCCCTCGACAAATCCGTGGGCGACGCGGGGACCGGCCTCCCCGCGAGCCCCCTGATCGAGCCCGGGCATGGTAGCTGCAGGCGGCGGATTGGTTCAAAAGGTACTCTTATCGCTCGACGCCGTGGTCTCCAGGGCCCTCGCCAGCGCGGCGAAGGCCGGCACGCCGAGCCGCTCGGCCCGCAGGCCGAGATCCACCCCGGAGGCGAGGCCCAGCGCCTCGACCTCGTCCGGGGCGAGGCCCAGCGTCCGCAGGGAGTTGCGCAGGGTCTTGCGCCGCTGCGAGAAGGCCGCCTCGATCACCCGGGCGAGGGTCGCCCACGCCACCCCGGCCGTCGCCGGGTGCTCGCCCGTCCGGGTCAGGCCAACCAGCACCGAGTCCACGTGCGGCTCGGGCAGGAACACTTTGCGGCTGACCGGCGCGAGCAGCCGCGCCTCGGCGAGGGCGGCGACCTTGGCGCTGGTGGCACCGTACGCGCTCGTGCCGGGGGCGGCGGCCAGCCGCTCGCCCACCTCGCGCTGCACCATCACGGTGAGGCAGCGGTACTGCGGGTAGTCGGTGAGCACCCGCAGGACCAGCGTGGCGGCGATGTTGTACGGCAGGTTGGCGACCAGCCGGCGGGCCTCGGGCGCGAGGGCGGCGAGGTCGGCGCGCACGGCGTCCGCCGTGACCACGCGCACGCCCGGGTCGTCACCGAGCGCCTCGGCGAGAGCGGGCAGCAAGCGGGCGTCGGCCTCGACCGCGACCACCAGGGCGCCGGTCTCGCGCAGCGCCAGGGTGAGGCTGCCGAGGCCCGGCCCCACCTCGAGAACGGTCTCCCCCGCTTCGACCTGCGCGAGCCGCACGACCTTACGCGCGGTGTTGGGGTCGACCAGGTAGTGCTGACCGAGCGCCCTGCTGGGGCGCAGCCCGTGAGCGGCGAGCAGCGCGCGCACCCGGCCAGGGGTGAGCAGCGCGGCGGGCGTCAGACCGCGCCTCCGGGAACGGGGACCGGCAGGCCGAAGGCGCGGATGGCGGTCGCGCTGGTGGCGCGGGCGACCTCCTCGAGCGGGAGGCCGTGCACGGCGGCGACGGTCTCGGCGGTGATCGCCACCCGCTCTGGGCGGTTCGGGCGGCCGCGGAAGGGGTGCGGCGACAGGTACGGGCTGTCGGTCTCGAGCACCATGCGGTCCAAGGGCACCGCCGCGCACGCCCGCCGCAGCCCGGGCGCGTTCCTGAAGGTCACCGTGCCGGCGAAGGAGACGTAGTAGCCAGCCTCGACCGCCCGCACGGCCATGGCGTCGTCGCCCGAGAAGCAGTGCAGCACGACCCGCGCCGGTGGCCCCTCACCCTCGAGGATGGCCAGCACGTCCTCGAAGGCGTCGCGGCAGTGGACCACGAGGGCCTTGTCGAGCTCGCGCGCAAGCCGCACGTGGGCGGCAAAGGCGGCGCGCTGGACTTCGCGCGGCGAGCGGTCGCGGTAGTAGTCGAGCCCGGTCTCGCCCACGGCGACGACCCGCTCGTCGGCGAGCAGATCGCGCAGTTCCCCGAGGACGCGCGGGGTGAGGGTCACGGCGTCGTGCGGGTGCACTCCCGCGGTGGCGGAGACGCCCTCCAGGCGCCTGGCGTTGCCCGCCGCCTGTGCGCTCGAGCCGGCGTCCACACCGACGTCGACCAGGTGCCCCACACCCGCGGCCCTGGCCCGCTCCACCACCTCCTCCGCCGGCTCCTCCAGCAGGTGCAGGTGGCAATGCGTATCGATCAGCATCCTCGCTCCGTCCACGCCGCCAGTGTGGCACACGCTACGGTTCCCTCATCACGACGGACTTGTCCACAGATTGACCTCAGATTGACCTCGGGGTCTATAACGACCGCCACGCGGCCATTTAGGGTCTCGTCACTACCCCCAAGCACGGATCGCAGCCCCATGCCTCGCATCAGCACTTTCTACGGCATCGTTGTGATGATGTATTACAACGATCACTCGCCGGCGCATTTCCATGTCCGGTATGGGGACCATCAGGCGCAGATTCGCATTGCCACTCTCGAACCCCTGGCCGGATGGCTCCCCCCGCACGCTCAAGCTGGTTTAGGAATGGGGCGCGCTCCACCGTATCGAGCTGCTCACCAACTGGAGCAAAGCGGTCGAGCAACTCCCGCTTGATATCATTGAACCGTTGAAGTAGCGAAAGGAATCGCCCATGGTGGACATTCGGTCGGTCGAGGTCCTGGACGGTTTCGTGCTGCGCCTTGGCTTCAGCGACGGCAGTACGCGAGAGGTCGACGTCGACCGCTACATGTGGGGACCGATCTTCCGTCCCCTGCGTGAGGATCCCAAGCTGTTCCGGCAGGTCCGGGTCGATCCTGAGGTCGGCACCATTGTCTGGCCGAATGGCGCCGACATGGATCCGGATGTGCTTCACGGCGACTTCGAGCCGGCCCGGCCTGGGGTGAGAGAGGTCTCCTGAGGCGGCCCTATCCAGCCGCCTGTGTATCGGTCTCACGCACGGCGCCGGAGTCGAGCCCACACGAGACGGAGCCATTCCCTCCTAGCCTGCCCCGGCGCGCTGGGCGATCTTGCCGTCGGCGGTCAGTCGCGGGAACAAGGCACCCACCCTGGTCACGCGCACACCGGCGGGCAGGCCGCCCCACGCCAGCGCCGCGGGCAGCCTGGCCTCGCTGAGCTCGCCCGGAGCGCCCACCGCCGCCCACAGCCTCGGCGCCGCCTTGGTCAGCCACGGCGCGGTCAGCAGCGCCGCGACCCGCAACGCCTCGGCGCCGGTGTAGAGGACGGTGTCCAGCGCGGCGTCGTCGCCCGTGCTGGCCAGCTCCCACGGCTTGCGCTCACTGATGTAGCCGTTCGCGGCCGCCACGAAGCGCCAGATCGCCGCCAGCGCCCGCTCGTAGGCGAGGTCGGTGCCCATGGCGGCGTGAGCGTCGGCGTAGGCGCGGGCCGCCGCCTCCCGCAGCGCCGCCTCGGCCTCGCCCTGGACGCCTGGAGCGGACAGCACGCCGTCGCGGTAGCGCTCCACCATCGCCGTCACCCTGCTCGCCAGGTTCCCCAGGCCGTTGGCGAGGTCGGCGTTGTAGCGCTCGACCATCGCCTCCCAGGAGAAGTTGCCATCCTGGCCGAAGGCGATCTCGCGCTGGAAGAAGTAGCGGAACGCGTCCGACCCGAACGGCTCCACCAGGTCGCTCGGGGCGATGCCGGTCAGCTTGCTCTTGCTCATCTTCTCGCCACCGACCAGCAGCCAGCCGTGCGCCTGCACCGTGCGCGGCAGCGGCAGGCCCGCCGCCAGCAGGATCGCCGGCCAGATCACCGCGTGGAAGCGGAGGATGTCCTTGCCGACGAAGTGGTAGTCGGCCGGCCAGACGCGCTCGAAGCGCGCGAGGTCGGCGTCCCAACCGGCGGCGGTGAGGTAATTCTGCAGGGCGTCGACCCACACGTACATGACGTGCTCGGGATCCCACGGGATGGGCACGCCCCACCCGAAGGTCGAGCGGGAGATGGACAGATCCTGCAGGCCCTGTTCGACGAAGGAGACGACCTCGCGCAGGCGGCTCGCCGGCCGCACGAAGCCCGGCCGCTCCCGGTACACCTCGACCAGCTGGTCGGCGTACTTGGACAGCCGGAAGAAGTAGTTGTCCTCGCGCACCAGCTCGACCGGCCGGCCGTGGACCGGGTCCTTGCCGTCGACCAGCTCCTCCTCGGTGTAGAACTGCTCGCAGTCGATGCAGTACAGGCCCTCGTAGCTGTCGAGGTAGACGTCGCCCTGCTGGTAGAGCTTCTCCCAGAGGTGCTGCACCGCGGTGACGTGGCGCTCCTCGGTGGTGCGGATGAAGTCGTCATAGGAGATGTCGAGCTGCGCCCAGGTCTCCTTCCAGCGCACGACGGTGCGGTCGGCCCAGGTCTGCGGGTCGAGGCCCGCGGCCTCAGCGGCGCGGGCGACCTTCTGGCCGTGCTCGTCGGTGCCGGTGAGGAACATGACCTTCTCGCCGTGCGCCCGCCGCCAGCGCGCCAGCACGTCGGCGGCGACGGTCGTGTACGCATGTCCGATGTGCGGCACGTCGTTGATGTAATAGATCGGCGTTGTCAGATAGAAAGTGTCCTTCACCGCTGGCGCTCCTGGTCTCGTCCCTGGTAGGGCGCATTCTAGCGGTCTCTAGCGGCGCTCCCGCCTCTCACTGCCGGTCTCCCCTTTCCCGGTCACCGGAGCGGGCCGCCAGGACTGCCTGGTAGACAGCGCGGCGGGGACGGCCGCTGGCGCGGGCGACCTCGCTGACCGCGTCCCTGGTGGTGGCGCCGGCCTCGACCAGGCGGCCGACCTCCGCCACCAGGTCAGCCTCGGCCGCGCCGCGGCCCTCGCCGGCCGGCTCCTCGGGCGCACCGGCCACGACCAGGGTGAGCTCCCCCCGCTCACCCTGGTCGGCCAGGCGCTCGCGCACCACGGCCAGCTTGCCGCGGAGCACCTCCTCGTGGACCTTGGTGAGCTCGCGCGCGAGGGCGCAGCGCCGCTCGCGCCCGAACCACTCGATCATGGCGTCGAGCGTGGCCAGCACGCGGTGGGGAGCCTCGAAGAACACCATGGTGCGGCGCTCGCCGGCCAGCTCGGCTAGGCGCCGGGCGCGCGCGGAGGGCTTGCGCGGCAAGAAGCCCTCGAAGCAGAACCGGTCTGTCGGCAGGCCGCTCACCACCAGGGCGGCCAGCACCGCGCTCGGCCCTGGGACCACCTCCACCTCGAGGCCACGGGCCAGGCAGGCGCCGATCAGGTCGTGGCCCGGATCGGAGATGGCGGGCATGCCGGCGTCCGACACCAGCGCGACCCGCTCGCCAGCCTCGATCCGCTCCACCAGGCCGGCGGCGCGCTCCGGCTCATTGGCCTCGTAGTAGCTCACCAGCCGCGCCCGCACGCCGAGATGCGCCAGCAGCTTGCGGGTGTGCCTGGTGTCCTCGCAGGCGACCACGTCCGCCTCCGCCAGCGCCCGCGCCAGCCGCGGCGAGGCGTCGCCGAGGTTGCCGATCGGCGTCGCGCAGACGACCAGCTTCCCTTTGCCTTCGTCGCTCATCCCAGGAGCCTACCCGGCCGCTCACTCGCGAGGACGCTCCAGGACCAGCAGCCAGGGGGCGATCCGGCCGCTGTCGCGGAGGCGACCGAAGGCGCTGCGCTCACGGACGGCGAGCCGGTAGCGCGGGTCGCGACCGTGCCGCTGCGCCACCTCCTGCTCCACGGCCAGCACCGGCTCGCGCCATGCGGCGGGCGCCGGCCCGATTGGTGGCACGACACCGCTGGCGAGGACGGTGAGCCCGGCCGCGCCGAGCCGCCGCGCGAGCGCCTGCGGCGGCAGGAAGGCGTTGGCCACAGGCGCGTCGCGCGGCACCGCCGCCACGGCGACGAAGTCATAGACCGCGAGGCGACCGCCGGGCACCAGCACCCGCCTCAGCTCGCGCGCCGCCGCGTAGATGTCCGGGATGGTCGACAACGAGCCGATCGTCCAGACGGCCTCGAACGCCCCCACAGTGAATGGCAGCTCGGTGAGGCTGCCGACCAGCACGAGGCTGTTCGGGAACAGCCGCCGCGAGCCGCGCGCCGCGCCCTCCATGAGGTCCACGCCGACCACCTCGCAGCCGTGCTCCCGGGCCAGCCAGGCCATGGGGCCGCCGAGGCCGCTGCCCCCGTCGAGGACCCGCAGACCCGGGCGAGCGCCGATACACGCGGCCAGCCGCGCCAGGAGCAGCGGATGGCCAGAGCCGCGGCAGGCGATCGGCACGGAGTCGGCGAGCCCCAGCGCCCCGCCAGCCTCGGCCACGCGCTCCGCGTGCCAGCCGAACTCCAGATCGAGCGGCATCACGTTGCCGTGCATTCCCCCACTCCCGCGCAGATCCCTCCGTTCCCTCGCGTGGCGGGTGCCTGGCCCGTCGACTCCGCGAGCCCAGGCCGCCAGGATCCGCCTGGCAATCGCCTCCGCACCGCGGACTACATTGATAACGGGCAGGGCATGCGCCCGCCACCGTGATCCAGCGACGTCACGTAAGGAGCGATCGATGCCGAGAGCGGACGGCGACGCGCCACCGGCGACAGCAAGCGCGCGTAGGCCGCTGCTGGAGGCCGGGAGCGGCAGCCGCTCCGAGGCGTTCGGCGCGCAGGAGTGGTTGCTGCTGTCCAGCATCGCGCTCATCTGGGGATCCTCGTTCCTGTTCATCGACATCGGCCTGAAGGCGTTCCGGCCCGGGGTCATTGCGCTGGCGCGTGTCGGGCTCGGTGTCGCGGCGCTGGCGTTGTTCCCGGCCGCACGCCGCCCGGTCGACCGCCAGGACCTGCCGCGGGTGGCGTTCCTCGGGCTGATCTGGGCGGGCTTGCCGCTGATCCTATTCCCCCTCGCGCAGCAGTGGATCGACTCATCGGTGGCTGGCATGCTCAACGGCGCGGTGCCGCTGTTCGGGGCGGCGTGGGCGGTACTGCTGCTACGACGCCCGCTCGGTCGGGCCCAGACCCTGGGGCTGCTGGTCGGGTTCGCCGGCGTGGTGGCGATCTCCTGGCCAGAGGTACAGGGCTCCCGGGCCACCACCCTCGGCGCCGGCCTGGTCGTGCTCGCGGTGGTGTGCTACGGCCTTGCCGTCAACCTGGCGGTGCCGCTGCAGCAGCGCTACGGCGCCCTGCCGGTCCTGCTGCGCGCCCAGCTGGCCGCCCTGGCGATGCTGCTGCCGTTCGGCCTGTGGAGCCTGTCACGCTCACGTCTGGAGTGGGGAGCGGCGGCCGCGATGCTGCCGCTCGGGATCCTTGGGACCGGCCTGGCGTTCGTGCTGATGACCACGCTGGTAGGTCGGGTCGGCGGCCCACGCGGCGCGGTGGCCACCTACTTCATCCCGGTGGTGGCTATCGCCCTTGGCGTCGTCTTCCTCGGTGAGCGGGTGGCGCCCGTCGCGCTGCTCGGCACGGCGCTGGTGCTCGCGGGCGCCTGGCTGACCTCCCGCCGCGAGACCTGACCCGGGATCTGTCGGCGCCGGGTTGACCTTACCCCATAGGAAACAACATCCACCTGTGGTGAACAGCGAGCAAGGTTATAGTGAGCCAGGTCATCCAGGTCATAAGGACGGGCCTCCCGGGTCGGCGCGCCCGCCGAGCCGGCGCGACAGCTCGGCGGCGCGCGGCAGGAGAAGGTCGATGGCGCGGCGCATGCCGATGCGGTCGAACCGCTCGGCCGGGCCTTCGATCGCGAGCGCGGCCGCGACCCCGCCAGGGGCGGCCTCGACCGGGGCCGCGATCACGTTCACGCCGGGCTGGCTCTCGCCCTCGGTGACCGCGTAGCCGCGCCGGCGGATCTCGAAGAGCTGGGCGCGAAGCTCCTCCGGATCGGTCACGGTGCGTGGGGTCACCGCGGCGAACTGGCCGGCCAGCTCCCCCTCGACCACCGCCTCGGGGGCGTGGGCGAGCAGCACCTTGCCGTCGGCGGTGGCGTGCAGCGGCCGGGTCGGGGCAACCACGACCAGGTAGGGCGCGGAACGCCGGCTCGGCACCACGTCGACCAGGACGGCCAAGCCCTGCTCGCGCACGTCCACGATGACGGTCTCGCCGGTGCCCTCCTCGAGCAGGTAGAGGGTCCGCCTCGCGGCCTGGCGCAGTTCCCGCTCGTCGGCGGTGACCGGCGCGGACACCGCGCGCGCCAGGCGCACAGCGCCGGGTCCTACCGCGTACCTGCCGGACCGCGGGTCGCGCGTGACCAAGTCGGCGGCGACCAGCGAGGCGAGCAGGCGCGAGACCGTGCTCGGGTCGACCCCGAGGTACTGGGACGCCTGCACCACACCGATGCCGGCGCGGGCCTCGGCGAGCATCCACAGCAGGGCGAGCCCACGGTCCACGGACTGCACCGTCCGGCTCGCTGGATGCCCGGTACGTGGCACTTGCCGTCTCCTGCGCCGGTCGTCTAGGCTGATCGCGGCCTCTTGGCCATAACCCAATACGTATTGGCGAAGACGCAATATAGCACCAGTGGGTGATCGATTTGACTAGCGGCGCCGAGCAGATCGACATCGAGGAATTCAAGCGGACCGCCGGCTCGTTCATCACCGGCGTCACCGTGGTGACCGTCCGGGACGACCAGGGCAAGCTGCGCGGCTTCACGGCCAACTCGTTCACGTCCGTTTCGCTCGATCCCCCACTCGTGCTCGTCTGCCTGCACCGCCGCGCGCCCAGCCTGCGCGCGTTCCAGGCCGGGCGTGGCTTCACCATCAACGTCCTCAGCGCGGACCAGGAGTGGATCTCGCGGCATTTCGCGCGTGTCTCCGCCGACAAGTTCGCGACCGTCAGCTACCAGCTCGGCGTCACCGGGTCTCCCAACATCGAGGGCTGCCTCGCTCACATCGACTGCACCCTCGAGACCGCGAGCAGGCGCAGCGCCTGGGTCTGCGTGTGTGGGTGAAGCGGTCGACCGATCAGCTCCACAACCTCTCGGTGCAGGGGCCGAAGAGCCGCGACCTGCTCGAGCAGATCGTCTGGACCCTGCCTGCCCAGCCGGCCTTCGAGGAGCTGACCTGGTTCCGCTTCGCCATCGGCCGCATCGGCGACCATCGAGGGATCCCCATCATGGTGTCCCGCACCGGATACTCGGGCGAGCTCGGCTACGAGCTGTGGTGCCACCCAAAGGACGGCCTCGCCCTCTGGGACGCGGTCTGGGAGGCCGGCGAGCCGTTCGGCCTCACCCCCCTCGGCCTGGACGCGCTCGACGTGCTGCGCATCGAGGCGGGCTTATCTTCGCCGGCTACGAGTTCGACGACCAGGTCGGCCCCTTCGAGGCCGGCATCGGCTTCACGGTCCCCGCCAGCAAGGAGGACGACTTCGTCGGCAAGGCGGCTCTCGATGAGCGGCGCGCCCATCCGCAGCGGGTCCTTGTCGGGCTCGAGCTGGAGGGCAACGAGCCAGCCGGGCACGGCGAGTGCGTCCACGTCGGCCGTCAGGCCGTCGGCGTGATCACCAGCGGCACGCGCTCACCGTTGCTGCGCAAGAACATCGCCCTGTGCCGCATGGCCATCGGCTACGCCGCCCATGGCACCGAGGTCGAGGTCGGCAGGCTCGACGGCCACCAGAAGCGCATCCCCGCCGTTGTCGTCCCCTTCCCGTTCTACGACCCCAAGAAAGAGCGGCCGAGGAGCTGACGGCGCGACGGTCCGGCACGGCGCGACGCCTCGAGACCCTGGACCTCGGGGTGGCTACGGGTCGGCATCCTCCTCAGGGCGGAGCTGCCACCTGGGCAGGTTTCGGGCCCGGTGGCGAACCTTCCGGCGCCACAGAGGCATGTACCAGAGAAACCAGAATCCCAGAGCAACCGGCAGCTCTGGGGGTGACGATGGCTGAGGCGGTCATCGAGGAGCGTCAGCTCCTCAAGACGCTTCACTGGTGGGACGGGTTCGTCATCGCTATGCAACCCGGGTTTCCTGATCGCATCGCTGGGATTCACCTTCGGCAGCGTCGGCGTGCTCGGCTCGCTGATCCTCTGGGGCATTTCGGCCAGCATCGGGCTCATGCAGAACTGGATCTACTCCGAGACGGCGGCCATGTTCCCGGACAAGCCCGGCGGCATCTCCCTGTATGCCTACGAGGGATGGCGGCGATACTTCTCGCTGTTCGGCCCGATCGCGGCGTTTGGATACTGGATCGGGTGGTCGGTGGTGCTCTCCATCTTCGGCAACCTGATCGGAGGCCTGATCACCGCCCAGTGGTTCCCGGACGCCAAGCTGGGGGCACGTCGCCCGGGTACTTCGACACGGGGCCCGTCAACATCGGCCTGCCGCAGTTGATCGGCATCGGGCTCGTCATCGTTGTCTGGCTGTTCAACATTCTCGGCGTGAGGCCGTCACTGGCGGTTGCTTACGTGACTGGCGCCCTGCTGATGATCCCGCTGGCGGTGTTCATCGTCGTGCCGTACCTGACGGGCGACTGGCACAGCTCCAACGTCCACTACACGGCCGTACCGGGGTACAGCAGCTTCACGGTCGCCATGGTGTGGCTGTTCATCATGTGCTGGTCGGCCTATGGCATCGAGGTCTCCGCCAGCTTCGCGCCGGAGTACCACGACACGAAGCGGGACACCGCCATGGCGCTTCGCACGTCCGCTTCGTTCTCCCTGCTGGTCTTTGTGCTCCTGCCGCTGGGCCTGGGAGGAGTGACCGGCGCGCCAGACCCGGCGGCTGCTTACGGCCCCTTCTACGTCGAGGCGTTCAAGACCATCGTCGGGTCCGGCCTCGGCGGCGTCGCGCTCGTCCTCCTGATCGCCAGCCTCGTCCTGTCGATGAACTCGGCCACGGCCGACGGCGGCCGGGCGCTGTACGGGATCGCCAGGGACGGGATGACGGTCAAGCAGCTCTACCACCTGAACAGGTTCCACGTGCCGGCTCGGCCATGACCGTCGACATGGTGGTCAACGTCGGCCTGATCCTGTTCGTCGCCAGTAACCTGGCGGTCCTGTACATGTCGAACATCGGCTACGTGTTCTCGCACGTGCTGGCGCTCTCGGCCTTCCTCCTGCTGCGGAAGGACCGGCCGAGGTGGCCACGCCCCATCCGGGTGGGGCCTGTCTGGGTGGCCTTGGCCGGCGTCTTCTTTATCGTGAACCTCGCGTTCGTGATCTTCGGGGTGACCCAGCAGAAGCTGGCGGCGTTGCTTGGCGGCTACAAATTCACTGGATACCCCCTCTACCTGGGGATCGGTGTCCTGGTGTTGTCGGTGTTGCTGTACTTCTACCGGCGGGCGGTGCAGGACCGGAAGCCGATCACCTTCCGCGACGCGGACGCACCCACGATGCCGAACGCCGAGCAGATGGCGCTCCTCCAGGCCGAGGAGGTCCCGTCCTAGGGCTGCCTGCGACAGTTCTGGTCGATGCCGTGGCTGACCCCGTTCCAGGCGGCATGCGCGACTTGCAAGTTCGGACTCTTCCGGGCGTCACCACGCTGCAGGAGTCAGGCGCGATCGTCGCCTTACCAAGTGGCGAGCCCCCGCCCTCCCTCTGGTACCATCCACCCGCCCATCATGGGGGTGTAGCTCAGTCCGGCAGAGCGCCTCCCTCGCACGGAGGAAGTCAGGGGTTCAAATCCCCTCACCTCCACCCCACCGAAAGCCCAGATCAGAGGCCCTGGCGGGTAGCTCCCGCCAGGGCCACGCCGTCCCACGGTGGCTCGCCAGGCAGCAAACGGGCAGCAATCGCGAACGAGACGGCGGGCAGACCGTCACAGCAGGCGCCGGCTCAGCAGTCCAGTTCCACCCCGGCCTCGCGCTCCTATACCCAACACCAAGACCCTTATTTGGGTCTCGCGGGTTGAGATGATGAGGCGTTGGGCGGCCTACCTGCGGCTTCGCTGCACGACCGGCGTCACTTCAACCGCGAAACTCAAATAGCGGCGCGCCCAGTGACCGCGTTCTGTAGTGCCTCGCCTGTCTTGGTGAACGTGTAGCTTGGGCTCCGCACTTACCTCATCGCAAGGCCGGAGGGGCAATGGGCGAAGCCCGATTCGAGTCGGGACACCTGGATCTTGAGTGGAGCGGCGTACAGGGCTTGCCGGCCCTGGGCGGCTACCAGCTCTTGATCACCGGCACGGCCAAGGCGGCGGGGTTCCCGGCAGGAGCGGCGGCTCTCCTCCAAGGCGGACTCGGCCTGGATGCGCCGGGCACAACGGCCCTGGGATCCCTCCAGCCCCTGACGCTGGTCCTGGGTTATCCGGTCTATCAGGTCGCGGGCAGAGGTCCCGAACGGATACAGGCTCAGCCCTTGAAGCTCGTGACTGATCTTGCCCCCAGCCACCTGGAAGCTCTGGAGCAGGCCCGCGCCGGTGGCGACCTCGACTTCATCATCGACCTGGTGGTCACGCTCCTGCACACCCAGCCATCGGAGCATCCGCAGATTACGCTGCAAGACCGTCTCCATGTTGATCGCGGGCAGTGGGTCAAGGTGCTCGAAGCCTGGCAGCGTGCCTTCGCATTGCCGGTCATAGTGTCGCTGCCGAGCTCAGGCAGAGACTCTTTGCGGCATCGGGCGGCCCAACACTTGCAGGTGGCACGTCGAGCGCTTGACGACGGCCGACCGCGCGATGCCGTGAGTGAGATCCGGCATGTCGCCAGCCTGATTCGCCAACTCAGTCCGGCTCAGGGTGAGTTACCACCCAAACGCGACCGCAACAAGGCCGAGCGCTTTCGGGCCATGACCGATGCCCTGCTTGACTTGACCAATGCTGCGCACCATGTGGATGACCCTGCTACCGCGGTGATGATCTGGCACCGCAGTGATGCTGTCGCTGCTATCGCCATTGCCGTCGGTCTCCTGCAACAGCTTGAGGCGTGAGCACATCAAAGGACAGTCAATGCGCTCTCACGAACTAGAGCGACACCGCCAGGCCGTTGAACTCTTTACGAGTCATCTCGCCAGCCTGCTAGAGACCATGACCCCAATGGAGGGCCGCTTTCTTAGGTCGGCGCGGACGTGGGTTCCGAAGCCGGAGTGTGAGCAGCAAGCGGCTGAATTGCGCATGAAGCTGAATCAACTGACTGGCCCAGCGGCGGAGGCGCTTGAGGTCGCCCATGTCCGAGTGGACTACAAGCCGCGGGGCACGATGCAAAGGTTCCCCATGAATCCGGTGACTGCCTGGACGACTATCCTGACCGACGATCCGATGCTCGATGTCTCCATCCTCTTTGACTGCTGCCATCAGGCGGTCGGCCGCTTGCAAGAGGATGTGAGGCAGGCGCGGGCTCGGGAGGAATCATTGGCTGGACTCATCGGGCGGTTCGTCTCGTTCCCCCGCCGCGTGCGGGAAGCTGCCGGGTTGCCACCTGGAGGGTTTGCTGGCCGGGTTGCGGAAGGCGCCGGCGTGTTGGCCCAGGTCTTCGTCACGGTCTTGGCCGGCCTACTGCTTGCCTTTCTCGTCAAGTTGCTCAACCTGGGTGGGTGAAATCATGAGCGGCGCTCTCATCGTGGCCATCATCGCCGTATCGGTCTCGGCGCTTTCGCTCCTTGTCGCCCTTGGATCGTTGACCTATGCCCGGCGAGCTAATCGAAGGGCAGAGCGCGGTCAGCTCAGCGCTCGGTATCTCGGCTGCAAGCGGTCGCCTGACCGAGTCGCGTACCGCTTCCAAGTCACCAATGTCGGCGTGGCGGGAGCACGGCATGCAGTCCTGCATTTGAGGGACGCGGACGGAAATGAGGTGGCGTCTTCCCGCCAAGGCAGACCAATGGTATCGGGAGAGCAGGATGAGTTTGAGGTCGTTGACTCACATCCTGAGAGGCAGTACAAGTACCCTCTGAGGGCTCACCTTGTGTGGTTTCATTGGGAGCGCGATGAAGAAAACGTGCATGTCTCCAGGCAGGAGATAGCTCCCTAGACAGGCCGGAAGGCGAACGGGTGCAAGCCCGTACCCCTCAATGTCATAGTCGGAATGTATGATTCGCCAATGCGCCGTGATAGAGGCAAAGGAGTTGTACCATGGCACGACCGATCGAAGAAGTTATCGCGGCAATTGATCGAGTTTCCGATCATGTGTCTCGAGCGCTTGAAGAAGTGGGTAAGCTTGGAGCCACTGATCCACTTGACCTGAGGTATTTTGACCATGAGCTACGGACAATCACAGGAAACATCAAGCTCGCGCGGTTCACAGCCGGCTTGTCAGGGCTTCGGCGTTGTGTCGATACGCCCGTTGGGGCGGTAATGACCGGATAGCGGGAGCGGGCACGGACTTCCGGGATCATGCGGTTCTCACTCCCTCATGACCACGGTGGAAGCCCGTGCCTGCCGAGCTATCATCCCC
>JBKPDO010000303.1:0-13231 GCA_046727955.1 bacterium | reverse complement strand
ATGCCCACCACCCACACCAGGAAGCTCACCGGGGCTGCGGCCGCCGAGCTGGAGGCCGCGGCCAGGGCGGTGCTGGACGACAACTGGCTGGGCGCCTCGACGGTGCCCTCCCGCAGCCTGTACCCGCATCAGTGGAGCTGGGACTCGGCCTTCATCGCGATCGGGCGGTCCTGGTACGACCAGCAGCGCGCCCAGACCGAGCTGGAGACCCTGTTTGACGCGCAGTGGGCCAACGGGATGCTGCCCCACATCGTCTTCAACCCGGCCGTGGCGCCCGAAGGCTACTTCCCCGGTCCCGACTTCTGGCAGAGCCACCGGGCCAGCGGCCATCCCCAGGAGGTGGCGACCTCGGGGATCACCCAGCCGCCACTGCACGCGGCCGCCGCGCTGGAGGTCTACCGGCATGCCGCCGACCCGCCACAGGCGCTGGCCTTCCTGGAACGGCTGTACCCCAAGCTGGTCGCCCAGCACGCCTACCTCAAGACCTGGCGCGACCCGGACCGGCGCGGACTGGCCGCGATCGTCCACCCCTGGGAGTCGGGCCTGGACAACTCACCGGCCTGGGACCACCTGCTGGGCGAGCTGGAGATCCCGCCGGGCGCGGTGCCACCCTACCGGCGCTTCGATGTGCTCCACGCCGACCCCGCCGACCGGCCCACCGACGCCGCCTACGACCGCTTCGTCTATCTGGTGGTGACCTATCGCGACGCCGGCTACGACGACACCACGCTGCTGGCTCGCAGCCCCTTCCTGATCCAGGGGCCGCTGTTCAACGCGATCTGGCGCTGGTCGGCCGACGCGCTCGCCGAAATCGCCAGGCTGGTCGGCGACGACCCCGCGCCGCACCGCGCCGACGCCAAGCGGATCCGGCAGGCGATCCTCGACCAGCTCTGGGATCGGAAGGAGCAGCGGTTCGGCATCAGGGACGTGCGCCGCGACCAGCGCACCCCCGAGGACACCATCATCGCCTTCAGCCCCCTGCTCGACCCCGCCCTGCCGCGCCCCATAGTCGGCGCGATCACCGGCCTGCTCGGCTCGCCCTGCTTCCACCCCGCCGAGCCGGTCGAGCACTACCTGGTGCCCACCTACGACCTGCGCGCGCCCGGGTTCGACCCACGCCGCTACTGGCGCGGGCCGGTGTGGATCAACACCGACTGGCTGCTGTGGCTGGGACTGCGCCAGCACGGCGTGGAGGACCTGGCCGCCGAGCTGCGCGCCAGCATGCTCGGGCTGGTGCGCAAGTCCGGGTTCCGCGAGTACTTCCACCCCTTCGGCGGCCAGGGCTATGGCGCCGGCGGGTTCGCCTGGACCGCCGCGCTGGTCATCGACGTGCTTCACCGCGACCGGGCAGGCTCCGGCCAGCCTCGGGTGACGGCGCAGTGAGCCCGCAGCTCACGCTCAGCAGGCGGACAGCTGGGGCAGGTACTGGGCCCGCTGACCTTGCGGTCGCCGGACCGCCAAGCGATTCCCTATCAAGATTGTCAGCTCGTCGACACAGCTGGCAGACCGTGGCGGTTGCGGCCGTTCGGTGAGGTGAACGCAGTAGCGGCCTCCACACATGCGAGGAGATGTCTGCCATGCACGTGCTCGCGGCAACCCTTGCCGGCAGCTACCAGCCGGGCCCGGCGATCCTGGCCGGCCTGGCCGGCGGCATCGCCTTCCTCATGGTGGTCTACATGGGGTTCGGCGTCGGCATGACCAGGATGAACTTCCTCCACATCCTGGGCACGATGATGGCTCCCACGGCGCCAAGGCGCACCGCGTACACCATCGGCTTCATGGTCCACATGCTGCTGTCGGCGGCGTTCGGCCTGGTCCACGCCTCTCTGCTGCAGGCCATCGGGATCACCTCGATCGGTCAGGCAGCCGGCTGGGACCTGGTCATCGGGGCGGCCCACGGGATGGTTGTCCTGGTGGCGATGCCGATGCTGCTGGCGCTGATGCACCCGCTGGTCCGGGCGGGCCAGCTCGAGCGGCCCGGCGTGGCGCTGGTCGGCTACGGCGCGATGACACCCATGGGCTCGCTGCTTGCCCACGCGGCCTTCGGCCTGGTCACCGGCACGATCTACGCCGCCGCGGTGCTGTAGCAGCCGACGGACGACCGGCCGGTCCCGTCGGCGTGGCGGACCCGCCGCCATGCCGACGGGACCCGCGCCGGCGATCCCGACACGACAGGGTGGGTGGAATGGTCAAGAAGTCTTCACCTGGGCATGACCGCCTTTGTGTTGTCGGGCGGCGCCAACCGCGGCAGCGTCCAGGCCGGCATGCTGGAGGCACTGCTGGACGCCGGGATCCGCCCGGACCTGCTGGTGGGCGAGTCGATCGGGGCGGCCAACGCGGCCTTCCTGGCCGCCGACCCATCCCCCGAGCAGGCGCGGCGGCTGTCGGCGCTGCGGCGCCGGGTGCAACCCCACCAGGTGTTTCCATCAACCCGCTGCGCATGGCGCGGGCGCTCGTCTACGGCACCGGGCTGTTTCCACCACCGGGCTCCGGCGGCTGCTGGAGCGTGAGCTCCCCTACCAGATGATCCAGCAGGCGGCGGTGCCGCTGCGGATCGTGGCGGCACGGTTGGAGGATGGCGCGGCGGTGGTCTTCGACGCCGGGCCGGTCGTGGACGCCGTGCTCGCCAGCGCCGCGCTGCCGGGCATCTTCCCCCCGCACAGGGTCGAAGGCCACCTGTACGTCGACGGCGGCCTGGCCGGCCACGCTCCGCACTTCCTCGCCGGCCAGGGCGCGCCGCGTGGTGGCCGCGGCCACGCGCCGCCGGAACCTGGCCTGCTCGCAAGTTGAGATTGCGGGTCGGGCCGCCCGCAGACGGGTGTTGCAGCGCGCGCCGCCGGGACAGCGCCCTCGAGACGGGGAGGCGGCTCGCGCCGGTGCGGCGAGCCGCCTCCCCGTCATCCGTCAGCTGTCAGGCATCGTCAATGGCGCTGCGCACGAGGTGCTTGACGGTGCGTGACCGCGGTCTGGCGGATCACCAGACCGCGGCGCTCTCCAGCGGGATGGCGCCGATGGTGACGGTGTTGTTGATCGTGAGGTTGAGATCGGTGACGGTGTAGGTGCCGTCCGGGTTGGCCAGGACGGTTGCCATGTCGCCCTCGTTCCAGCCGCTGGGGCTGCCCAGCCAGTGCTCGATCCCCTCCGCCAGCAGCATCGCGGTGCCCGCGAAGTTGGGGTAGCTGGGCAGGTCGTTGTACAGGCCCCACCCGGCCGGGATCTGGGCCAGGCTGGCGACCGTCACCGGGACGGTCAAAAAGACCTTGTCGCCGGTTGGTCCCTGGGTCGGGATGTTGACGTAGTAGGCGCCGTGGAAGCCGATCACCCACATGCCGGCGGGGTTGTTGGTGCCCACTGAGGGGCAGATGAAGTAGGTCTGCGTCTGCGGCTGGTCGGCCAGGGCCGGTGCGGCAAGCGGTGCGGCAAGGACCGTCGCCGCCAGGGCCGCCGCGACGACTCCTCCGGCGAGGAGCCGCCATATGGAACCGGTGCGCATTGTGTGCTCCTTGTCGAGCTGGGATCCCCGCAACGCAGGGATCGGGCCGAACTGAGCCGGGGACAGGAATGGGCGTCGCCCGGCGCAGCGGATCGGTTGCAGGAAGCCTCCGGTCCCCACCTCCCCGTGGGAACAGCAGGCACCCCAGACTCGATGCGCCGACGCTATCGACCAGCGCCGCACTTCGGCAGGGCCGAACGGCCTGCGGTGCGCAGGACGGTCGCCGGCCTCGCCGCGTTCACACCGGCATCCTTGTCAGGCTGCTGACAGTCAAGGATCGGGCCCTGGGGTGGGGACGTTGGCAGGGCCGAGGGCAGGCTCACGGTCGTTTGGACTTCGGGACCAGAGCACCCCAGACTCGGTGCCGAATTGGTCGTGGGCCTGCCCCGTTTTCCTGCTGTGGCCCCGTCGAGGTCCAGGCAAAGGAGCGGCGGTGACGCAACGGTTGCTGGTGGTCGGCGGTGACGCCGCCGGAATGAGCGCGGCGTCCCAGGCCAGGCGGCGGCGCGGCCCCGACGAGCTGGAGATCGTGGCGTTCGAGCGGGGCCGCTACACGTCCTACTCGGCCTGCGGCATTCCCTACCTGGTCGGCGGGCTGGTGACCGACCCCGCGCGCCTGATCGCCCGCGACCCGGACACCTTCCGCTCCGGGTACGCGATCGGCGTGCGCCTGCGCCACGAGGCCACCGCGATCGACCTGGACCGGCGTGCGCTGCGCGCCCGCGACCTGGACGGCGGCACCGAGCGCGCCGAGCCGTTCGACCAGCTGCTGGTGGCCACCGGGGCGGTCCCGGCGCGGCCCCGCCTGCCGCGGGGTGGATGCGGCCAGCATCCGCGGGGTGCAGAGCCTTGAGGATGGGCTGGAGCTGCAGCGCCTGCTGGACCGGAGCGGCCGGCGTAGGCGGTGGTGGTCGGCGGCGGCTACATCGGCCTGGACATGGCCGAGGCGCTGGTGATACGCGGGTTGCAGGTGGCGCTGGTGGAGGCCGGGCCGCAGCCGATGCGCACCCTGGATCCGGACATGGGCGGCTGGTCGCCGACGCGCTGGGCGAGGTTGGCGTGAGGGTGTATCTGGGCGAGCGTGTCGAGGGGTTCGCCGTGGCGGGCGGCACGTCCGCGCCGTGGCGACCGCGGCGCGGGCGATGCCCGCCGACCTGGTCGTGCTGTTCATCACGCTTGCCGCACGGGCGGTGACGTCAGCAGTCCGGCTCGGCCGCCGGGTCGTGCCAGCCACCGCGCCTGGCCAACAGCCCGTCGGCTTCCGGTGGTCCCCAGGAGCCGCGGGCATAGGGGTGGACCGGTCCGGGTCGGTCGAGCAGCGGCTGCACCACTCGCCAGGCAGCCTCGACCCCGTCTTGCCGGGCGAAGCGGGCCGGGTTCCCGTCCAGCGCGTCACCGAGCAGGCGTTCATAGGCCTCACGGCGTGTCCCGAAGACGTGCTGGAAGTCGACGTTGAGGTCGACCGGTCGGCTGACCAGACGCTCGCCCGGCTCCTTGGCCTGCACGCTCATGGTCACCCCGTCGTGGTGTCCCAGGCGGAAGCGAAGGTGGTTGGGATGGGGTTGGCAGCCGTCGGGGGAGAACAGCAGGCGGGGTGGGGCACTGAACTCGACCACCGCCTCGAGCGCGGTGGTGGCCAGCGCCTTGCCGGCCCTGAGGAAGAACGGCACGCCCGCCCACCGCCAGGAGTCGATCTCGACACGCAGGGCGGCGTAGGTCTCCACCGTCGAGTCCGCCGCGACACCCGGCTCGGCCAGGTAGCCGTCGTACTGGCCGCGCACAAGCTGGTCGGGGTCGGCGGCGTGCATCGCCTTGAGGACCCTGACCTTCTCGTCACGCAGGGCGTCGGCGTCGGCGCTGACCGGCGCCTCCATGGCCAGCAGTGCCACCACCTGCAGGAGGTGGTTCTGGACGACGTCGCGGACCGCGCCGACCGAGTCGTAGAAGCCGCCGCGGCCCTCGACCCCGAAGGCCTCGGCCATCGTCACCTGCACGCTGGCCACGTAGCGCCGGTTCCACACCGGCTCCAGCAGGGTGTTGGCGAAGCGGAAGACCAGCAGGTTCTCGACCGACTCCTTGCCCAGGTAATGGTCGATGCGGAAGACGGCGGGCTCGGCGAACGCCCCGCCGAGCACGGCGTTGAGCTGTTGGGCGGAGGCCAGGTTCCGCCCGAACGGCTTCTCGACCACAACCCGCGCCCGGCGGTGCAGCCCGGCCGAGGCCAGACCCTCCACGACAGCCGCGAACAAGGCCGGCGGGATGGCCAGGTAGTGCACCGGCCGCTCGGCGCCGGCGGCGGCCAGGCGCTTGGCCAGCGACGAGAACGTCTGGGCGTCGCGGTAGTCGCCGCTGACCATGGCCAGCCGCCCGGTGAGCTGCGCAAGGGTGACCGTGTCGATGTCGTCGACCGCATCCCGGATCGAATCGGCCGCGTACTCGCGCAGCTCGGCGTCGCCCCACCCAGAGACGGCCACGCCCATGACGGGAAGCTGCAGGCGTCCGGTTGCCGTCAGGTGGTACAGCGCGGGGAACAGCTTCTTGCGGGCCAGGTCACCGGTCGCGCCGAACAGCACCAGCGCGTCGGCACGCTGCGCGCTCATGCCCGCCCCCGGGTTCGCCGGCAGCCGCTGATGAGGGCGTTGGTCGAGCTGTCGTGCGTCAGCTTTGGCGGCGCCCGGGATGCCAGCTCGGGGGCGATCCGCCCGGTGAGCGCTTTGCCGAGGGTGTGGACGACGGCGACTGGTCGGAGATCCCGCTCTTCCACCACCATGGCTCCTCCGATCCTGCGACGCGCATCGACCCACAGGGAGCCGCGCGCCCGGCGACGTCGCTCAACTCCTGGAACACTGGCACCCCTTCAGCAGGGCCGTGGTCCCCCGTGGCGTGCCACCCGACCGGACGTCACCCGCGACGAGCACCCGGCTCGGAGTGCTCCACCGCGACCGGATGCGCTTCGACCAGCCTACGACGACGCGGCGATACGCCCGTAGCTCACTGTCAGCGGGCCGACAGTCGTGGCAGCGGTGCAACCTGATCCAGGGCAGGCTCCTGCCCAAGCGATACGCCATCGTGGTCGCGGCGGATGGCTGCGCCAAGGACGACGACCGGCGGCGCTGGGTGGATGCGACGTCGCGGACGCCCGCAGCCTGCCAGCCAGGTAACGGATCGCACCACTTCGCCCACACCGGGCCCCCGGCTGGCTGCGCGAGCTGTCCCGTACCCACCCGACCGGGCGGCGCTCGTGCGAGCGCAGCGCGTACCAGTAGGGCAGGGCCACCCGGAGCCGGCGACCTGGAACCACGAACCACGCGCCCGTCCCACCGATCTGCCGCCCGGCGAGCTTGCGCTGGATCACCGCCTGCTGCTCCAACCCGAGGAGAACCGATCCCTCCAGGAGGAGCTTCGGTCGCCAGCGCTGACACCAAGGGCCAGCAGCAACGAGAACAGCGCCCCAGCCGTGATGAAGGCACCCGCCACCACCGCCACACACCGGGATCTGCGGCGCTGACAGCTCCATCGCCCGCCGCCGGCCCGCCTGGCCCATGAGGCGCAGGACGTGGCCAGCGGTGACGCACTGGCGTGGCGGCAGCCCGGCAGCCCACTCCTCGCGTCCCATCGAAGGGTGTCTTCCTGCTGACAAAGTCCGACTCCGCCCGGCCGTCAGCGGTATCTCATTGTCAGAAGGGAAGCGTGACGTTGGCTCTGGCGACGCGGCCCGCGGTGCTCTGAGCCTGCCCGGCCGGCGGTACAGGGTGCCGGGGCCGGACGGTCCAGCGCCAGGGGGTTGCGATTCGTTCGACGACGTGGAGCGGTTGCAGCTGCACAAGCGGGCCCGCTGAAAGAGTGTCTGGTCGCCGACGGTCGGGGACCGCCACAGGGCCCGGGCGAGCTTCACTCGAAGAAGCGTCACCGGGTAAGGGAGCGGTCATGCGGCGGTCGGCTGGGGCAGGCAAGCAGTGCGAACACGTGCCGGCGCGGACGGCAAGCCCGCGGGCCGGTGCCTGTGAGGACTGCGGGAGCCGGCTCAGCCTTCGCGTCTGCACCGCGTGCGGGTACGTGGGGTGCTGCGAATCCCAGCTTGGCCACGACCGCGACCACGCGATGCGGACTGGGCATGCCGTGATCCGGTCGCTGCCCCTGTCCAGGCACTCGTTCACGTGGTGCTACGCCTGTCACCGGTACGTGTGAGGGCGAGCCAGATCAGGTGGAACAAAGGAGGATCGATGCATGCGGACATCGTCACCGTGACCGATCGGGACTTCGACCAGCAGGTGCTAGGGTCGGAGCTGCCCGTGCTGGTGGACTTCTGGGCGCCGTGGTGTGTGCCCTGCCATCTGGTCGCGCCGGTGCTGGAGGAGATCGCGGGCGAGCAGGCCGGCAGGCTTCGGGTGGCCAAGCTGGACGTCGACGACAGCCCGCAGACCGCGCAGCGGTTCGGGGTGCTGAGCATTCCGACGCTGGTCCTGTTCCGCGGCGGCCAGGAGCGGGGCCGGGTGATCGGCGCGCAGGGCAAGAACGACATCGTCCGCACGCTGCTGGGCGGCGCTGCCGCGTAGCCGTCGCAGGCCCCGGGCAGCCGCATGGCCAGGCACGCGCAGCCCCATGCCCCGGATCGTCACCTACCCCCGCGTAACCTGTTGCTGGTGGGACTGCGCGGGGACACTGGACAGGAGGTGCTGGCCGTATCCGACCGGCTGCCTCGCCGCGACGACCCAGCTTGGCTTTGCGCCAGTCGACCACTTGGAGTGGCGGTGGAGCCGGCACACCCACAGGAGCGACACACCATGACCACGACGAAGCGGCCGGTGATCGAGATCCTCCACATTCCGGACTGCCCGAATTACCCAGAGGCGCTGGCCCTGGTGGAGCGGGTCCGGGCCGAGCTTGGCATCGACGCGGAGCTCCACACCACGCTGATCGCCGACCAGGCGGCAGCCGAACGCGCCCGCTTTCCGGGTTCTCCCACCATTCGTGTCGACGGCCGCGACGTCGAGCCCGCTGCTGGAGCCCCGACCGAGATCGCGGTCGCGTGCCGGTTGTACCGGCACGAGCACCACTTCGCCGGGCTGCCGGAGGAGCGCTGGGTGCGCGAGGCGCTGCTGCGGGCGGGCGCCCGTAGCTGAGCGCCGCCCATCTCCCGTGACCGCGCAACCTCAAGCGAGTGCTGGAGGCGCGGCCAAGACCCCAGGCCGCTGAGGAAGCGCTGCTGGGAGATGGGCTTGGCGCCGTACGGCCATCCGATGCTGACGATGCCGGGCAGTACCCGCAGGAAGACGGCGGTGCGACTGGTAACCGCTGGCATTGTCCATGAAGGTGCACTCGGGTGGAATCGCCAGACAGATCCACGACATGGGCTGTCACATCGCGACCGGTGTGGTGAACTCTGGTAGGCGCAGTCTTCCAGTCGGCCCTCCGACACGTACAGTACGCCTACGCATGTCGGGTTCGGCCGTGATCAGCACGATCCGGTTGGCCGGCTGGTACAGGCCGCTGACCCCCATCTCCTCATAGAACAGGGCTCGCTGCTCGGGTCGGCCAGGTCCAGCCCGGCGGCCAGGTCGCCGAGTTCCTCCAGCAGCGCCTGCACCACGCCCGGGTCGACCGGTCGCTGGCTGGTACTGGCGGCTTGGAGCTGGTGGAGTGTGCGCTGGGCTTCGCGTTGCTGCTGGATGGTCTCGGCGATCCACTCGTTGATGACCTGCGGGTCGCCGCCGGCCTCCAGCGCCGCGTCGACACCGACGTTGGGTTGGGCGTGGGCCGCGGCCAGCCGGCGGCAGGTCGTCTCGATGTTGGCTGGGCTGACCAGCCGCGCAAGCCAGGTGTCGAGCTTTGCGACCAGGTCGGTCTCGCGCAGGTAGACGTTGCTGGGATGGTCCAGGTGGGCGCTGTGGGCGTACTCGGTGGGGTAGCGGCAGCGGTAGTAGGCCTCACCGCGGACCCACTGGCCCTGCAAGCGCCGCTGGCACAGCCCACAGGTCAGCCGGCCCCGGAGCAGGTAGGGCTTGGGGGAGGTCTGGGCGGCGCGGGGGCTGGTGGGGGAGCGGGCGGCGACGCGAGCCTGGACCTGGTCGAAGGTCTCGCGGCTGACCAGCGCCTCATGGGTCGGCTCGGCGGAGTAGACCCACTGGTCTTTGGGGTTCCAGCGCATCCGGCTGACATGCCCGGCGGCGACGTTGTCGATGTCCAGCAGGACCTCGTCGCGGCGCTGCTTGTTCCAGACCTGGTAGCCGGTGTAGCGCGGATTGGAAAGGATCGCGCGGACCGCGGATTTGCTCCACGCCAGCCCCAGCCGGTGGGGGTTGCGTCCCCTGTCGTGGCCGGAGGGTGAGGGAACCTGGTCGGCGGTCAGCCGTTCGGCGATGGCCAGGTAGCCATAGCCGTCCAGGAACAAGGCGTAGATCCGCTCGACGACCGGGGCGGTGGCCGGCTCGGGCTCCAGGGCGTGTAGGCGGGCGCCGAGGCGGGCCTTGGCGGGGTTGGGGTGCTCGCCGGCGTCGGTGAGGCGGTAGCCGTAGGGTGGCCGGCCGCCCAGGAAGCGGCCTTGCAGGGCGGTCTGGGCGCCCATGGCGGCGCGCACGCGGGTCTTGATGCGCATGCGCTCGCCCTTGGATTGGCTGCCGAACAGGGTCATCGCCAGGTCGTGGGCCTCGCTGCCGGGGTCGATCGGGCCGCCGACCTCCGGGACCCACAGGCCGACGCGGAAGTGCTCGAAGACGGGGTAGGTGAGGGAGAACTGGTTGCCGTAGAACGCGCGCTGCGGCTCGCCGATCACCACCGCGTTGAAGCCGCGGTTGGGGTCGCGCAGCGCGGCGAGCAGCCTGCTGGCTTGGGGGCGGCGCTGCCAGGGCAGCGCACGGGAGACACCGGCATCGAAGAACTGCTGGACAACCACACCGCTGTGCGGCTTGATCAACGCACGGGCGCGGTGGAGCTGCCATGCCTTGGAGGCAGCGACGTCCTGCAGGCGCGGCCGCCCGACCCGGCCGTAGAACGCGAACGTGATCACTGCGGGCACCTCCAGCCAGGATCCAGATGGCTTCCATGCGTGCGTGGACGTAGGCCGATCATGTCCATGAAAGCGTCGGTGCGGCAGTGATCTGATCTGAGCAGCGCGCAACGAAGTTGAGCCTCCCGCCCGCACCCCTGGTCGGCGGTGGGCGTCGTGCCCGACCTCCTTGAGCAACTCGGGTGCAAGGCCACTGGCCGCACCGCTGATCCGCCGTAGGCCCGCTATCTTGGGTCCACCCGCGGCGTCGCGAGAACGACCTGGAAGACCTCGAGGGGGCGTTGGATGGCGCCACTGCAGTCCGGTGATTCCGGGACGGCCGCGGCGGGCGACGCCGACGTTCCCCAGTTCGTGGAACGGGACCAACCGGCTGACAGCGGCGGCAGTCACAAGATCGGCTCGCGGGGCGCCGGTCTCGCTGGACTGCGGTGCTCAGTGTTCCGCCACCAGCTCCACGGCGGTGGTGATGTCCACGCAGCCGCCGATCGTCCGCGCGACCGGGCAGCGGCCGGCGTGGAAGCCGAGCACCCGCTCGATCGTGGCCCGTTGGGCTTGATCGGCGACCAGCCGGTAGGTCACGTGGATCCGCCGGACCACCAGCACCTTGCCGTCCAGTTCGATCTCGCCGACCGCGTCCGCCTGGAGACGACCGTCTCCGGCCGGGATCCCACGCGCCTCCAGCGCGCCCCCGAAGGTGCCCGTCAGTCACCCGGCGGCGGCTGCCACCAGGTAGTCGAGCGTGGTGGTGTGCGGCTCGTGCTCGTCGGGGTCCACGCCGTAGTGCTCGGCGACCGCGTCGTGCACGCCGAACACGACCGGCTCCTGCTTGGCTGGGAGAACGGCGGTGCGCAGCGGGCCTCGGTGCCGGGTGACGGTGACATGCGAACGGTAGGCAACATCGGCCATCACGAACCTCCAGTGCCACTGTCCTCTACCCGAAGCCATGGTAGGCCTGGCCCGGGCAACCCACCGGGGGACCCAACCGGGCCGGACGGCGCCCCTGGCTGCAATCTCGATTGAGCGGCGGGACCGGGGATCCGCGGGGTCACGGCCGTCGAGCGGGAGGTGTCGCCGGTGCACCGTGAGCACGGCCGGCTCGTCAGTGTTGGACGCCGTCCAGCACGGCGTCCATGGCCCGGTAGACATTGGTCGAGCGGGACGCCTTGGGATCGAGCGCGCCGTGCAGGACCAGGCCTTCGCTGAGGGCCAGCAGGATCGAGGCCAAGGCGTTGGCGGGGACCTCTGCCAGCTCGCCGGCTTGGATGCCGCGCTCGATCAGCTCCCTGACGGCGATGCGCTGGCGGCGGACCGTTGCAGCGAAGCGCTCTCGGGTGGCGGGTTCGCCGGCCAGGGCCGACCACAGGTCGGCGCGGAGCTGCACCCGTGCGGGGTCGGCGGCGCGCTGCAGCGTGTTACGGGCGAAGCGGCGCAGTTGCTGGACGGCGGGTAGCTGCTGGGCGCTCAGCTTGGCGAGCAGGTTCTCCATCGCGGTGGCTTCGTCGTCGAGCAGGGCGAGCAGGAGGTCTTGTTTGCGATCGAAGTAACTGTAGAAGGCACCTTTGGACACGGCCGCTTCGGCGCATATGTCGTCGACGGTCAGGTCCCGCCAGGCCATGCGGGCCAGCAGGCGCCAAGCGGCGTCGATGAAGTCTTGACGGCGGGCGGCGTGAGCCTGCGCGGTGATCTTCGGCACGGAACCTCCTGCTGGTTCAGGAACCGGAGCGGCAGGGGACGACTCCACCAGGCTCGCAATAAACCGACTGGTCAGTCTTAGTGTCCAGTTGCCCGTGAAGCACGGTTCCCGCGCGTCGAGCACCGTAACACCGAGAATCCCCGAGCGGCCCGGCCTGAACTTGGAGGCGTTGGCCATCGAACGGGTGGCTGCTGTGGCTCTGTCAGGTCCGGTCGCGCCCGTAGACCCACGACACGAAGACGAGCTCGCGCCCGTCCGGATCCCGGTAGGTCACGCCGCCGTTCGCGTGCCAGTAGGGGTGCTGCGATGTCGGCTCAACACCGGCGGCCGCCATCCTTGCGATCAGATGCTCCTGGGCCGCCGCGTCGGGCACGTAAAATACCAACGTATCGATACGTCCGACCCGACAATCGACTCAACCGACCGGACGATCTCCAGCTGCACGGAGGTGTCGGGGAGGCCGAAGACGACGCCGTCCTCGCCGTAGCTTCCCTCGAGTCGCTCCAGCACCGGCAGGCCGACCAGGTCCCGGTAGAAGCGGACCGTCTGGTCGTAGTGGGCGCTGGAGTGGCCGACACGCAACGCGCCGACCGGAAGATGCTCAGGCCAGCGTCCAGCTCCCTCGGGCCGGTTGGACATGGTCACAGTCTATGCGGCTCAGGCTCCCTCGCCGCGGCGCGGAGACCCAGGCAATTGCGCGTCGGATTGACGCGGCGTCGTCGCCCCCAGAGCGTCGCCGAGGGGTGGCGTGACCGGTTCACGGAGCCTGCGGCGATATGCCCCGGGGGCCATGCCGAAGGCGCGGGAGAACGCCCTGGTGAAGGAGGCCTCCGAGGCGAAGCCGGTGCGCCTGGCGACCTCGAACAGCGTGCTGCGGTCCTGTGCGAGGAATGACGCGGCGCGAGCAAGGCGGCATCGGGTCACGTAGCGCATCGGCGGCTCACCGGTGAGCTGGCGGAACCGTTCGGCGAACGCGGAGCGTGACATGGCCACCTCGGACGCGAGCTCCTCCACCGCCCAGCTCCGCGCCGGATCGGCG
>JBKPDO010000302.1:0-1946 GCA_046727955.1 bacterium | reverse complement strand
GCCGCCTCCAGCTCCGCGGCGGCTTCGGCAGCGGCGGCCTCCGCGGCGGGCAGGTCCGGGAGCTGCGCGCGAGCGGCGCCCGCCGCCGTCCTGGAGTCGCGCGCCTCCTCCCGCACGCCCGCCAGCGCCCGCTCGATCGGGCTCACTCCGAGCAGGTCGAGCACCAGCCGGCGCCGCTCCGCCGGCACCATCGTCGCGAAGGTGGTCAGCTCCTTCTGCTGGGCGCACACCGACGCCAGGAACGCGCGCTGGTCCATGCCGACCACCCGCCCGAGGTAGGCGTTGGCCTCGCGCACCGACTGCGCCGCGAGCTGCTGGTTGACGTACACCTCGACCGAAGGGGTGAGGTTGCGGCCCTTGAGCACCCGGCGCACCTCGTAGCTGTTGCCCTCGTGCTCGAAGACCAGCTCGACGCGGACGTCGTCGTTGATCCCGGCGGAGCGCAGCTCCGACTTCTCCGTCCGGGCGTCGCCATAAAGAGCATAACGGACACCCTCGATGAGTGTGCTCTTGCCCGAGCCGTTGGCGCCGTAGACGCCGATCAGGCCGTCGGGGAACTCGACGTCCACCTCGCGGTAGACGCGGTAGTTGCGCAGCGAGAGGGAACGCAGGTGCATCGCTACCTCGACTCTTCCTCGGCGCGCCGCAGGTGCTCGCGGCCAAGCGCGGCGAGCCGGTCGCGGTCGTAGCCCTCGACCGGCACGTTGGCCAGGTACCGGTCCCACTCGTCGGCCAGGCTCGCGACCGGCTCGGCGGCGAGCTGGGCGGCGCCCTCCTCCTCGGCCGCCTCCACGTTCACGGTGACCACCAGGGCGCTGGGGAACGCCTCGGTCACGGCGCGCCGGTCGAGCAGGCGGCGCAGCTCTGGCCGGGCCTGGTTGACGTACAGGCGCACCACGGCACCGTCGGTGTCGGCCGGCTGGGCGAGACCGGCGACGGCGTCGTAGACCTCGCCGAGGTCCAGGTCAAAGGCGTCGACCCGGTAGGTGCACAGCGGCCGGGCGCCGGG
Source organism: bacterium (assembly GCA_046727955.1). Classification (GTDB taxonomy): domain Bacteria; phylum Actinomycetota; class CALGFH01; order CALGFH01; family CALGFH01; genus DASVXQ01. The sequence continues at coordinate 937 of JBKPDO010000302.1, read as the reverse complement.
CACCGGGTGGTGGCGCACCCGGCCAGAGGTGGTCTCCAGCACCAGCACGCCCTTCGCCTCCGGCTCGTCACCCTGGGGAAGGTCCTTGAAGCTGAAGGTGTCGGTGGAGCCCGGGTACCAGGCGTTGGGTCCCACCCGCGAGAAGTTGTGGAAGTGTCCCAGCAGGATGCGGTCGAAGCCCGGGTCCAGGACCGACAGGTCGATCTCCAGCTCGTTGACGTCCCCGTAGGTGTAGCGGCGCGACAGCACCGTCACGGCCGCGTGGGTGACCAGCAGGTTCAGGTGGTCGGCCGAGCGGGCGGCGGCGGCGGCGGCGATCTGCTCCTTGAGCGCGCCGGCGTCGGCACCGTGCGGCACGGCGTGGATCCTGAGCCCGGGCAGCAGGTCGACCGGCTCGTATGCGCCGCGATAGACGAAGGTGAGCTGCGGGAACGCGTCGGCGAGCACGGCGTAGGGCGAGCCGGACTCGCGCAGCCGGGTGGTGTCGTGGTTGCCGGAGATCGCCGCGGTGGGCACGCCGGCATCGGCCAGGCGCCGCAGCCCGCGCTGGCCCTCGCGGAAGGCGCGGTAGCTCGGGCGCGGGATGTCGAACAGGTCGCCGAGCAGCAGCACGCCGTCGGGGTCCAGCGCCAGCGCCGCCTCGACGGCCCGGTGCCAGCTCGCGGCGAAGTCGGCCTCCCGCTGGTTCAGCCCCTGCTCGTTGACCGCGTGATAGTGCGCACGCCCTAAATGAGCGTCCGAAATCGCGACGACCCTCCCCATCTTCTCAGTGCCTCCTCCTTCTCAGTGCCTCCTCCTTCTCAGTGCCTCCTTGAGATGGCACAGGCGCTCTTGGGGGGCCGTGGGGGGGGGGAGCTCCCCCCACAAGGATCTGCCTGACCCGGCCCGCGAATCGCGCGCCGTGGGGGGGGGCCGCCGCCCCCCACACTGTGGTGCG
>JBKPDO010000301.1:0-12167 GCA_046727955.1 bacterium | reverse complement strand
CCCCCCCTAGGCTCCCCCCCGCCACCCCGCCCCGTTTTTTCGGGGGGTTTGCGGGGGGGGGGGGCCCGCGGGTTGGGGGGGGGGGGGGGGGGGCCCCCCCCCCCCCCACAATGGATCAAGGACTGTCGCCATGACCACCTCCATCTCGACGCTGGCGCGCCTCGGGTTCGAGGATCCTGAGGCCGTCGTGGCAGACCTGGAGAGGCTTGGGGCGTGGCCGGCGCGGGCTGCTGGGTCGTCGCGTCTGCTGCGCGAGCTGGCCGCGTGCGCCAACCCTGACCTCGCGGTCAGGGCGCTCTGCGCGATCGCGACCGCCCATCCCGACCGCGACGCCTTCACCGCCGGGCTGCGCCGGCGCGTCGGCCTGCGGCGCCGCCTGATCGCGCTGACGGCCGCCAGCCGCTCGCTCGGCCGCTGGCTGGCGGCGCACCCCGAGGAGGTCGACCGCCTCGGCAGCGCTCGCGCCTTCGCCGCCGCCCGCCCGCGCGACGATCTGGTAGGCGAGGCGCTGGCGGTGGTGCGTTCCCAGCCCCCGGCGCGGGCGTGGGACGGGCTGCGCCGTTTCAAGCGGCGCGAGCTGCTGCGGATCGCCGTGCGGGACCTCGCCGGCGGGACGCCCGTCGACACCGTCGGCGCGGAGCTGGCGAGCCTCGCGGACGCCTGCCTGGAGGCGGGGCTCGAACTGGCTGCCGGCGCGGTGCGCGCCGGTGCCGCCGGCCAGCCGCCCCCGCGACTCGCCGTGCTCGGCATGGGCAAGCTCGGCGGCGCGGAGCTGAACTACGTCTCCGACATCGATGTGGTCTTCTGCCACGAGCCGGCCGAGGGCTCCGACCCCGAGCTGGCCGCCCGCCTGGCCGCGGCGGTCGCGCGCGAGCTGATGGCCGGTCTTGGCGCGGTGAGCCCGGAGGGGCCCGGCTTCCGGGTGGACGCGAACCTGCGGCCAGAGGGGCGCAACGGGCCGCTGTCGCGCACCCTGGGCAGCTACCTGGCCTATTGGGACCGCTGGGCGCAGCCGTGGGAGCTGCAGGCGCTGATCAAGGTGCGCCCGGCGGCGGGGGACCGCGACTTGGCCGGGCGCTTCCGCGCCGAGGCGGCCCGGCGCGTGTACCCGGAGCGGCTCGACCCGGAGGCGATCGCCGCGATCCGGCACATGAAGGCAAGGGTGGAGTCCTCGCGGCAGGCCCGCGCCGGCGGCGACCGCCAGGTAAAGCTGGGCCCTGGCGGCCTGCGCGACATCGAGTTCGCGGTGCAGCTCCTGCAGCTGGTGCACGGGCGCCACGACCAGGCGCTGCGCTCGGGGACCACGCTGCTCGCGCTGGAAGGGCTGAGCGCCGCCGGCTTCGTGGGCCGCGCGGACGCCGCCCAGTTGGCCGAGGCGTACCGGTTCCTGCGCAACGTCGAGCACCGCCTGCAGCTCGCCGACGAGCGCCGCACCCATACCATCCCAGCCGGGGAGGCCGAGCGTCACTGGCTGGCCCGCGCTATGGGCTACCAGGACGGGCCGGAGGCCGGCGCCTTGGAGCGGTTCGAGGCGGCACGCCGCCGCCACGCCGTGACCGTCCGCGGCATCCACGAGAAGCTGTTCTACCGGCCGCTGCTGGAAGTGTTCGGCGCGCTGCCGTCCGACCTGCGGCCGGAGCCCGCCGCGGAGCGGCTGGCCGCGCTCGGCTTCGCCAGCCCCGACCGGGCGCTGGCGCACCTGCGCGCCCTCACCGGCGGGCTGACCCGCCGGGCGACCCTTCTGCGGGCCATGCTGCCGGTGATGCTCGGCTGGCTGGCGGAGACGCCAGACCCGGACGGCGGGCTGGCCGCGCTGCGGGTCGTCGCCGAGCGGCTGGGCCACCGGGACGCATTCTTCGGCACGCTGCGCGACAACCCCGCGGTGGCCGAGCTGCTGTGCGCCGTGCTGGGCACCTCGCGGCTGCTCGGCGACCTGCTGGCGCGTCACCCCGAGCTGCTCACCGCCATGGCGCACGAGAGCGGGCCGGCCGCGCCGCGCGAGCCCGGGGAGCTGCTCGAGGAGGCGCTCGCGCTGGTCGGCCGGCACGAGCGGGCGGAGGCCGCCTGGGACGCGCTGCGGCGCTTCCGCCGGCGCGAGCTGCTGCGGGTGGCGGTGCGCGACCTGGCTGGCGGCGTCCCGGTCGAGCGGGTGAGCGCCGAGCTGGCCGGGGTCGCCGAGGCGTGCCTGGAGGCCGGGCTGGAGGTGGCGCGGCGCACGGTGGCCGCCGGGCTGGCGCCCGAGGCGGCTGCCGGCGAGCTGCCGTTGCGGCTGGCCGTGCTCGGCATGGGCAAGCTCGGCGGCGCGGAGCTGAACTACGTCTCCGACCTCGACGTGGTCGTCTGCCACGAGCCGCTCGACCGGGCCGCCGCCGAGCTGGCTTCCCGGGCCGCGTCGGCGGTGGTGCGCGAGCTGGTCGCCGGGCTCGGCGGCCCGACCCCGGAGGGCACCGGCTTCCGGGTGGACCTGGGCCTGCGCCCGGAGGGGCGCAACGGGCCGCTGTCGCGCACCCTGGGCAGCTACCTGGCCTATTGGGACCGCTGGGCGCAGCCGTGGGAGCTGCAGGCGCTGATCAAGGTGCGCCCGGCGGCGGGGGACCGCGACCTGGCCGGGCGCTTCCGCGCCGAGGCGGCCCGGCGCGTGTACCCCGAGGAGCTCGACGCGGCCACGGTGGCCTCGGTGCGCGGCATGAAGGCCAGGGTCGAGTCCGAGCGCCTGCCCGCCGGGGCCGATCCCAGGCTGCACCTCAAGCTCGGGCCGGGAGCGCTCGCCGACATCGAGTGGACCGTGCAGCTGCTGCAGCTTCGGCTGGGCGGGCGGGACCCAAAGGTGCGGCTGCCCGGGACGCTTTCGGCGCTTTCGGCCCTGGTCGAGGCCGGGGAGCTCGAGGAAGGCGAGGCCGCCTGGCTGGGCGACGCCTACCGGCTGTGCCTGCGGCTGCGCAATATCGGCTACCTGGTGGCCGGCCGGCCCGCGGATTCGCTGCCGACCGACCCGCGGGCATTCGAGCGGCTGGCCGAGGCGATGGGGGAGCCCGCGCCAGGCCGCCAGCGTCTGCTGGAGGCGTACCGCCGCGCCACCCGCCGCGCTCGCCGGGTGGTCATGGCGCGCTTCTGGGAGGACGCGCCGTAGAGACGTCAGGCCGGCGGCGCGGGTCGGGCGCGGGGCCGGCGGCGCGGGTCGGGCGCGGGACCAGCGGCGCGGGTCGGGCGCGGGACCGGCGGGCCGGGCGTTTGCCCCTGCCCACCGCGACGCCGAGCGGCTACGCTTGACGAGCAGTGCCGACCCCTGGAGCCCCTGCGGGTCCGCTGCCCTTGCAGTCGAGCGTGGGAGCCTACGCGCCACATGGAACGACCGATCGTCGTCGCCGACCGGATCGCCACGGCCAGCGCCGTGGTCGCGCTGGAGTCCAGCGTGCTCGCCCAGGGCCTGCCGTCACCGGCCAACCTGGAATCGGCGGAGGCCCAGTCCGTCGCAGTCAGCAAGTCCGGCGCGGAGCCGGCCGTGGTCGGGGTGATGGGCGGCCGCATCGTGGTCGGCGCCGACGCCGACCAGGTGCGCAGGCTCGCCTCCGGCCGCGCGACCTGGAAGGTCACCGTCCGCGACCTCCCCTACGTAGTGGTCCGCAAGCTCGACGGCGCCACCACGGTGTCGGCGACGGCGTTTGCCGCCGAGCGGGTGGGCATCGACGTGATGGCGACCGGAGGGATCGGCGGCATCCACTTCGGCACCGCCGACGTGTCCGCCGACCTGCCACAGCTCGCCCGCTCCAAGCTGGTGGTCGTCTGCTCCGGCTCCAAGCACGTCGCCGACGCCGCCGCCACCATGGAATGGCTCGAGACCTGGGGCGTGCTAGTGGTCGGCTACCGCACCGATCGCCTGCCCGGCTTCCTGGCGCGTGGGCGCCTGCCCCTCGAGCACGTGGTCAACAGCGTGGAGGAGGTCGTCGAGCTGGTGCGGGTGCGGCGGGCACTGGACTCGCCAGGCGCGCTCGTGCTGGTACAGAATCCGCCGGCCAGCGCCGCCATGGACGCGGACGAGCTGGCCGAGCTGGCCGCCGAAGGAGCGGCCGCCGCCCGCAACGCCGGGGTCGTCGGCAAGGCGCGCACGCCCTTCGAGCTCGACTGGCTGCACCGGCGCACCGGCGGCCGCAGCCTCACCGCCAACCTGGCCCTGCTCGAGGCCAACGCCGGGCTCGGCGGGGAGGTCGCCGCCGCGCTCGCCGTCGCCTGAGCGCTACGGCTGTGGTGGGGGTTGCGGCGGGGGAATCCACTGCGGCGGCAAACCGGCCAGCACTTCGGGGGGGATCTCGATCCCTCGGGACCTCATGTCCAGGATCGTCAGCTGGACCAACGCCCCGACCCCCGCGACGGTCTCGTCAGTGACGGACACGCGACGCTGGATGTCCTGCACGATCGGCAGGGTCTCGCTCACGATGTGCAAGGTCTCGTCGGTGATGGACACGCGACGCTGGATGTCCTGCACGATCCTCAGGATCGCGGGTCCTTCTCCAGCCAATTCGTCCTCCTCCGGTGGCGGCCCTCCTCCGGGCCTGGTGTCCCACAGTGGGGTGCTGTCAGCCACGAGGCTGGCATCCCACGGCTGGCTCAGCATCGCGTCCGAGGCCCATTGCGTCGCCGCGCTGCCCGGCTCGAGATGGGCAACGCCTGTCCAGTGCGCCACCCAGTAGCCGCCGGACGGCCTCGGATTGTCGAGGACCGTGCTCAGTGAGCCGTAGAGCATCACCCGCCAGCCGGCCCTGCCAACGGCCGAGTCGAAGGCCCGCAGATAGGACGCATCGACGCGTTTCTCGTAGTCGAGCGCGACGACCACGCCCTTGGGCACGTGATGCGCGGTCAGCCAGGAAACCGCCTGCCGCGCGTCGGCCGCCGGGTCGCCGTCGTGCGAGCGCGTGAAGATGGGCAGTTGCCAGCGCGCCCGCTGGCGCGCCCACTCCGCTTCCGTCCACACGTGCGGGGTATTGCCGCCGATGTAGCCAGCGACGACCTCCCAGTCAGGAGGAGAAGCCGGCGGAAAGGCGGCGTCGAACATCCTCCTCATACCAGGTCGTCACGCCCCCCTCTACCTGTTAGCGCGGCAGCATACACGGATCCGACAAGTCTCGTTCGCGCTCATACTGACGAGACGCTGGTTAACGGGCGTGAAACACTACGGCAACCACGCGGAAAAGCCGCGTTGCTAGCTTCGTCGTGTCCCCGGCCAGCGCCCGGGGCCACTCCCCTTAGGCGAATTAGGCGAAGGAGGCATCCGGGTGACGGAAACGGTCGGCGACGTTCTCAGCCTTGTCAAGGATCGCGGGGTCCAGATCATCGACCTGCGCTTCGCGGACCTGCCTGGCCTCATGCAGCACTTCTCGGTCCCGCCCTCTGAACTCACCGAGGCATCGTTCGAGGAGGGCTTCGGGTTCGACGGGTCGTCCATCCGGGGGTTCCAGGAGATCCAGGAGTCGGACATGCTCCTGTTCCCCGACCCCACCACGGCGATCCTCGACCCGTTCGCGAAGCATCCGACGCTGGTCCTGAATTGCTTCGTCGGCGACCCCGTGACCGGTGAGCCGTATACGCGTGACCCGCGGCACATCGCGCGCAAGGCCGAGGCGTACCTCAAGGGCACCGGCATCGCGCAGGTCTCGTACTGGGGCCCCGAGTGCGAGTTCTATATCTTCGACTCGGTGCGCTTCGACCAGAACCAGTACTCCGCGTTCTACTACGTCGACGCGATCGAGGGCGCCTGGAACTCGGGCGCCGAGGAGAGCGGGCGCAACCTCGGCTACAAGCCCCGCTACAAGGAGGGCTACTTCCCGGTCCCCCCCACCGACCACTACCAGGACATCCGCAGCGAGATGATCCTGGAGATGGGCAAGGCGGGCATCGGCATCGAGGTGCACCACCACGAGGTGGGCACCGCCGGCCAGGCCGAGATCGACATGCGCTTCGACACGCTGCTGCGCATGGCCGACAAGGTGATGCTCTACAAGTACATCGTGAAGAACGTCGCGTGGCGCTACGGCAAGACCGCCACGTTCATGCCGAAGCCGATCTTCGAGGACAACGGCTCGGGCATGCACACCCACCAGAGCCTCTGGACCGACGGGGAGCCGCTGTTCTACGACGAGAACGGCTACGCCGGGCTGTCGGACACGGCGCGCTGGTACATCGGCGGGCTGCTGCAGCACGCATCCGCGCTGACCGCGCTCACCAACCCGACCACCAACAGCTTCCGGCGGCTGGTCCCCGGTTACGAGGCGCCGGTGAACCTGGTGTACTCGCAGCGCAACCGCTCGGCGGCCGCCCGCATCCCGCTGTACTCCAGGAGCCCCAAGGCCAAGCGGGTCGAATACCGCGTACCCGACCCGTCCTGCAACCCCTACCTGGCGTTCGCGGCGATGCTCATGGCGGGCCTCGACGGGGTGCGCAACAAGGTCGAGCCCTTCGGGCCGCTCGACAAGGACCTGTACGAGCTGCCGCCGGAGGAGATGGCGGCCGTCCCGCAGGTGCCCGGCTCGCTGGACGAGGCGCTCGACGCGCTCGAGAAGGACCACGCCTTCATGCTGGAGGGCGACGTGTTCACCCCGGACGTGATCGAGACTTGGGTCAACTACAAGCGCGAGCGTGAGGTTGACGCCGTCCGCCTGCGCCCCCACCCCTGGGAGTTCCACCTCTACTACGACATCTAGGCAAGACAAGCCGCTGACCAGCAGAAACGCAGGTTAGGCGCGCCTCCCGGCCGTGGGCAGGCCGTCGACCGTCGCTGCGGTACCCGTGAGCGCGTGGTCGACGGCCTGTCGCGTTCGCTGCTCACTTGTTGGCAGTAGGTGCGTGTAGGTCCGCAGGGTGAAGCCCGGATCGCTGTGCCCGAGGTATTCCGACAAGGCCTTGATGCTCTCGCCCGCGTCCAGTAGCACCGATGCGTAGAAGTGCCGCAGCGCGTGCATGCCATTCGCCCGGGACGGCTCGATCCCAGCCGCCACAAGCGCGGCCTTCCAGATGTGGGAGTTAAAGTAGCGGCGCTCCAGCGCCTTGCGCTCGCGGCTGTACAGCAGCAGCGACGCGGTCGTTGGATCGCCACCGGGCCTCTCCCAGGGCAGGGTGATCTCTACCGGCGGGAATGCCGAAATGTGGGCAGCAAGATCAGTCGCCACCGTATCCGGAAGCGGGATGTCCCGGGTCTTTCGCCCCTTCGGCAGGGCGAGGACGAGCCGGCCCCGGACGATCTTGACCTGGCGCACCACGTGCAGCGTCCGGCCGAGGAATTCGACGTCATCGACCGCGAGCCCGAAGACCTCACCCTGCCGCAGCCCGCATCCGGCGGCGATCGTCGCGACGATCCGGTATCGCGCCGGAAGTGCCTCCCGAACAGCCAACACCTGCTCACGCGACCATGGCGTGACTTTCCGGACCACGAGACGTGGTGGTTTCACCGACGCCGCACGGCATGGGTTCTTCGCGATCCGCTCGTCATCGATGGCCGCCGAGAAGATGGCGGAGAGGTTGGCAAACAGGACGCGCCGGTAGGCCGGCGCGACGTTCTGCTGCTGGAGCGCGCGGTCCCAGGCCTGTACGTGGGAGGGTCGAATAGTACCGAGCCCTCGGTGCCCGAGGTAGGGGTAGACGTGCACGCGAAGGCGGCTCTCGGTTGCCTCACGCGTGGACTCGTCGAAGGTCTGGGCGGCGAGCCACTCGCTGGCGTACCGACGCAGGCTGATTCGTCCCGCCTGTGGATCGATGTAGGACCCTCGGAGCTTGTCCGCCTCGACCGTGACGAGGAAGGCTTCGGCAGCGCGCTTATCCCTGTCAGGGAACGACTTCGACCGCTCGCGGCCATCAGGATCGGTGTAGCGAACGCGGTAACGCAGACCCCGCCCGCACAGCGAGGTTGGCACCCGATTGCCGTCTTGGATGCGGTACCAGCGGTCTTCAATGTGGGCCATCGCACTCCTCCGCCTATGAGGCGTTGAACCAGGCTCGAACGGCGTCCGGGTCGTAGCGCAAGTGGCGGCCGACCCGGTGCGCCGGCGGGCCGATCCCGCGGCGGCGCCACTGATACAGGGTGGCGACCGGGATGCCTAGGAACTCGGCAACGTCGAGAGGGGTCCACAGGGGGACCGGCTTCGTCTCCATCGCGTGGGTATCTCCTTTCTTCATGTCTCGGTGGTCGTCGTTCGGTCGGGCCGGTGGTGGGCACCGTCGCCATTGCGACGCGCAGAGGCTTCGTCCTGGGCGCGGAAGTCGGCCAGCAGCAGGCGGCCGTAGCGCTCGCTGCGGCCGATGGCCCGGCCGAGCGCCGCGCCGGTCACGCGCTGCCCGGCGGCCGTCAGCTGGTCGTAGAGCTGCCGTGCCTGCTGCCGGGCTGCCGCCTCGGCGGCACCGGCTTCCGGCACATCGGGCGGGAGTGCCGGCAGTGGTGCCGTTTCGGGCTCGCCGGGTGTCGGCGCTTCCGCCCTCTGCGGTTCCACTTCCGCCTGGACGCTGTTGGAGGCTGGCCGGCCGGGAGGATCCGGCTGCTCGATTGCCGCAGCGTGCGAGGTTGGTTGCACGCTGGGTGCCGTGGCTGTTGTCTGGGGCGGAAGTTGGACGGCAGTGCCCTGCCGGGTGACGGCACGGCGCACCTGGAGCAACAACACCTCAAGGCCGGCAAGCACCGCGACCGGTGGGACCGCAGCGCCCCAGCGGGCCATGCCCGCCGGCACGTGCTGGAGGTTGAATACCAGCGAGATCGCCGCTGCCGTCACGGCGAGGGCGCGGACCGCCCAGGGGGCGGCGCCCCGGTCCTCCTGCAGCGACAACGACAGGGAGGTGAGCAGCGCGGCGAGCACGAACCCGTCGATGGTGGCGGCGAACATCCAGCCCCACCCGGCCGGCACGACCCCGTGGGCCTCGGCGAAGGCGCGCAGGGCGTGGAACGACTGCGCGAACGCCAGCGCCGTGACCGCGCCGACGACCAGCGCCGTGAGGGCGCCGATGGCCCGGTCCAGCCTCATCGAGCCGCCTCCGATCGGGCGGGGAGGCCGCGGGGGAAGGCCAGCCCGGCGGTGCGGGCGGAGGCCAGGGTGCGGCGCACCTCGGCCGCCTCTAGTCCGATCGCGAGGGCGGCTGCGGAGAGGGCGGCGGTGACCTCGTGGTCGTCGAGCAGACCACCGGCGACGTAGCGGTAGACCTTGAACGCGCAGGCGTTGAGCGTGCGGTTGCGAGTGTGCACCGGGGCCTGCCGCAGCGTCGCCAGCTCGGCGGCGAGGACGCGGCGGCCGTAGGGGTGGCCGACCTCGGCCGGCCGCGCCGGGGAGACCGGGCTGGCCGCGGCTGGCTCGGGGTCCAGCAGCGCCCGCAGCGCTGCGGGCACCTCGGGCAGGGGTGTCTGATCGAGGCCGCGGACCCAGCGGTACGTGCCGCCGGAGGCGTGCCGGCTGGGTGGGGCGAGCACCGCGCCGCCGACTCCGCGCCAGTCCACGTGCGGAAGGCCGCGGGGTGGGCGGTTGCCGAGCCCGGTCGGGCGGAACCAGTAGTGCCAGCCACCGCCCCCCGTGCGCACCACCGGGCCGGGGAGCCGGAGCTCCGCCGTGCGGGTGAGCTGGCAGAGGGCGGCCAGGCCGGCGGCGCCGTCGACGTCGAGGACGTCGAACACCACGCCGGTGGCAAGGCCGATGTTGGCAGCCGGCCACTGCTGCCACCAGCGCTCGAGCTGGGCCGGGTCGCAGGTGGCGTCGTGGACGCCATGGCGGGTGAGCGGATGCTTGGCGGGCCGGTCGCAGGCGACCCCGCGGCGACACGAGCAGCCCAGGCTGGCCCCGCCCGCGCTGGGGCGGGGCCAGTGGACGGGGTAGACGGGGATGCCGTGGGCGGCGTAGCCAAGCGCGGCGTCCAGCAGGCCGCTCATGCCACCGGTTCCTTGTCGGCGGCCGCGGTGGTGGTGTGGGCCTGCCAGGCGGCCTCCTCCTCGGCCTGGATCGCGGCCTGGACGGCCAGGGCAGCGAGCCGGCGCATGGCGGCGGGGGTGCCCCACAGCGCGCCGTTGCCGGGCGAGTCGGGGAAGTGGCCGCGAAGGTCCCACTGGACCTCGGCGAACAGGCCGCTGGGGGCGACGAAGCCGTGGGCGCGCAGCTGGGTGTCGTCGGTCAGGTGCAGGTTGATGTGCATGGTGGCTCCTCGAGCAGGGCGGCTTGCCACGCCCGCGCCGGGTAAGGGTCGGGCCGGTCGGTGGGCTGGATCCAGGTGACGGTGACCTGGGTGGCGCCGAACGCGGCCACCAGGCGGCGCAGGACAGCGGCCAAGTCGGCGTCGAGCGCGGATCGGTGCGGTAGGCGGTCCATCAGGTGACCTGGTGGCAGACGGGGCAGACCCGGCGGCGGCCGCGCCGCTCGGCTCGGGCCTGGCGTTTGGCGGCGGCGAGCTGGAAGCCACACGAGGGGCAGGAGGCGACCCAGCGGCCGTGCAGCAGGTGCAGGGCCGGCTCGGGCTGGGGTCGGATCGGGTAGGGTGCAGGGTGCATCCGGGACCATCTCCTTACGGGTGCGCGAGGCCGGGACGGTGCCGCCGCCCCGGCCTCACCTCGTGCCGGGGCTAGAAGGGCGGGTCGTCGTTGACCGGGCCGCCCTTGGGGCTGTTGGCCTTGGGGGTGCGCTGCGGCGTGGCAGTCGCCCACTTCAGCGAGGGGCCGACCTCCTCGGCCTGGACCTCGACCACGCTGCGCCGCTCCCCCTCGGGGGTCTCCCAGCTGCGGGCGCGCAGCTGGCCAGCGACGATCACCCGGTCGCCCTTGGAGAGCGAGTCGCCGATGTGGGTGGCGAGGTCTCGCCAGGCGGTGATGCGGAAGTAGGAGGTCTCCCCGTCGGTCCAGCGGTCGCCCTGGCGGATGCGGGGGGTGATGGCCAGGCGGAAGTTGCAGACGGCCGCGCCGGCGGGGGTGAGGGTGACCTCGGGGTTGTCGGTGAGGTTGCCGGTGATGGTGACGTAGGTGTCGGCCATGGCGTGTCCCCTCCTCGGGGCTGGTGTCGGGTCTGGTGGGCGGTCAGGGGTCGACTGTGGGGCCGTGGGCATCACCTCCCCCGCCTGCTGGTCGGGCCGTGCTCCTCGCCCGGCCCGGGCGACCGGTGGCGCCGGGCCGCCTGGACGACGGCCGGGTCAAGGGGGGCCGTAGGCCCTCCCGGAGGGACGCGCAGCGCCCTTGACGCGGACGGCGGCCAGGTGGCAGCCCGTCCAGCAGGCGAGCGGCCGGGCCGTGCGGGCGCAGGGTTCCCGCACGGCAGCGCAGCGTGGAGGCCGCTCCGCGCCCCTGCGCGGATCGTGAGCGTCAACCAGCGGGGTGGCCGAGAGGACGGAGCGAGCGTCCGTCCTCCCGGCCTGGCCGGTGTGGGGCTAGAACTCCTCGGCCTGGCCGCACTGGGGGCAGATGGCGAAGCCGCGCCAGGCAGATGAGCCGTCCGCGGCGACAAACCCAGCGTGGCCGCGCCCGTAGTGGCCGCAGCGGTGGCACTGGGAGGTCGCGGCGATCTCCACGTCGAGCTCGTGGCCGCCCAGCAGGCCCCAGGTGGGGTAGCCGGGGACGTAGCCGTCCAGCGCCGGGTCAGCGGCAAGCCGCTGGGCCTCGCGCTCGATGCGGTCCAACTGCGCGGTGGTGAACATGGCGCCTCCCTAGTTGGCGCTGATGGCGCGGGCGAGCTTGGCGGCCAGGTCGGCCTGGTGGTTGGCGTCGGCGTCCCGGCAGGCGGCACAGCGCAGCCGCCAGGACTGGCCGAGGTTGCGCTCGGCGTGCGCATCGTCGCAGACGACCTCGGCGTAGCAGTAGAAGCAATGGCCGGTTGCGAACGGGTAGTCGACGGGGACGATCTGGCCGCGGTGCATGGCTCCTCCTTGCTGCCGGCCTGCCTGTGGCTCCTCCTCCCATGTGCCGGGGTCCCCGAGGGCGGAGGGGCCGAGCGAAGCGAGTCGCGACGCGACGGGAGTACCGGACCGAAGGGAGGAACGGACCGGCCTTGGAGCCCTCGGGGTGGCACGACAATGGGAGGACACAGGCAGGCGATCCCAGGGTGAGAACCGGCAGGTGCAGGCCCGGTCATGGCCGCGCCTCCCGCTGTGCGACCGTGCCGGCGGGGCGGCGTGGCCGGCGGACCCAGACGGCGCGGGCGCAGCCGACCGCCCACCGCCGCCCAGCC
>JBKPDO010000300.1:0-9341 GCA_046727955.1 bacterium | reverse complement strand
CTCGCCGATGGCGGTGTGGCGGGGGCGGGTGACCATGTAGGCGACGCCGTCGGCGATGTCCTCGGGGGCGAGGACCTCGGTCTGCTGGTAGAAGGGGTCGATCATCTGGTTGCGGACCTCGGGCTTGTTGTGCGAGCCCAGCTCGGTCGCCACGCCACCCGGCTCGACGACACCGACGCGCACGTGCCGCTGGGTGACTTCCTGACGCAGGGACTCGGTGAAGCCGTTCACGCCGAACTTGGTGAAGCTGTACACGCCGAAGCCGTTGCTCGCGACGCGGCCGGCGATCGAGCTGATGTTGACGATGTCGGCGACCCGGCGCGGGCCCTCCTCGGCGGCCTGCAGCAGGTGCGGGAGGGCGGCGCGGGTGGTGTAGAGCAGGCCCTGGACGTTGATGGCGATCATGCGGTCCCACTCCTCGGGGTCCGCACCGACGACGGGGCCCAGGAGCATCAGGCCGGCATTGTTGACCAGGGTGTCCAACCGTCCGAATCGCTCGACGGCCTGCTGGACGGCCGCCTCGGCCTGGGTGCGGTCGGTGATGTCGGCTTCCACGGCCAGCGCGGTGCCGCCCGCCTTGCCGATCTCGGCGGCGAGGGCTTCCAGACGGTCTAGGCGGCGGGCCACCAGCGTGACGAAGGCGCCGTGCTCGGCGAGCCGGCGGGCGGTGGCGGCGCCGATACCGCTGCTCGTGCCGGTGACGAGGGCGGCGGTGCCGGTCAGTTTCGATGTCATGGGGTGTTGTCCTCTTCTCCGGATGGACGGCGTAGGGGGCAAGGCGGCGTGGGCGTCACCTCAAGGGCTGCTGCCCGTGCCGGTGCCTGCGCAGGAGCCGGTTCGCCTGCTGGGTTCCGGTAGGCGGTGACTCAGGCGTCGTCGTGGGCGAGGTTGCTGGACAGCTCGCGGTAGGCGTCGACCTGGGCCAGGAGGTCCTTGGCCTTCTGCTTGACAGTGGCCACCGCGTCGGCTCCTGCGACCCAGCGCAGCGGCGGGTTCTCCTGCTCGGTCACGGTCACGAGAGCGGCGGCGAGCTTGGCGGGGTCACCTGCCTGCTGGCCGTTCATGGCGTTCCAGGCAGCGACGGTCTGCTTGGTGCGCTCGGCGTAGTCGTCGAGCGAGGGCTCGGCGTAGTTGGTCGACGCCGGCGTGAGCAGCTGGGTGCGGAAGAAGCCGGGCTCGACCAGCATCGTGCGGATGCCGAACGGCGCGACCTCGGGGGTCAGCGACTCGATCCAGCCCTCCACCCCGAACTTGGCGGCGGCATACGCAGTGCAGAACTCCTGGCCGACGATGCCGGCGGTCGAGGAGATCGCGACGACCAGGCCGGAGCGCTGGGCGCGCATGACGGGAAGGACCGCGCGGGTGACGTGCAGCGGGCCGAATAGGGTGGTCTCGACCTGGGCCCGGAAGTCCTGGGGGCTGATCTCCTCGAAGAACCCGGCGTAGAAGTTGCCGGCGTTGTTGACCAGCACGTCGATGCGGCCGAACCGTTCGACGGCAGCCGTGACGGCCGCCTCGGCGTCGGCGGGTCGGTGACGTCGAGCTTGACGGCCAGGAGGTCATCGTCTTGGCCCAGGGCCGCCGTGACGGTGTCGGTGTTCCGGGCGGTGGCGACCACAGCGTGGCCGGCCGCGAGCGCGGCCTTGGCGATGTCGACGCCCATGCCGCGGCCGGCGCCCGTGACGAGCCAAACCGTCTTGTCAGTCATCCGAGTGCACTTCCTTCTGGTTGATCTGGGTGTGGGACACCGCGTCATCGGCGGTGCACCCTCTACGGAACCAGCCCGCGCGGGAAGATGGGAGACCCTGGTAAGAGGGGTACTGACAGGAACCCCCAACGATCCGGAAGCGCTCGTACAGTGGAAGACATGGCAGGCAGGAACGACAACCGCGACACCCGCCGCGACACCCGCGGCGACGTCCGCGGCGACGTCCGCGGGGAGATCCGGGAGTTCCTGAGCACGCGACGGGCCAGGATCAGTCCCGAGCAGGCCGGGCTGCCCGTGTACGGCGGCGACCGCCGACGGGTCTCTGGCCTGCGCCGCGAGGAGGTCGCCCTCCTCGCAGGCATCTCGAGTGAGTACTACACCCGGCTCGAGCGCGGCAACGCCACCGGCGTCTCGGAGAGCGTCATCGACGCCATCGCGCAGGCCCTACAACTCGATGACGCCGAGCGGACGCACCTGCTCGACCTGCTCCGCACCGCTGGCACGACCCGCCCGCCACGCCGCCGGCCGGCCCGACAGCGCGTCCGGCCCACGGTGCAGCGCGTCCTGGACTCGATGGTCGGCACGCCCGCGTTCGTGCTCAACGCACGCCTGGACCTCCTGGCCGCCAACGAGCTCGGGTTCGCGCTCTTCTCACCGATCTACGCCGACCCGGTGAGGCCGCCCAACAACGCCAGGTTCATCTTCCTGGATCCGCACGCGACCGAGTTCTTCCGCGACTGGGGCAAGGTCGCCAACGACACGGTCGCCCTGCTGCGCGCCGAGGCCGGCCGCGACCCCTACGACCGGCAGCTGTCGGACCTGATCGGGGAGCTGTCGACCCGCAGCGAGGAGTTCCGGGTCCGATGGGCCGCCCACAACGTCCGGATCCACACCAGCGGCGTGAAGCGCTTCCACCACCCGGTCGTCGGGGACCTGGAGCTGGCGTTCGAGTCCTTCCCGCTGGCTGCCGATCCCAGCCAGAGCCTCCTCACCTACACCGCCGAGCCGGGGTCGCCCTCACAGGACGCCCTGAGCCTGCTGGCCAGCTGGGCTGCCAGCATCGCGCACCACAGCAATGCGAGCGAGCACAAGAGCGACCAGCAAGACCGGCAGCACGACGGGGGACATGACCTACACAGCGGATCCGCCTTTCGACCCGACGACGCCTGACGAGAACTCGAACCGGCACCAACTGGCAACACTTCGAAGAGGAAGCGTCTAGACCTCGAACGTGCGCCGGACTTCGTCCTGCTCAACTGGCGGCTGTACCCGTCGCGCCTCAACAGGTAGCTCGATCTCCTCGTGCTGGGTGGCCCCGTCCGTTCCCGCCGCTGCCAGCCGTGCCTCGGCGGCGCGCAGACGGCCGGGATCGCCCAGGACGGCGCCCGCTTCCGGGTCGCGATTGCGGCGAAGCAGCCACCATGCCGCGAACCGGCGTGCGGTATAGGTCTTGCCCGTGCCCGGCGGCCCGTAGAGGACCACCTGCCCTTTGCGTTGTAGGGCGTCTTGAATGTCGAGCAGGACCGGCTCAGGGGGCACGTCCTCAATGGTGAGGGAGATTTCGCCTGGTCCGCCCTGTGTTGTTGGGCTTGCGAGAATCCGCTGATAGAGGGTCTGGGGAACCTGCTGGACGGTGGTGAGTGCCCAGCGCTTCACCGGTTCGATCGTGCGCTCGACCGGATCGTTCCAGTCCACGGCCACGGTGTGCTTGTACTCCGGCCGCTCAGCGCGCCACTGGTAGCCCGGCTGGCGGACCACGCCAATGCCCAGCACGGTCGAGGTGCCGCGGTTGGCCACCACGATATCGCCGGGCTCCAGCTCATTGAGCGTCCAGACTTCTTTGGCCTTCCGGGTGACCTGGCTCTGGTTGCCGCCATAGGGATGGTTCGAGGCGAAGGCGGCACGGAAGTCGTCGAAGCTGGGATAGTCTCGAAGGTCTCCGGTGTCGTCCCAGCCGACGCACATGTAGCCTCCATCACGGCACTCGTCCCAGTACTTGCCGTTATGGCCAGGCGCGATCTTGACCGTCCGGTGGGTGGGGCGCGGGTCTGCCCAGCGGTAGAGGAACTGCGCGATCTCATGCGCCGACCAGCCGTCAAGCTCGGGCCGTTCGGTGATCAACTGGTACAGGCGGTGATTGTCCTGCACGGCGTCCAGACCTGGCGTCGTGTCGCCGAACAGCTCACGGAAGTGCGCCAGATGTTCGCGTGAGTAGATCGGGAGCAGACCCGCTGGCGCGTAGCAAAAGACCGCCTTGGTCCGAAGCGCTGCCCCAGATCGGAGCGGTTGGAGGGCATCCACGCCGGCCCAGTCTCCGGCCTCGGCGAGCGCGAACGCTTCTACAAAGGCAGCACGAACCGCGTTCCACGCTGCTTCGACATCGCCATAGGACGGATCGAAGTACCAGCCCGGGCTGTTCTTGTGCTTGTAGATGATGAGCTTACGGGAGCTGCCACCCTTGATGCTGCCAAGATCAGGAGTCTGGAACTCCAGCACCCGACAGAAGGTGTCCTCCGCTCCAGACAAGCCAACCGCGTAGCGTTCGACCGGCATGGTCGGCCACGCCTCGCGCGGGAACTTTCGCACGACCTCCAAGCGCTGCTGCTCGGCAGCCGCAACAGCATCCTCAATAGTCGACCGGTCAAACTCCCCGAGCGCCTGCTCAAGCGGACCGCTCACGATTGCTCTTTGTA
Organism: bacterium; assembly: GCA_046727955.1. Classification (GTDB taxonomy): domain Bacteria; phylum Actinomycetota; class CALGFH01; order CALGFH01; family CALGFH01; genus DASVXQ01. The sequence goes on along the minus strand of JBKPDO010000300.1, from coordinate 4,940 downwards.
TCCGCCGCTGAACATCGGTAGGCCGATCTAGACATTACGCCTGATCCGGATCGTCGGCTTCGAGCAGCGGATGTTACGGTAGCTGCCCGACCGGGCGGGATGGAGCACCCTACCGCAACGGAGCGACCCGCCTCTCACACCAACCCTGCTCGACGGTGTGCCGGGCGCCATACCGTGGCGCATGGGCCTCAGCGACTACGAGACCAGCCTCGCCGCAGCACGAGACGACGTTGAGCGACTCAACGCCGCAAGGCTGCCAGGTACGACATGGGATCCAGGGCCAGCGCCCGCGATGGGCGACGAGGCGCACCGGCGTTCGAGGAAGCGCTCATATCGGTGCTACTTGACGACCTCTGTCGCGGGTCACCACTTGAAAGCCGGCCGCGCGACGAAGCGCAGCGACGCCCGGTCCCTGCCGGATGTGGCGTTGGTCGCGGGGCACATCACGCCTGGGCGCACACGTGTTGCTGTTGCGGAAAGACCGTGCTCGGGCCAGCGGAGTGTCGGGTTCGCTCCCCGGCTTTTGAGTTGGGTGAGGGTCTGGTGTATGTTCTGGTCGGGTAGCGTTTCATTTACCAATCCGGTAAACTACTTCGAGGAGCGAGTCGAATGGAGGTCGTCTTCTCTAGCCGTCGCCTCCGTGATACGTGCGCTTCGGAGAAGGAGATGGTTCGTCGGTTCCGGGCTGTGCGAGCCCGAAAGGTAGCGCTGCGTCTTCAGCATCTCCGCGTTGCCGAGACGCTGGACGACGTCCGAGCCGTGACGGGCCGTTGTCATCTCCTCGGTGGAGATCGTAGCGGCTGTCTTGCGCTCGACCTCGACGGCCCGTATCGCCTGATCTTCAAGGCTGCCGAGTGGCTGGAGGACGATTCTGGGGGACTCGACTGGAAGGGTGTGAAATCGGTCGTTGTGTTGGAGATCACCGACTACCACTAGAAACGAAGGGAGGTGATCGTGATGGCTGTGGCAGAGGAGAGCCGGCGGTGGTTTCCGGCTGCAGAGCCCGACTACGCGGTTTCGCCTGGGGAGACGTTGCGGGATCGGCTGGAGGAGCTTGGTATGACTCAGGCTGAGCTAGCTACGCGTACTGGGCTCAGTACCAAGCACGTGAACCAGATCCTGCAGGGCATTGCGCACATCAGCCCTGATAGCGCGCAACGTCTGGAACTCGCGACCGGCGTTCCAGCGCGACTGTGGAACCGGCTTGAGGCGGACTATCGAGCGATCGCCGCTCGCCTTCAGCAGCGGCGTGTCCTCGAGGACGATGTCGCCTGGCTGAGCGAGTTGCCTGTCAAGGAGCTCGTCGACCGAAAGGTGCTTCCTGAGGAACCCGCAGACAAGGTCTCTCGCATTCAGCAGTTGCTCGCGTTCTTTGGGGTGGCAAGCCCTGAGGCGTGGCGGAACCTCTGGCTACGGCCCGAAGCAGCATTCAGGCAGTCCCCTGCCTTTGAGGCGAAGCCGGGTGCTGTGGCGGCGTGGCTGCGTTTGGGCGAGCTCGCCGCATTCGACGTGGCTTGTCAGCCGTACCAAGCTTCGCAGCTGCGCTCTCTTCTTCCCCACCTGCGAGCCCTGACGACTGAGCCACCCGAGGTATTCGAGCCAGCGATGAGGGCCCTGTGTGCTGATGTAGGGGTCGTGGTCGTCTTCATCAAGGAAGTCCGCGGCGCGCGTGTAAGCGGGGCCACGCGCTGGCTATCTCCGATAAAGGCGCTTGTGCAGCTGAGTCTTCGCTACAAGACCGATGATCAGCTCTGGTTCACCTTCTTCCACGAACTGGCGCACGTGCTGCTCCACGGCAAGAAGGACGTGTGGATTGAAGATGGCAGCGGCGACGATCCTCGTGAGGAGGAGGCGAATCGATTTGCTGCGGAGCTACTGATCTCCCGCCAGCATGAAGATCGACTGAAGAAGTTGGGTACGTTGCAGGAGGTTCGGGTCTTCGCACAGGAGATCGGTGTCGCCCCCGGCATAGTGATCGGCCGTCTTCAGCGTGAAGGCATCTTTCGTTATGGGATCGGTGAGCAGCTAAAACACCGATTTGAGTTAGTAGACACGAGTTAACAGAGAACCCGCTCTTGCTTGATTGTCGCCTTTGAGTCTTACTGTTGGAGTACCAGGAGGGAGTGGTGGGGAGGTGTCTGTTGTGAGGCTATCCAGCAATACCACGCTGCTGGCCGGCCTGAAGGACTGCCTGCTCACCCAGGTCGATGCCCCGAGTGTTGACGATGTCCTTCCCGTAGTCTCTCGGCCCGGCGGCGGGCTGGTGCTTGTCGGAGAGAGAAGTATCGCGATCGCAGAGCAGCTTACCCGTGGCGGTTTTCTGCAGCCGATCCTTACGGATCGCCGTAGGTATGCTGGAAAGCAGCGAGCTGTTGGGACTAGCAGATTCGACCCGAGATGGATTGTAGGCCAGCAGCAGTGCGCTCTCCCAGCGGTCCTTACCGACTCTGGCTACATCGGCCAGAACGACTTCGCGTCACTGGACTCCGTGCTCACCAGACCGCCGCGCTCGGTCCGGGAGTCATTGCGACGTTGCCTCTCCACACATCCTGGCTTCGGCGGAACCGTAAGGGGCTCACAGCGGCTATCGATGAGGCTGCTGTACCGGTCGCGCTTATCTTGAAGGATCGGGACGACCCGCTCGCCACTAAGGCGACGCTTGTCGGTCTGGTATCGCTTCTTCGCAGTGTGAGTATCCCCGTGCTGCTGTTGAGCTGCGACGTCAGTGCTCTGGGTGCGCTCGCCTTCGGCGCTCATGCAGCAGCGGTGGGTACTCGCACTGGTCTACGGCATCTGTACCCGACCGCCGGGGGCGGACCGCCGCAGGATGACATGGAAAGTGCATTCATCCGTGACTGCCTCGCCTTCCGCAAGGTCGGCAGGGTCGCCCAGGCGGTTGCGGCGGATCCTGACGACCCTATGTGGGTCTGCTGGTGTCAATTCTGCATGGGACGGCGTCTGGATTGGCTGCTCACGGCGTCGCGGTTGCAGGTCCGCGGTCACTCCATAGAACTCCTGCTGGACTTGCGGGATCACCTTACCCAAGGCGCTGCTGGGCCCAGCAGAGAGCAGAGCTGGAAAGCGCAGTGCGCTTCCGCTCAGTTCCAACACGAAGCCATTCAGGCCAGTGGCGTCTTCTGGGGCGAGCCGCCTTCCGCGATACGACGCTGGCAAGAGATGTGACTACCGGACGCTGGCCAGCCTGGTGACCAATCGCTCGTAGACGGTCTCCTCGACGAGCCGATGTACTAAGCTGCGCCGTGAGCCGGCGATGGGACCGAGCGCAGCAGGCTGCACCACCGATAGTCCGTGCGAATCGTGGGCGATAATGCCAACCCCGCGCACGGCTGCCTCCAGAGAGAGCCTGCGGTTGTATGCCTGCCTAGGTGGGAGAACGACAGCCCGAGAGCAGAACGCCGCGAAGCCCGCAGCTGCCGTCAGCGCAGGCCACCACGTCTTACGGAAGGCGAGGACTCCGGCGATCGATACAGGCGATGCCCGCCACTGAGCGGGTCGTCCTTCGGAAGGGCCCTCCTCCAACTCAAGTAGCCAAGGATCGGTAAGGGCGCCGACGCCGGCAGCCGTACGCCTCTCATGCTCGCTTGGGTCGAGTGAGGCAACGACAGACACGCGGTCGCCAAGGAGATCGAGTTCGGGGATAGCGATGCCGTTCCACTCAAGCAGAGCAGCTACCCGGTGCAGGGAGGCGACTGGCCTATCCAGATCTAGATGAGCCAGATCCGCAAGGGTATCCGCCAACCGCAGCGCCTCCTTGTGCTGCTTCTAGTGTGTACACAGTAACAATGTATCTTGCTACAACGACTCAGTGTGGCACACTAGCGACATGCCAAGAAGGAAAACGCGGTTCGAGACCTGAAGCAGGTACTTGTACGGGTACCCGAGGACGCCTATCGCGTCTTTGAGGTGGCGAGAGTTGCCTATCAGCACCGTTCCATCCAGGAGCTCCTGCGGCCCGTGTTGGAGCAACACGCTGAAACCCTACGGGCGAAGCCTCAGATCCAGGCCATGCTGCGAAGCAGCGCGGACATGGCCTATCGCCCCAGCAGATATTGGCCAGATAAGAGCGGAACCTACAGACCTCTGTAGGGTCCAGATGAAGATGGCCAATGTCCGACCAACATGGCCACCGTCTGGCCAATTGGCCACGTGCGCCAGACGGGCGCGGTGAGCAGACGCCTGTGCCCCTACGTATCGGGCCTGTCCCAGCGGGGCCAGTAACGACTTGGTGCGCGATAGGGAGCGGGGCGCGTTGGGCTGACCGACCCAGCTGCTACCCGATCAGCGTCGGCGGGCGGTGACGATCCAGGCGCGCGAGTCGAACCAGATGCCGTCTCCGCCCGCGTGCGCGGCGAGCGTCTGGCGCAGCCGCTCGAGCGCGCGCTCCGCGCCAGCAGGATCCAGCCGCTTCAGCACGCCGTCGGTGCAGGTGAAGCCGCGGACCCAGCCAAGCGCGGCGGCGACGTCCGCACCGTAGTAGACGGGCTCGTGCACGTCGGTGAAGGTGACCTCGGCGAACCCCGCAGCGTCCAAGATCCCCTCCACCGTCGCCGGGTCGGCGAGCGAGAACGGGTCCGGCCCTGCGGGGGCGACCGCCGCGGGTTCCTCGAATCCTTCCAGGGACCGGCGGATCGCGACCGCCCACTCGTTCCGCTCGTGGCCCTGCCAGACCATCATCACCAGGCGTCCGGCCGGGCGCAGCGCCCGCCCGATGTTGGCGAACGCGGCGGCCGGGTCGTCGAAGAACATCGTGCCGAACCTGCTGATGGCCAGGTCGAACTGCTCCGGCGGGAAGCGGTGGACCTGCGCGTCGGCCCGCTGGAAGGTGACGTTGCGTAGCCCCTCCGCCTGGGCGAGCTCGCGGGCACGGTCGATCATCGGCGCGGACAGGTCGACCCCCAGCGCGCCGCCCGCGGTGGCCG
>JBKPDO010000299.1:0-7177 GCA_046727955.1 bacterium | reverse complement strand
GCAGCGACAGCCTGCCGTCGGCGGCCAGCTGCAGCACGACGGTGGCGACGAACGACTTGGTGATGCTGCCGGCGCGGAAGTGCAGGTCGGGTCGCATGGGCTGGCCGCTGCGCAGGTCGGCCACGCCGCTGGCGGCCTGCTGGGCGCCGGTCTCGTCCTGGGTCCATGCGGCGGCGCCGGGCGCGCCGGCCGCCACGATCCGATCGAGCTGCCACCGCAGCTCGCCAGGATCGATCCGCCGCGTGCTGCTCATATGACGCCGGAGCCTGGTCATGGCAACGCCCTCGCAAGGTCGTGGACAGGTTCGACAGGGACGATAGAGCCCGCCGCTGCCTGGCGCCCACCTGGGAAGACCACCGCCGCGGCGGCGTACGGCTGGTCGATGGCCGCGACGATGTAGCCGTGCGACACCAGGTCCTCGACCTGGAAGGTGTTCATCTGGCGAAAGCCGTTGAACCCGTGCAAGAAGAGCAGCACCGGGTAGCTGGACCGGTCAGCTGCCACGGGCGCGGACTCGACGGCGTCGGTGGTGACGTAGCGCAGGTGCCCGAAGGTGAACCCGGGCAGACGGAACAGCCGCCCGAGACCCCGCGCAAGCGCGCCGGCATCCGGCACGCGCATCACCACGGCATGGGGAAATGTGCCCAGCCACAGCTCGTCCAGGACTGCCGGCGTGAAGGCAGCGTCCCTCATGCCCCAGGCGATGCCGACGGGCTTGTCCCGGAAATGGCGCTCCAGTCCGTCCTCCAGTTCGCCCCAGAAGTGCGAGACGGGATCGCTCGGACCGGTGGGTATCTCCCGCAGGAAGATCAGCACCCCGGTACGGCTCGCCGCGGTCGGGTTCGGCGCCAGGTACGCCCGCTTCATCTCGGGAGTGAGCCGGTCACGATGCACGATGCCGAACCTGAACAGCAGGAAGCGCCGCACCACGTCCAGCCGCTTCACCAGCAGCGGGGCCGGTGCCTCGATTGCGGAACAGCCTGATCGCAAGCGGGAGGTCGATCTGCTCGCGCCGTCGATGGGCGATGGTGTTGAGGATGAACAGACCGCGGAGGCGCTCCGGGTGGTGGATGGCCCAGTACAGGCTGTGCATGCCCCAGTCATGGGGCACCAGCGTGGCATCCCGAAGGTCGAGCGACTCCAGCAACTGCGCCGTCCGTTCGGCATGCCGCCGGATGGTGTAGACCTCCGGCCGGTTCGGCTTGTCGGAACGCCCGGCACCCAGCAGGTCGGGAACGATCACCCGATAGCCGGCCTGGACCAGCGGGGGGATGAAGTTGCGGTACAGGTAGCCCCAGGTCGGGTTGCCGTGCACCAGCACGACCGGGGGCCCCTGGCGCGGGCCCTCGTCGACGTAGTGGAGCCGGCCGTCTGGGGAGTCGAACCACCTGGGCCCATACGGCCAGGTGCCGCCAAAGGTCCAGTCAAGTCCACGCATGTGGGTCCTTTCGGTTCGTCGGGTCAACGCTGCGGGCCGGTCACCAGAGCTGAGACACATCGCGCACCGGGTCCAACAACTGACTCGCGGGCGGCTCAGCCATTGCGCACTGTCCAACTGATCGCCGAGCTGCGGCAGACCGCGCTGCCACGCCCGCTTATCGTAGGAGGCCGGCGGTGAATGCCCGGCCGCGCCACGCCAAGACTAGGGCACCCGAACACGCCATGGCAGCCCACCCCCGACCCAGGCCTCAGCGGGTCGAAGGCACGCTGCCGCCCGCTACCACCTTCGGCTACCCGTCGGGCCGCCGGGCTCGCAGGAGTCCCCCCGCAAACGGTCCCTGCGGGTGACGACCCGGCCAGGTGGCGGTCCGTATCGTGCCGCTGGGAGCGTCAAGACGGGAGGAGCTGGGATGAGCGCCGCGTCGACTCACGAACTGGCATGGGAACCGATCGCCGACCTGCACCCGCGGGCCGGCACGGCCCGCCGCATCCGCCACAAGGTGTGATGGGTTCGGTGTGCTACGAGATCCGCGTCGAGGGCGTCCTCGACCAGCGCTGGTCCGACTGGTTCGACGGGATGCAGATCAGCAGCCAACCCACTGGCGTGACGGTGATCACCGGTCCGGTCGCCGACCAGGCGGCCCTGCACGGCCTGCTCGCCAAGGTCCGCGACCTCAACCTGCCGCTGATCTCAGTCCGCCGCATCGAAGCCCGGTGATCCTGTCACCGCATGCACATGCCCCAAGCACGAGAATGGTGGTGAGCTCGCTGAGACCCGCTGCGCAGATGACGCGGAAGCCAGAGCCAGATGCGTTCTGGTCGCTGCCCCTGGACCAGTTGCTCGCCGAGACGGCGGCAAGCACCGAGGGCCTGCCGGCCGAGGAGGCGGCACGGCGGCTGGCGCGCGATGGGCCCAACACCATCGAGGTGGCGCACCCGCACCGTGGCCTGCGGCTGCTGCTGGCACAGTTCACCAGCCCGATCGTGCTGATCCTGGTGGCGGCCACGGTGCTGTCGATGGCGCTGGGCGACGCCGCCGACGGGCTGATCATCCTGGTGATCGTGGCCGCCAGCGGGGCGCTGGGCTTCTGGCAGGAGCGCACGGCGGGACAGGCCGTGGACGCGCTGTTGGCCCAGGTCCGGGTCGAAGTCGAGGTCCGCCGTGACGGCCGGGAGATCTCGGTGCCCGCCGAGCAGGTCGTGGTCGGCGACCTGGTGGTGCTGCGCGCCGGTGATATCGTGCCGGCCGACTGCCGGGTGCTTGCCTCCCACGGCCTGCTAGTCGACCAGGCGGCGCTGACCGGCGAGTCCTACCCGGTCGACAAGCGCCCGGCGTGACCGCCGCCGCCACCCCGCTGGCGGGCCGCTCCAACAGCCTGTTCATGGGCACCCACGTGGTCAGCGGCGCGGGCCAGGCGGTCGTGGCCAGGACCGGGCGGGCGACGCAGTTCGGCGCCGTGTCCGCGCGGCTGGGTGCCCGCAGGCTCCCGACCGGCTTTGAGCGCGGGATCACCGCGTTCGGTGTGCTGCTGGTGCGGGCGATAGTGGTGCTGGTCACCGCGATCTTCGTGATCAACCTGGTGCTGCACCGTCCCGTGGTGGAATCGCTGCTGTTCTCGCTGGCGCTGGCCGTCGGGCTCACCCCGCAGCTGCTGCCGGTGATCGTGAGCATCAGCCTTGCCGCCGGGGCCAGGCGGATGGCGGCCGAGCAGGTCATCGTCAAGCGCCTGGACGCCATCGAGGACTTTGGCGCCATGACGGTGCTGTGCACCGACAAGACCGGCACCATCACCGCCGGTGCCGTGCGGCTGGACAGCGCGCTTGACCTGGCCGGTCGGCCCAGCCAGGAGGTGCTTGGGCTGGCCAGGCTCAACGCCGGCCTGCAGCGCGGCTTTCCCAACCCGCTCGACCAGGCGATCCTGGCTGGCGCGAGACCGATCCAGGCGGGGGTCCGGCTGGGCGAGATCCCCTATGACTTCCAGCGCAAACGGCTCAGCGTGCTGGTCGGCGGCCACGGCACGCCGCTGCTGGTCACCAAAGGGCGCGTTCGACAAGGTGCTGCAGGTGTGCGCCAGTGCCGAGGTCGACAGCCAGACTGTGCCGCTGGGCCAGGCCATGGCGGGGCTGGAGCAGCGGTTCGCCAAGCTCAGCGGTGACGGCTACCGCGTGCTCGCCCTGGCCACCTGGCCCCTGGACAGGACCCGGCTGGACGGTGCGGCCGACGAGACCCAGATGACGCTGCGGGGCCTGCTGGCCTTTCTGGACCCGCCCAAGCCCGGCGCCGCCCAGGCCATCGGTCGGCTGGCCCGCCAGGCCGTCTCGGTCCGGCTGGTCACCGGCGACAACCGGCTGGCCGCCCGCAAGGTTGCCGCCGCCGTGGGGCTGGATGCCGCGCGCCTGCTGACCGGCGCCGACATCGACCGCCTCGACCAAGTGGCGCTTGCGGGCCGTGCCGCCGACACGGTGGTGTTCGCCGAGGTCGAGCCGCTCCACAAGCAGCGCATCGTGCGGGCCCTGCGCGCCCAGCGCAGGTCGTCGGCTTCCTCGGTGACGGGATCAACGACGCGGCCGCCCTGCACGCCGCCGACGTCGGCATCTCGGTCGACACCGCGGTCGACGTCGCCAAGCAGTCGGCCGCCATCGTGCTGCTCGACAAGAGCCTTGCGGTGGTCGCCGACGGCGTGCGCCTTGGCCGGCAGACCTTTGCCAACCCCTCAAGTACATCCGGGTCACTACCAGCGCCAACTTCGGCAACGTGCTCAGCATGGCGACCGCCGCCGGCTTCCTGCCGTTATTGCCGCTGCTGCCCCGCCAGATCCTGCGGCTGAACTTCCTGTCCGATATTCCCGGCACGACCATCGCGGGCGACAGCGTGGACCCCGAGCAGCTCCAACAGCCCCGTGCATGGAACCTGGGGTCCATCCGCACCTTCATGATCATCTTCGGTCTGATCAGCTCGGTGTCCGACATCCTGACCTTCCTGACCCTGCGGCTGGGGTTCCACGCGGGCGCTTCGCTGTTTCGCAGCGGCTGGTTCATCGAGTCGACCGTCACCGAGCTGGCCGTGATGCTGGTGCTGCGCACCAAGCGGCCGTTCTGGCGGAGCCGGCCCGGCCGGGCCCTGCTGGGCTCGTCCATCGCCGTCGCCGCCATCACGCTGGCCCTGCCCTACAGCCCGCTGGCCGGACCGCTGGGGCTGGCCGCCGTCCCCGCCCGCATCCTTGGCGTCCTGGTCGGGCTCACGGCCCTGTACGTCCTGGCCAACGAGTTGGCCAAACGCCGCTACCCACCCGCAGACGGTGCGGCCACGCCTGGCGTCAGCCATGGTCTCTGAACCGAAATGCTCCCTGGTGGTAACTGGTAGCCGACGATCAGCTCACCGCCGCCGTACCTTCACCTGGAGGTGACATTGTGGGTGGACTTCTGCCAGCCTGGCGGAGGCCTGGCCGGTAATCGAAGGGACTATCGGGCTCGCAGCGGCGCATCTGGGCTTTGGCGAGAACTGGGGCAGTGCGCGATGGCTGAACCGCCCACACCGTCGCTTGAGCAGGCGGGTGCTGGCCGCCCGGATGGGCTGCTGGCCACCAAGCTGTACCTACCCCGCTGGACCCAGGAGCGCGGTCTCCGTCCGGACGACGAGGTGGGCTATCAGCAAGAGGGGGAGCATCTGGTGCTGGTGCGGGTGCTGCTCGCCCAGGACCGGCCCGACTACGCCCTTGGGCTGCTGGAGCGGCTGCACGCCCTGACGGCGACCCAGCAGCGGACTGGCAGCCTGATCGAGATCCAGGCGCTGCGGGCGCTGGCGCTGGCGGCCAGTGGCGAGGAGGCCGGCGCGGTGGCCGTCCTGGCCGGGGCGCTCACGCTGGCCTGGCCCCAGGGCTATGTGCGGGTCTTCGTCGACCAGGGCGCGCCGATGGGCGCCCTGGTCGGCCGGCTCATCGCCGCCCAGCGGACCCAGCAGGCCGCCGCCCGTGGTATCCCGCTTGGCTATCTGGGCCGGCTGGTGCGCGCCTTTCAGCAGGCCACCGCGGCCAGTTGCCTACCTACGGGGACCAAGCACGACGGTTGTGCCTGGCCTGGTGGAGCCGCTGAGCGAGCGGGAGCTGGAGGTGCTGCGCCTGCTGGCGGCGGGCAAGCCCAACCAGCAGATCGCCAAGGAGCTGGTGGTGGCGGTCAACACCGTCAAAAAGCACGTCGCCCACATCCTCGACAAGCTGGGCGCGGCCAACCGCACCGAGGCAACCGCCCGCGCCCGCGAGCTCGGCCTGCTCCGCTGACGCGGTCGCCTCTTCAAGCGACGGCTGCGGCAACGTCGGCTCGCCCTGTTCTTCGAGCCAGGCCGGAGCGGGCCGAGGCTGCACCGCTGCTACCCCGCTACTCCCTTCGGCTACCGCCCAGCCCCGCCCGGCCGGCAGGAGCCCACCCGAAACGGCTCTCCCGGGTGACGACCCGACCCGGTCGCGGCCTCTAGCGTGCTGGCGAAACCAAGGCCGCACCGCCCACGACGAGGAGACCGTATGAGCCGGTACGCGACGATCAGCGAGCTGTCGCCTCGCGAGCTGGAGGTGGCCGCACTGGTGACCGAAGGCCTGTCCAACCCCGCGATCGCGCGGCGGCTGTACCTGAGCCGCCCGACCATCGCCCACCACGTTGCCCACGTCCTGACCAAGCTGGGCTTCGCTTCACGGGTACAGATCGCCGCCTGGGTGGTCCAGCAGCGCAGCAGCGGGGGTGGCTGACCGCCGGCCACGGTTCGGCGGCATGGTCCGGCCGGACCATTTGGCCAGCCACCCGGCCGAATGGTCCACCCGGCCGATGTGGGCGAGCCCACCCGATGCCACCGTGGCCGCACTGCTGCGGCGCAAGGACACACGAAAGGAGCACGCCGATGACCAGCGAGGCGACCAGCCACCTGGACCTGACGCTGATAGTGGCCTTCCACGACGCCTTCCGCCGCGACCTTGGCCACCTGGTATGGGCCGCCGGCCGCCGCCCCGCCGAGCTGGACGAGCCGGCCCGGCACACCGCCGTGCGCCCGCCACGACCACTGTGAGCCATCCACACCGGCATGAACACCCGAGGCGCCCACGCAGGGCTTGGAACAAGGAAGGTGACGACATGAACGCGCAGCACAAGTCCGGCATCGACGGACAGGGCGAGCTTCCGCAGCCGCCGCGGTCGCCGCAGCTCGGCAAGGTCGGATCGGGAGGGATCCAGATGGGTCGCTGGAAGACGCTGTTGACCGTCGGGGTCGCCGTCGGCCTCGTGATCCTGCTCGCCGGCTGCCAGCAGGGGGAAAAGGCAGCGGGCAACGTCCGGCCGGGCCCTGCCGGGCCGGGCGCGGTGCGGGTCCTCATGGAGGACAACAAGTTCCAGCCGCAGGTCCTGGAGGTGCGGGCGGGCTCGCCGGTGACGGTCGAGGTCCGCAACGAGGGCGACAAGAGCCACAACTTCACCATCGAGGGCCTGCACGTCAGCACCGGGGCCATGCACCACGGCGACGTGAAGACCGTGACGTTCACCGCGCCGAAGGGCTCCACGGAGTTCAGTTGCACGTGGCATCGGGGCATGGTCGGCCGGATCGTCGCGACCTAGCCAGAGCAAAGGACGATGCCATGCGAATCGAGTCCTCGGTCACTTCTGTTTCGTGGCTCCCGCTGGGCGCCGTCCAGGCCCTGCCCGACCTCGCCTTCGCCAGCGGGGTCGCCCACTACGACCCGCCACCCCCCGACCAACT
>JBKPDO010000298.1:0-8234 GCA_046727955.1 bacterium | reverse complement strand
GACCACGCCATCTCCCATCCAGCGCGTCCATCGCCCAGTCGACCCTGCACAGCCTGAGGGCGCTGACAGCCCAAGGCGATCTACCGGATCGACGCTGGCAAGAAGATCGACCGAACCAAGCCCATTCAGCAGCCTCCTAGGGACAGTCAAGACGGTCGGATAAGATCCGAGGCAATGGCTGAAGACCTACTCACCGAAGATGAGGTAGCGCGCATCTTGCGTATCTCAACGCGCAGCCTGCGCCGCTATCGCGCGGATGGTTCCGGCCCACCGTGGATACGGATCTCCGAACGTGTCTACCGCTACCCGCGTGGCGAGCTGGAAGCCTGGCTCAAGGCCAGCATGGCCGGCGTGAGTAGGGGACCAGGCAGGCAGGGCCGGTCCTCCCCGCCTGCCTGGCCTACATGACTAGGCGCTGTAACGTTGCCTAGACGGTCCTCCCCTGCCCCCCTCGCACTGCTCGGCTCCGTTTGGGAGAGTTCGGAACCGCGACTAGCCCGAGAGTACTAGATGCATTGCGACGTTGTCACCACTTCCGGGCAATCAATTCAAAGCGGCTCAAATCCAAATGGGAGCCAGGAAATCGAGCAGCGCCTCCGTCACCGGCTCCGGCTGCTCCAGGTTCACGAGGTGGCCAGCGCTCTCCACCTGCACCAGACGAGCATCGCGGAGGCCGGTTGCCAGTATCCTGCCTTCCTCGGGCCCAGCGATCTCGTCCTCGCTGCCTACGATCACCAGTGCCGGGACGCTCACCTGGGCGAGCACGGGGGTCGAGTCGTGCCGCGCCGCCATGCCACGCTGCGCCGCAGCGATGCCGCGCGGGTCCTGGTCGAGGATGATCTCCGTGACCCTCTCGACCAGTTCGGCACGCTTGGCACGACTGGTTTGCCCGAGCAGCCGCGGCAGCATCGCCTCCGGCAGGAATCCCACGCCCTCCTCGAGCACCCGCTCCGCCATGGCCAGCCGGTTGGCGATCTCCTCGTCGCTGTCCGCCCCGGCGCGAGTGTCGCAGAGCACCAGGCCGCCGAGGCGTCCGGCGTGCCGGCGGGCGAACGCGAGCGCGACGTAGCCGCCCATCGCCAGTCCACAGAGGACAACCTGGTCAAGCGAGCGGTCGTCAAGCAGCTGCGCCACGTCGTCCGCGAGCAGGTCCATGTGCGCGATCTCGACCGCCTGCTCGCGTGCGGCGCCGAAGCCGCGCAGGTCCGGAACGATCACCTGGTAGCCGCTGAGTGCCTCGATCTGCGGCAGCCACATGCGGCTGTCCATAGGGAAGGCGTGCAGCAGCACCACCGGGGTGCCCTCGCCGTACACGGTGACCGGCGGGGCCACTGGCGCCGGCGTCGCGGCGGGCTGATCGGACCCGGGGGGCTCGGCGGACTCGGCGTCCTGCGGCGACTCGTCGGCGGAATTGGACATGATCGAGGCTCTCCTCAAGAGGATCAACGAAAGGGTTGCGGCAGCGGCGGGGCCTTCAGGCCCAGGGAGTGCAGGAACGCCGCCAGCAGACCGGCGGTGAAGCCCCACACCACCACGCCGTCGACCCAGAAGACCGGGCTCGAGATCTCCCGCGCGCGGCCGCGCAGCCCGCTCTCGCCGACCAGGCGGACCAGCGGCTCTACGCCATGATTGGAGGGGTCGGCCAGCTGACGCAGTGTGGGGTGCAGGATGCCGGCAACCTCCCCCGGGTTGGGACGGAGCGGAGCCTGCCCGTCCCACAGGCCGACCACCGGCAGGACGTCGAAGTTCGACACGCTGATGTAGGCGCGGTCCAGCGTGCCCAGCACGCGCACGCCGCCCGGGTCCAGCCCGACCTCCTCGTGCGCCTCCCTGAGCGCGGCGGCGACCTCGTCCCGGTCGCCCGGCTCGACCGCGCCGCCGGGCAGCGCGACCTGGCCAGCGTGGTTGCGCATGAACTGCGGTCGCCTGACCAGCACCAAGCCGAGATCGTCAGCGTCCCCGACCGGCGAGAGCGCCAGGAGCACCGCGGCCGGGACCCCGTGCGGATCCGCCGGCGCAGCGAACGGGAGGCTGGACAGGCGCTCCACGAGCGGGATGTCAGAGGTCATCCGCTCAGGATAAGCCAGTCACGACAAGGCCAGTCACGCCAGCTGCCCGCCGTCCACTACCAGGGTGGCGCCAGTGATATAGCTGCCGGCGTCGGAGGCGAGCAGCAGCAGCGGGCCGGCGAGCTCCTCGACCTCACCCCAGCGGTTCATCGGCACGTCGGCGATGGTGCCGCGGCTCATATCAGGGTCCGACCAGAGCCGGCGGGTCAGCTCGGTGCGCATCCAGCCAGGGGCGAGGCAGTTGACCCGCACCCCGAGGGGGACGGCCTCCACCGCCAGCGTCCTGGTCATGGAGATCAGGCCGGCCTTGGCCACGCCGTAGGCGCCGATGGCCGGCGTCGCCCGCAGCCCGGCGACGCTGGTCACGTTGACGATCGATCCTCCCGGCCGCATGCGCGGCAGGGCGGCCCGGCAGGCGAGAAACGGCGCACGCAGGTTCAGTCCGAGAACCTTGTCCCAGCCGGAGGTGCGCGTGTCGGCCAGCGCGGCGAAGAACTGCTGACCCCCGGCGACGTTGGCGAGCACGTCCAGCCCACCGCCGACCTCGGCCGCCCGCGTCACCAGCGCCTCGACCGCCGCCTCGTCGGAGGCGTCGGTGGGCAGCGCCAGCGCCTGCGGCGCTCCGGCCTCGCGCGCGGCGGCGGCGACCTTGTCGAGGTCGTCGGCGGAGCGCGCGGCGAGCACCACGGACGCGCCAGCCTCGGCCAGGGTCAGCGCCACCTGCCGGCCGATGCCACGGCTCGCCCCAATCACCAGCGCGGTCCTGCCGTCCAGGCGGAACCTTGCCCACAGCGAGGTTGTCTCAGTCATTCCTTCTCCCGGTCAGCACCCAGGCGGCCGGCACGAGTCCCGCGGCCACCACGATCTTGATCGCGTCGAGCGGCAGGAACGGCACGACGCCCTGCGACAGGCCCGTGGCCAGGTCGCTGGAGGTCACCGCCATCAGCCAGGGCACGCCGAAGGCGTAGATGACCAGGTTGCCCGCAACCATCGTGGCAATGGTGCGCAGCGGCGTGCGGTCCCAGCCGCGCTCGGCGAGCTTGCCCACCAGGCCCGCCGCGAAGATGAAGCCGACGATGTAGCCGAAGCTGGGCGCCATGAGCACGTTCGTGCCGCCCCGGCCGCCCGCGAACCACGGCACCCATGGCGTGAGTCCAGCGACCAGATAGAGCACCATCCCCGAGAGCGCCCGCCCCGAGCCGAGCGCCACACCGCCGAGCAGCACTGCGAGGGTCTGGCCCGTGACCGGCACCGGGGTGAACGGCAGCTTGACCTCCCACTGGGCGGACAGGCCCGTCACGCAGGCGAAGGCGATGACCAGCGCGACGTCGCGTACGCGCTCGCCGGGCAGGACGTCAGCCAGGACGATGCGGCCCGATCGTCCGAGGGCGCTCTCAGACGTTGCCACCTGATCTCTCCTTGCGCGCTGCTGCTACTCCTAACGCGCCGGTCAAGTATCCGGGTCGAGGGGATTGCGTGGCCGCCCAGGCGGCGCGCAAGCTCCAAGGCGGCACGCCAGAGCGGCGCTGCATGCTGCGCCGCTCACTTGACCGGCGCGTTAGGGTCAACTCTACGGGCTTGGCCGGCGCCGCCGCTCGCGCTCCAGCTGCCGTCTCAGCTCCGCGAAGCGCCGTTCCCAGCAGGCACGGTGCCAGTGACGCCGCTGCTCGGGGCTGCCCTCCGGCCAGACGACCACGTGCATGGTGCGCGGGAAGATCTCCTGGTTGCAGCCAGGGCAGCGGTAGACCTTGAGCGCTCGGTAGGGCTGCACCACCCGTAGGTGCCAGCCGTCCGCGACCCACTCGAGCGCCAGCGGCTCACCGCGGAAGCGCCAGGGAGACGGCTCACCGGACGGCATGGCTTCCCGCTCACGTCCCAGCGGCCCAGGGGCCCGCCCGCCCCGCCGTCGTGCCGCTCTCGTCCAGGCCCAGCAGGCGGACGGCGTTGTCCCTGGTGAGGCGCTGGAATGCCGAGGGCGTGAGGCGCTGCTCCCATTCCGCCAGGATCTTCTCGGCGGTAAAGAAGGGCGCGTCCGAGCCGAACAGCACCCGGTCCCCGAGCCGGCCCTCCACCTCGCGGACCACCTCGTCGGGGACATAGCGCGGCCTCCAGCCGGATAGCTCCAGGTAGACGTTGGTCTTGTGGAGCGCGATCGCCACCGCCTCGAGATGCCAGGGCCAGCCGAAGTGGGCCATGATCACCGGTATCTCGGGATAGCGGGCGGCCACCCCGTCCAGGTGGATGGGCCGCGCGTAGGCCAGCTCGATGCCCTGGCCGCCCGGCGTGCCCGCGCCCAGCCCGCTGGTCCCTGTGTGGAACAGGCACGGCGCGCCGTAGGCTGCCGCCCGCTCGAACAGGTCGGACCAGCGAGGGTCGTCCGGCCGGAAGGCCTGCATCGACGGATGGAACTTGTAGCCGACCAGGCCGAGGTCCTCGCGCGCGCGGCGCAGCTCGCGCAGCGCGCTCGCGCCTTTCCACGGATCGATCCCCGCGAAGCCGATGAAACGGCCGGGGAAGCGGTGGACGATCTCGGCCACGAGGTCGTTGGGCACGCGAGGCAGGCGTGTGGCCGTCTCCGCGTCCCAGCCGAGCAGCACGCCGACGCAGTCGATCGCCTCGTAGGTGGCGGCCAGCTCCTCGGCGGTCTGGAGCAGGACCTGGCTGCGGAAGTACCGCTCGGCCGGCTCCCGGTATGGTCCAAGGCTCCCCTCTACCCACTCGGGGAAAGGAAGATGCACATGGAGATCGACGGCACGCACGGCGCGAGTCTACCTGTCCCGGACTTAGAGCATCGGTCAAGTATCCCGTATCGAGCGGATTGCGTGGTCGCCGGGGGCAGCGCGCAGGGTCCAGGGCCGCACGCACAACTCGGTGCTACAGGCGCTGCCGCGTACTTGCCCGGCGCTCCAGGCGTAGGCTCCGTGACTGGACCGGCTGCCGGCCCGACGAGGCGAGGATGGCGCTGATGAACCGTTTCGAGGACGCGATCGCCCGCGAGCTGTCGACCAGGCTCCAGGCGAGGACGCGGAGTGTCCGCGCGCTGGCCCGCTGGGCGGCGGCGGCGCTGCCACCGGGCGCGCTGGTCACCGACGGGGTCGCTCTCGTCCTGGAGCGGCTCGGCGACGGCGACCCGGACGATCTCGCCAAGCAGGTTATGACGGAGGCCCCCGATCGCTTTGGCCGTAACTGGCAGTCCGGCCCCGCGCACTGACAGCCTGCCCGGCGCTCGCGGCGGCCGATCGCCACCGGGCCCCACGCTCGCCGGCGGCAGATCACGACCAGGCCGTGCTCGGCGTGCTAGCGGAGCGAGGCGGGCCGAGCCGGCGGCCTCACTGACGGTTGTCGTAGGCGAAGAAGCCCCTGCCGGTCTTGCGGCCAAGGTCACCGGCCTCGACCATGCGGGCCACGCTTTCGGGTGGGAAGAACTTCGGGTCGCGCGTGCTGTTGTAGATGTTCATCGCCGCGTGGTACAGCACGTCGATCCCGGTGAGGTCGGAGGTCGCCAGCGGCCCCATGGCCCAGCCGAAGCCGAGACGGCAGGCGGTGTCCAGATCCTCCGCGCTGATCACACCCTGCTCGAGCAGGCGCGCCGCCTCCATCCCGACCGCGGCGATGAGGCGGGTGGTGACGAAGCCCGCGATGTCGCGCTCGACCACCACTGTGGTCTTGCCGCAGGACTCCGCGAACGCCCGTGCCCGGGCGAGCGTCTCGTCGGAGGTGCGGCGGCCTCGCACCAGCTCGCACAGTGCCATCATCGGCACCGGCGAGAAGAAGTGCGTTCCCACCACCGACTCCGGTCGCCCGGTCACGGTGGCGATCGAGGTGATCGGGATGGCGCTGGTATTGGTGGCCAGCAGCGCACGCTCCGGCGCCAGCTTGTCCAGCTTCCGGAACACGTCCCGCTTGACCTCGACGTCCTCGAAGACGGCCTCGACGACGATCTCTGCCTCCCCAACGGCGTCCAGGTCGGTGACAGCACGGATGCGATCCAGCGCAGCGTCGCGGTCCTCAGCTGAGATCCGGCCCTTGGCCTCGAAGCGTGCCAGAGAGTCCTGAATCTGCTTGCGACCTCGCCCCAGGGCGCCGTCGCTCATGTCCTGCACGGTCACGTCGTAGCCAGCCACCGCAGCGACTTGCGCGATACCCGCGCCCATCAGGCCTGCGCCGACCACCAAGAGCTTTCCGGCCACGACCGCCTCCTTCGCCGTCTCCCCGCCAGGGACCGGGTCACCGACTAGCGTCGCACACAACTCGGAGCTGGCAGCCACCACCTGGCCGCAGCGTACACGGCGGGGACCGGGTCGGCAGGACCGGTCACCCGTCTACTCGTGAGCGACCGGCATGCTGGCGGCGGGCGTGCACGCCAGGCGTGTCGCCAGCTGCGGGTAGCGGACCACCAGGCCGTTGGCATCGACGACGAGGTCCGCTGTGAACGAGCCGGCGGTAAACCGCACCACCGCACCGTCGCCGGTGCGGCGACGGTGCTGGTATCCCTGCACGGACCGCTCCACGGCGAGGTCGGGAAGCGACACGAACGCCATCACCAGCTGGTGGGTGCCCGCCTGCTCGTGCAGGCGATGCCGCAGGATCGGCAGGGTGTTGGTCAGGGGACAGAAGGCGAGGTCGCAGTCGAGCGCCTCGGCCAGGTCGGGCAGGATGCGGCCGTCAGCCTGCCAGGTGCCGTCAGCCGATCGCAGCAGCTCGAGATTGTAGGTGCCGGCGGCGGATTCCACCTGAACGGCGAGTCGCCGGGTCACCTGGCGGTCGCCGGTCTCGAGGCTGTAGTTGACCCAGTAGGGGTAGGGCGTGAGCCCGACGGCCCGGCCGCGTGCGGCCAGGCGACCGCCGGCGAAGGTGGCCCAGGCCGTCTCCAGGCCGCGGCTCGCCTCCACCTGCCAGGTGCACGCGACCACGTCGCGGCTCTCCTCTTGCCCCTCCATGCTGCCTCCTAGTGACCCGGGCCGTCCCGCCCGATGCCCCGGTCCCGCCGGACGCCCCGGTCCCGCCGGACGCCCTGCTCCCGCTGAACGCCTCGCTCCCGCTGAACGCTACCGTCCTGCTCTCCGTTGGGGCTGGCGCTCGAGTTCGAGTCCTGGCCGACCGCCGAGCCCGAGGCGGGCACGGCCCCCGGCTTCCAGGGCTCGTCGGTCTTGTCTGGTTCATCCGGGACCGGCTCTGGGGTCGACCCCACCTGAGCCGGCTTGGGATTGGGCGCGGCGGTGGCCGCCAGCGCGGGTTCGGCGGCCGGCTTCGGCGCCTCGGTGGCCGGCTTCAAGACGTCGGAGGAGGGCGCTTCGGAGGACGGCGACGCCGGCGAGGGCTCCAGGCCGAACCAGGCGAGGGTGGCGACCAGGGCAAGCCCACTGCCCGCGGCGGCGGTCACACCGGTGTCGTTGAACACGATGAGCAGCAGCGACCCGATGGCGCCCACCCCGACCGCGCGCCGCACCTGAGCGGGCACGCCAGCGAGCAGGCGGGGCGGGCGTACGCTCGCCACCACTGCGAAGACCGTCAGGATTGGCCCCCACCAGGCCCAGAAGTTGCCGGCCAGCAGGGCGAAGTTGCGGCTGAGCTGGTGGCGGACGGTGCGCAGGGCGGCGGACGGGTCGCTGCCGAGCAGCTCGTGGGCGATGCGGCTGCCGTGGGTCGCCGGGCCGACGGCGCCCACGCCGAAGGCGATGGCCACGGCGAGGACCACGGCCGCGGCCAGGACGAGCAGCACGCGCAGCCTGCTCCAGCGGCGGCGCAGCAGTAGCCAGGCGGCCGCAGCGGTAAGCGTGGCGGTGAGGGCGCCGCCCACGTCGGCGCCGAGGATCGGCAGGCCGTCGAGCAACGCCAGTCCGACCAGCAGGGCCGCCGCCGTCAGGGCCGATAGCTGCCGGAAGGCCACGACCAGGAACACGCCGGCGAGGGCGTGCGCGAAGTAGCCGTTGCCGAGCCCGTAGAAGCGCTCGCCATCGAAGGCGCTGTTGCCGAGCAGCGGCCGGCTGAGCGCGATCCCGCCGACCAGGAGGTCGACCACGATCAGCGTGGCTACCAGCGCTCCGAGCAGCGCTGGCGCCGCCCACGAGGGCGCCGCGCCGACCTCGGCCTCGGCCTCGGCTGTGGCCGCAACCGCCGCCGGCGCACCCTCGGCAGCGGCCGGCGCGGACTCGGCCTCGGCCG
>JBKPDO010000297.1:0-1503 GCA_046727955.1 bacterium | reverse complement strand
CATCGCCATCCTGCACGCCCGCGGCCATCGCAACATCGCCGCCGCGCTACGCCGCAACGGCCGCGACGCCACCCGAGTCCTGCCCCTGCTCGGCATCACCAGCCCATGAACCAGACACTCCGGCACTTTGCCGAGGCCCTGTTACACCGGCACACAGGACACCACGGCGCCCGTCATCCCGTGCCGTTGCCGCAGTTCCAGGCCCGGCAGATCCAGCTGCTCGTAGTGCGACGCAAGGTGTCATGCTGACGAGTTGCTGACACGGTGCTGACAGTTGGACATCGAGTTCGGTGCCATCGTCTCCTTGAGACGGGCCAAGTACACTCCTTTCGACTGCCGCAACCGAGAGGACCAAGGGTCCAAGTCGAGGACGCTGTTGTGAGTTCGTTGTCATGGCAACTGCTCAACACCTGGAGCCGGCGGTGCAGGCCGCGATCCTGGCGGTCCCCGCCCCAGCCCCAGGCGGCGAGGACGGCGGCTGGGTGCCGGCCCTGGACCCCCATGGCCGCCGGCGCCCCGGCGCGTGGGTGTGCGAGCTTTCGACCCTTGACCTTGCCGGCCAGGGCTGGCCACGGGGGACCCGGGCGATCTGCCGCCGCGAGCGGCCCCACCCCGGCGCGGCGCACAAGATGGGCTTTACCGATCACACCGGCCACCGCTTCCAGGTGTGCATCACCAACCAGCCCGACCCCGACCCCGCCACCCTGGATGCGCGCCACCACGCCACCCCGCCCCACCCGGCGCCACCAGCAGGGCGGGCCAGCAGCGGCCCCGCCGCCCTGGAGGTCGGCCATCGCGCGCACGCCCGCGTCGAGGACCGCATCCGCGCCGCTAAGGCCAGCGGCCTTGCCAACCTGCCGTTCGCCGACTTCGACGCCAACGACGTCTGGCTCACCCTGGTCGCCATCGCCCAGACCCTGGTGGCCTGGGCGCAGGCGCTGCTGCTTGACGGCGACCTCAAAGTCGCCGAGCCCAAGACGCTGCGCTACCGGCTGTGGCATACCGCCGCCAGGCTCGTCCGCCACGCCCGCCGGGTCATCTTGCGCTTCGACCATGACTGGCCGTGGGCGGCAGAGCTGGTGGCCGCGTTCAGGCGGCTGCCAGCCCCCGGCTGACCGCCGCCGATCCCTATCCCACCGCGCCCGCGCGTCGGGCCGGCAGTCGCCTGCCCGCCACGGCCCTGATCGGACGAGCGCGCCGCACCAGCGCCTTTGTGCGGCCCCAATTGGTCAACCAATCACGCAGAGCCCGACGCTCCTGTCAGGATCATGGGCACCGTCAAGCATCCCGACCACTGCCGAGTTCGCCAATCCAGCCCTGATTTCACAAAGACTCAAACCTTCGTGAAATATCGAGGCTAGCCTCAATGCCGGTAACTTAGGTTTGTTCGGCTGGTTCGGTGCTGGTCGTGGCGCCGCTGCGGGTGGAAGCGCGTCGGCGTGCGGTGCTGCGGGGGCGCCGGATTGGGACTGGCTTGGACGCCCCGACGATGACGACGGCCTC
>JBKPDO010000296.1:0-13702 GCA_046727955.1 bacterium | reverse complement strand
CCGCGGGTTCTTCCGAGCCCACCGCGACAACCTCAGCCCCGCGACCGCGCACCGTCGGTTCGCGCTCACCCTCAACCTCAACGATGGCTACCAGGGCGGTCAGCTGCGCTTCCCCGAGTACGGGCCCGAGCTGTACCGGCCGGCCCCCGGCGCTGCGCTGCTGTTTAGCTGCTCGCACCTGCACGAGGTCCTCGATGTGACCGCCGGGCGGCGCTTCGTCTTGCTGTCGTTCCTGTTCGGGGATGAGGCACCCCGCCTGGAGTAAGGCGCCGTGTGCCTCCTACGGCGGGACCCGACGTGCCAGGAGGCCATGGCCCTGGGTGCCCGGCGCGTAGCGCCCGGTGGACTACTCCACAAGTACCGACGAGCTGCATGAACGCATTTGTGCACCCTACGCCACGCGCATGGGAAACGGCGCCAGCAGGGATGGCGGGTCGGAGCCAGTCTGGCGTCGTGGTGCGACCGGCCGCAACGATCATCAGGGTGGTCGTGGACCTCTCGGCGGTCGCTACGGGCGGGGGAGTGATTCGAACGCGACCGGCTCGGGTCTCTTCTGTCTATGAACCCGTGAGCTGCGTGAACGCACTTTACGCACCCCACAGCCGTCGAAGCGCGGGGCGCACAGCCAGTCCACCGAGCCCGCCCGGCTGACCAGCGCGGCCGAGCGGCAGTCCGACAGCAGCGCGTAGTCAGCGATCGGAAGCGAGCTCATCTCGGTTCCCCTCTAGCCGGATTCGACCGCGCACGCATCAGCGGCTGCCCGTACGCCCCCTCTCCCGCAGCGGCTCGACCACCGAGGAAGGCGATCGCCGGCGCACCACGGGAGGCGTGCGCACGGGCTGCCTCGAGGCGGCCGAACCCGGCACTGTGGCCAACGAGGTCGGGCCGGTGATGGCGCCAGCCATGCCGGCGAGCGTGCTCCCCGCCGACGACGAGGGGAAAGCCCAGCCAGCGTTGGCCGCACCTCGCTCCGCTACATCTCCGCGGTTATCGGGCAGAGGAAGTCCTTCTCCGGCGCCCGGGTGACGGTGACGTCGCCGGCGGCGAGGGCGACCGCGACGGCCTCGTCCGACGTGAGGAGATACGCCGTTACTCCCTGCTTGAACGTCACGAGGTAGACAGCCCAGTGACCGCCGTGGTAGCCGGGCTCACCGGGACCCACGCCAGCGATCCCGAGTTGTCCCTCCACGCCATTGGTGACGACGTAGAAGGGGTCGGTGCCCTGCTGCGGGGTGGCGGACGGCGGAACGACCGTGCCGACGGTGTGTCCATTGAGGAAGAGGGTGTCTGTCCCGACTTCCGAAGCAGTGGCCGGCGCCGCGAGAACCAGCACGGTGGCAGCCACGCCCGCCAGGACCATGATCGAAACACGCATTGGAGCCTCCTCGAGCCGTGGGTACTGAGACGAAACTCAACGGTGGGTGGGCAGGCGACAGCAACCCCGGCGCAGCCGGGGTTCACATGGGCGAGACCTCAGGCGGCGGGGGTCAGGTCGACGGCGTAGCCCAGGGCCTGCAGTTCGCGGATCAGCCGGCGTTTCTTGGCGTCGGGGTTGTCGTGGCGGGTGAAGTAGTCGGCGCCCAGATCGCGGTAGCCGGCACGGTCGTGCAGGACGAACCAGACGATCACCAGCAGGTTGTGGGCGATCGCGACGGCGGCCTTGCTGCCGCCCTGCTTGCCGAACCGGCGGTGCAGCCGGCGGAACCGGGCACCCAGGTAGGTGGCGGTCCGGCCAGCCGCCCAGGCCGCCTCGACCAGCGCCTCCCGCAGCTCACGGTTGCCCTTGCGGGTCTTGGCGCTGCGGTGCTTGCCGGCCGACTCGTTGTTGCCCGGGCACAGACCAGCCCAGGAGGCCAGGTGGTCGGCGGTCGGGAACCGCGACATGTCGACGCCGATCTCACTGATGAGCACCTGGGCGGTGCGCTGGCCGATCCCCGGGATCGTGCACAACAGGCCCACCTGCTCGGCGAAAGGGGCGATCATCTCCTCGATCTGGCTGTCCAACTGCCCGATCATCCCGGCCAGGTGGTCGATGTGCTCAAGATGCATCCGTGCCAGCAGCCCATGATGCTCGCCGAACCGCCCCGCCAGCGCCATCGCAAGGTCGGGGATCTTCTTGCGCAGCACCCCACGGGCAAGCTCGGCCAGCACCCTGGGGTCACGCTCCCCGGCGATCAGCGCCTCCACCATCGCCCGCGCCGAGCGCGTGGTGATGCTGGAGGCCACCGAGTCGATCTTGACCCCGCCGTCTTCCAGGACCTTGCACAACCGCTGCAGCTCACTGGTGCGCGCCTCGACAAGCTTCTTGCGGTAGCGGGTCACCTCCCGGATCGCGGCGATCTCCGCCGGGGGCAGGAAACTGCCACGCAACAGCCCGACCTCGCACAGCTGTGCCAGCCATTCGGCGTCCTTGGCGTCGGTCTTGCGCCCAGGCACGTTCTTGACGTGCCGGGCGTTGACCAGCAACAGCTCCAACTGCTCGGCCTCGCACAGGGCATGCAGCACCGGCCGCCAGTACACCCCCGTCGCCTCCATCGCCACATGGGTGACGCCTTGCGCAACCAGCCAGCCGACCATCTCGCGCAGCACCGGGTAAAACGTCTTGAACTTGCGCAGCTGCTGCTGGCGCTGCCCCGGCTCCTCCCCAGGGGTCCGCACCGCCACCGCCACGAGCTTCTTGCCCACGTCGATCCCGGCGACCCGCTGGTACACGATCTCCAACCCGACTCCCTTCACGTGCCCCGAACTGGTCGCACCCACCCGCGGAGCCCGCAGCAGATCAAGAGGCTGAGACTCGCGCTCACAGGCGGCAACCCGGGGTCCCTACCGGGACGGGCTCCAGCGTCAAGCTTGGGTACGGGCTCAACCGCGCCAAGAACCAACGACGTCAGCGGCAGGGCGCCTCCCGAGTTTCATCCACCCGCGGGCGCCCCGCCAGGGGCATGAACACCTTGGGTGAGACTAGGCCGCTGGCCTTACACGTCCATTACGGGGGTGTCAAGGGGATCTTGGGATTGGCTTGACAGGTGTTGGCTCAGATCGAGGCGCTGCGGCGGCGGTGCGTCACCGGCGTGAGCACCGAGCAACGCCGCGACCGCCAGGACGTGGGATCGACCTGTTCTGCGTGGCGCTATTTGATAACGGTGAACTTGACGTCCCGTGCGTGCGTCTTCCCACCTCCGGAAGCGCTGATCCTCAACGTGTAGGTGCCGTCGGGCTCGTTGCCCCTCGTCTTGACGCTCAGGGTCGTCGAGGCGGTGTCTCCCGCTGCGAGCGTCACCGGATTCGAGCTGAACGACCCGACCAGGTTGCTCGGCAGGCCGCTGACGCTGAGGCTGACGCTCCCCGCAAACCCGTTGCCAGAGCTCAGGGTGACGGTATAGCGCGCGGTCGCCCCCGGCCTGATGATCCGCGCCGACGGGTCCCTGCACAGCGAGAAGTCCGGCGCCGGCTCGGCGCCGACGCGTGCGACGAAGGCGTCCGAGCTGCCCGCGTTCGCCGGCTGCAGCGGCGCGCCGGCGACGGGAAAGTCATGGGTGTAGGTGTAGCCGGTGACGAAGGCGTTCCCGGCGCCGTCGACCGCGATGCCGTATGCGTAGTCGCCGAGGCCGGAGTTGTTCACCCAGCCGCCGAGGTATGTCGAGTAGGCAAGGGCGGAGCCCGGCGCGTTCAGCTTCGCGACGAACGCGTCTGCGTCGTCGCCGCTCACGCAGGGCTGGATCGCGTTTGCGTTGACGGTGGGGAAGTCGGGCGAGCGGGTCCAGCCGGCGACGTAGGCGCCGCCCGCTGCGTCGACCGCGATCTCGCGGCCGTAGTCGTTCACGGCGCCGCCGAGGTACGTCGAGTACAGCAGCGCCGAACCCGGCGCGTTCAGCTTCGCGACGAACGCCTCGCTATGGCCGGCCGACGCGCCCTGAACCGGACCCGCCAGGGGGAAGTCGGTCGAGTCGGTGTCGCCCGTGAGGTACACGTTCCCCGCTGCGTCGAGCGCGATCCCGCTGCCCTGGTCGTTGCTCGAGCCGCCGAGGTACGTCGAGTAGAGCAGCGCCGAGCCCGGCGGGTTGAACTTGGCGACGAACACGTCGTCGAAGCCGGCGTTGCTGGGCTGCAGCGCGTTCGCGGTCGGGAAGTCGCTCGAGGCCGTGTAGCCGACGACGTACGCGTCGCCCGCCGCGTCGACGGCGATGCCCTGTCCATACTCCACGTCGTTGGTCCCTCCGAGGTAGGTGGAGTAGACGAACCCCGAGCCGGCGGGAGTAAGCTTGAGGACGAACGCCTCGCGCGCGCTCGCCGCAGTCGGCTGGTAGGCGTTGACGACGGGGAACGTGCCGGGCACGACGCCGCAACAAAACGTCTGGTACATGCCGGAGAGCGTGTGGCCGGTGACGTATGCGCTCCCGGCGGAGTCGGCGGCGATGTCCCAGCCCGTCTGGCTGTTCACGCCGCCGACGTAGGTCGAATAGACGAGCGCGGAGCCCGAGGCGTTCAGCTTGACGACGATCACGTCCTGCTGGACGCCCGGGTCGCGTTGGATCGGGTTCACGACCGGAAAGTCGCTGGAGAAGCTCTCCCCCGTGACGTAGGCGTTGCCGGCCGCGTCGACCGCGACGCCGTAGCCGGCGTCGAAATCGCTACCTCCGATGTAGGCGGAGTACACCAGCCGCCTGCCGTCGGGGCTCAGCTTCGTGACGAAGACATCTCCATCTGCCTTGCCCGATGACTGCAGCGGGCTCGCCAGCGGGAAATCGCTCGAGTTGGTCCACCCGGTGACGTAGACGTTGCCGCTCGCATCGAGGGCGATATCGTGACCCTCGTCCACGCCCTTGCCGCCCAGGTAGGTGGACCAGGTGAGGGTCGGGTCGATCACCAGTGCGCGCCGGTCGTCGTAGCCACCCAGGGCGAAGCCGACGCTGCCGTCGGGGCCGATCCTGTAGCGAACGGGAACCCCGACACGGCGGCTGCCGATCTCCTGCCATGCGACCGGCGCGCGCTCGACCAGCGTCGCGGCGGCGAGCGTGATGACGAGGTCACCCGTCGCCGCGTCCACGCGCACCCGCTTCGCGCCGAGGTACCGCCAGCGGATGCTTTCGGCGTTCGCGCCGGCCCTGACCGTGTAGGTGCTCTCGAGCTGCCCATCGCTGCCGCCGTAGCGGAGGTCGACCCCCTCGTAGAGCCGGCGGTAGGCGACCGCGGCGAACGTCGGGATGTTCGTTTGCCAGCTCGCCCGGTCGCTGCCACGAAAGTAGTTGACGACGCCGCGCAGCCGGCGTTCGCCCTGCACACGAGGCCTCCGCTCAGCGGCCACAAACCGCACTCCAACGACCGTCTGGCGGCCCTTAGTGGCCACCGAGAGCACCACGCCGTTCCGCGTGAAGAAGGCCGTCCCGCCCAATGCCCGAGCCTGGAAGCGCACGGCGGGAGCGGCCTGACCGACGTTCGGCTCGAACGCCAGCGGGAGCCTCGCCGGCGGCTGCGGCGAGGAAGGCGCCGGACGGGCGGCGGAAGCAACGGGGGACCGTAGTGACCCTGCTGGTTGCGGCGCTCCGGCGCCGACCGACAAAGCGGCGAGGGCGGCCAGCGGCAGAAAGACGACGCGTCTTGTCATCCGAACCCCTGAAAACAGATGCGGGGATCATACGGTTCCACCCAGTTACGAAACTCTTACGGCCGGTTACGAGACCCTTACGGGCCAGTGACCGACATCCCAGACCATCGGGGAACCGCCCGCAGCCCGTCCTCGCGCATCCCGGCAAGGTGCAGCGCGATTCGGCCCCCACCCCACCAGGGCACCGCGGCGGGTGGCGGTCATGGTTTGCGGATGCTCGGCGTTCATCCTTTGGCGGCGCACCATTCCCGGGCGGAGACGATCACGTCGCGTAGCCTGATTCCCGGTGCGGAAGTTGTGTTGAGATCACGGCGGGAGCAGGAGTTGATGATGAAGCCCCACCCGCGTCCGCCTGCGGTTTCGTCGGCCGGCCTGCGAGAGGTCTCCTGCCAGGCGACCGCGGTGGCGGGTGATCGCCTTGCTCTGCCTCACGGCGTCGGTCGAACAGTATCCTCCCCTGCCATCCGCGTCGCCGCATCCGCCCGGTGAGCCTCGCCGAACCAGCGAGTTCTTCGCCCACCGCGGCCGGGCTGGTCATCGTCGGCGATGACGCAGCGGAAGCCGTCGCCTGGATCGTCGATCGCGGGAACCCAGCCCGAGGGCAGCGGTGTACTCCACGCATGAGCCCGATACCACACACGACACGGCTCCACCTCGCCCTGGTTGCGGTCTTGGTCTTGGCCGCGGCCGCCTGCGGGGTGGTGGACGGGGGGACAGCGGCCAAGACGGCCCGGCAGTTCACTGCGACGGTCCCGGCCGCCGCTGACCGCCCAACGCCCGGTGGGACGGTCACGCGCCGCTGCGGCAGCCACTACGCCGAGGACTTCGACCCCGGGGTGGCGTCGCGCACGGTCACCGCCGGGCCGGTCTGGCTGGTGGCCTCCCGGGTCTCGCCGGTCCCGTCAGGAGCCCCGCCGGCCAGGATGTTCAAGCTCATGGTCCGGCTCGCCGCCGGCAGCCAGGCGACGCTGCGGACGGCCACCGCCGGCACGGCGCTCCTGGACGACCGGGCGAGGTTCAGAGGCGACAACAGCTACCGGCTCACCGACGGCGACCGCGGCGTGCGGTTCGTCGGCTGCCGTGACCGGTCCGCGGTGTTCAACGGGGCGATCTTGACGACCGGACCGCGGACCGTCGACCTGGACGTCGTGGTGGCAGGCAGGCGGATGCCGGCCAAGATAACGGCGTACACGAACTGAATCGTAGGGCGTCGGCCGCGATGGCCAGACGGGGCAGCACGAGCGCAAACGCCGTCGACAGCACCTGATCCAGATCCGCACGGCGAACCCACCCCACCCACACCCAACCGGCAAAGTAAACCGCTTGGAATAGGTCACCTAGCCGAGGCCAAGCACGTCTACTACCAGAAGAGGGCTGCGCGGCTCATCATCGGTGCGGGCCAGTCCGGCACGGTTGCGCTGTCGGACGAGGCGGCCGCCTACTTCAAGCGAAACGACTGCCAGGTGGAGCTGCTACCGACGCCCGAGGTGATCCAGGTCTGAAACGCGGCCGCGGGGGCCGTAATCGGCCTGCTCCACGTGACGTGTTGAGGCGGTTGCTGCCCGCGTCGGGGCCTCTATTCCCCGTGGGTCCGCCCGGAGCAGAGCGGCACGTGCGCCGCGCTCCAGCCGCTCGGCTCTGGATACGGCGCGAGCCAGCCGCCGTCGCCGGTGGCGTGCAGGTCGCGGGTGTGGTAGAGCACGATCGGCTCCAGGAATCAGCACACGCTGCCGTCGGCCTTCGCCGCCGCCACGCAGGTGCGCAGCATGGCGGCGGCGTCGTCGGGTCTGGCCGGGGAGGCGATCACCACTCCCGGCACGTCCCGCAGCACCCCGACCGCGTTGTCGTTGTGGAAATGGCCGCCGAACCGGCAGCCGAGGATCCCTGACCGGCCCGGCGCGAACGCGGAACCGCCTCGGTGAAGTGGGCGTCGATCGGTTCCACCATCCGGGTCCACGCCTTCCCGTGCGAGCCTCGTGGTTGGGACCAGCCCCGTCGAGCTGTGCCCGTCGTCCTTCCTGGTCCTCACGTCTCTCGCTTGACCCAGGCCTCCTCCGGTGACAGCGCGTGGTGCTGGGCCGGCCGGATCTTGCGGTAGACGCGCTCGGGCCGCTCGGCTCGTCCGTGCACGGCGAGCAGCCGCTCCAGCGGGATCCCGAAGAGCCGCTCGTTGGCCTCCAGATACGGGCGGATGAGCGCCCAGTCCTCGGGCCCGAGGTCGGCGAGCTCCCCGCCGTTGAGCTGGTCGTCGGTGAGCGTGCCGTGGGGGTCGCGGA
This sequence comes from bacterium, assembly GCA_046727955.1. GTDB lineage: Bacteria > Actinomycetota > CALGFH01 > CALGFH01 > CALGFH01 > DASVXQ01. Next base: position 5,821 of record JBKPDO010000296.1, on the reverse strand, counting down.
CGTAGACCGCGCCGCCCGAGGCCAGCGAGAACAGGTTGCCGCCCGGGTACGGCGTGTCCAGGTCCACGAGGCTGCCGTCCTGGTCGAAGGCCAGGCCGTTTAGCACCGCGAAGCCACCGCCGTTCAGGGGATCGCCGGCCATGAAGGACTCCGCAAGGTAGTCCAGGCAGGTGCCGTTGATGACCACCCGGGGCCGGCCCACCGCATTGACCAGCGGCCGGCCCGCGGCGTCGCCCAGGACGAACACGTCCCCGCCCTTTGCCGCGTACATGAACGTCTGGCCGACGTCGCCGTGCACGACCAGCGACCCATCCTTGATGATCTGGGCCACCTGGTCCTGGGCCGAGCCGTGCACCACGACCTTTGCGCCGTCGATACCGGAGGCCAGGTAGTCCCCGGACGACCCGTACACGTCGATGCGCACCCCGTGGGAGGTTGGGCCAAGGCCGCAGCCGATGAACCGCTGCCCTCGGGCGTTCGCCACCAGGAACCGCCGCGCGCCGCGCCGGCACAGCTCAACCACCGCCCGGGACAGGGACGACTCGCCCTCGGAAGGAAAGCCGCGGGCGTCGAGGACCACGACGACCTGCGGGTCCCGCACCTCGGGAAGCGGCTCGCCACCGCCCGCCCACACGTGTCCGGGCGAAGGCTCGCCCCGGACGCCGTCCACGACCGCGGCCAGGCAGGCGTCGGCGAGCGACAACAGGGCGCTGCGCTTCATCGGCCCGGTGGGATAGCGGCGATCCAGGAGCAGGGTGAGCAGGCCGAGGGCGCGACGGCGGCCCTCGTCGCCAGTGGCCGTCGGCACCAGGGCGTCCAGCAACGCGCGCACATCGCCGTAGTCCCACGACGGCAGGACGCGGCGGACCCGCTCGAACAGCTCGGGCGGTGCAAGGTCCAGACGGGCAAGGCGCGCCGGGTCGGCAGGCCTCGTAGACCCTGTCCCGCCGTGTCCCGGGGGATGTTTCCGAGCGTCGGCCTGGATTCGGCGTCCGAACTTGTCGGCGCACCGGAGCGGCGGTGCCCCACCGCTCGTGGCCACGGTGAACACGAACGCGCCGCCGTCGGTGTGACTGCCTCCACGGGCGTTCCAATACCGGTCGGCCCGGCTCCGGTATCGCCCGTCCTCCATCGACACGCTTTCCAGCAGCGCGTCGATGGCCTGCTTCTCCGAGGCGGCCACCCCGATGTCGACCGATCCCTGCTGCAGGGCGAACACCTGGGGCCGCAGCATCGAGGTGTCGGTGACGCCGATCAGCCGCACGGCCCGCTGTTCCGGAACCGACTGCGCGACCAGGAAGAACCACGGGCCGTCGGGGGAGCCGTGCAGGTGAACAGCCTGCAGCATCCGATACACGCGCTGCTTGTCGGAAGGGAGCAGGGCGAAGTCCCGCTCGGTCGTGGGCGCCATGGCCTCGACCGCGTACTCCAGCGGATAGGCGTACACCCGCTGCAACAAGTCGAACGCGAGGGCCGCCACCTCAGTGTCGGTCAGGAACAGCGGGTAGCGGTTGTGCTGGGCCAGGTAGGAGCAGACCGAGGCGTAGTTGGCGAAGTCGCCGTTGTGCACCAGCGCCTCGTTGAGCCCGATGAACGGGTGCGCCCCGCCCGGGTGCCACACCCGGCCCTTGGTGGGGTAGCGGTGGTGGCCGATCCACACGTGGGCCCGCAGCTCCTCCAGGCCGTAGCAGCCGATCACGTCGTCGCCGTACCCGACGACCTTGAGGACCAGCAGGTCCTTGCCGTGCGACAGGACGAACGCGCGCTTGTCCCCGGCTGCCGAGTACAAGGCCCGGTTGAGGCGGTAGGAGTTCTGGTAGACGATCTCGGCCGCTGCGGCCTCGAGGTGCTCGTCGGGGATGCCGTGCTCCCGCGCGAAGCAGGTCAGCACGTCGGGGCGGACGCGGACCAGGTAGCAGCGGACGTCCGGTGGTCGGATGCCCGCGGCCGGCCCGGGTGGACCGCCGCCGCGGGCCGGCAGGTCCACGACGTGGTCCACCTCGAAGGTCGGCTCGACAAAGCACGCCTCCACCTCGGGGCGGACCGAGCCGTCCAGGTAGGCCACCGCGAGGAGGTGGTCCTCCCAGAGCGTCTCCGGCCGTACCCCAAAGAACTCCGGGGCCAGTCCCGCCGCCGCGATCCCGCCGCCCTTGCCGTTGCCGCGGTTGCGCATCTGCGCGAGCGGCTGCAGCAATGCCCGAGCGGGCAGCGGAACGTTGGAGGCCGCCCCGATGACTCCGCAGCCGCCCTCGGCCTCCACGGGCCGGAGCGGGGTCGCCACGGGTCGCTCGAGCGAGCGGGCGGAGGCGATCAGCGCCTCAGCGAGCTTGGCCCGGTCCATCGGTGCCCTCCCCGCGCACGTAGCGCAGGAGGTCCGTGCGACCCCGCAGCGCGCGGACGCTCGACAGCCCCAACCCGCGCAGGATGTCCCGCAGGCGCAGCTGGAATGCGGCGTAGAGCCGGCCGATCCGCTGCGCCCCCCAGTCCGGGTCCACGAGCTGGGAGAGCTCCGGGTCGGTGGTGGTGAGGCCGAACGGGCAGCCCCGGCCCCGCTCGCAGTTGCCGCAGCGGGTGCACCCCAGGGCCACCAGCTCGGTGGTGCCAAGGACGCCGCCGTCGGCCCCCAGAGCGATGGCCTTGGCCAGGTCGTCGGCGGTGCGGACGCCGCCGGACGCCATGATGACGAGCTCGTCGCGGATACCCTCCTGCTCCAGGAACCGGTGCACCCGTGGCAGGGCCAGCTCGATCGGCATCGCGATGCTCTTCTTGGCGATCTCCGGGGCGGCGCCGGTGCCCCCATACCCGCCGTCGATCTGGAGGACGTGGGCGCCCGCGTGGTAGCTGCCCACCGCGACCATGTCGATGTCGGTGGGCGTGGAGACCTTCACCGCCACCAGCGCGTCGGGGTTGATGCTGCGCACCCAGTCGATGTGCTTCTTGTGGTCCTCGACCGAGTAGACGCTGTGGAAGGGGAAGGGGGAGAACAGGCTGACCCACGGCACGGTCTCCCGCATGGTGGCGACGGTCACGGTGGTCTTGTCGCCGAGCAGGTGGCCGCCAAGGCCCGGCTTGGCACCCTGGGCATACTTGAACTCGATCATGGGCGCCCACAGGATGGTCTCCTCCCGGACCCCGAACATGCCCGTGGCGATCTGGGTGACGACATGGTCGCGGTAGGGGTACAGCGACTCGGGGTACCCTCCCTCGCCCGAGGACGTGAACGTCCGCCACTGCTTGGCCGCCTTGGCCCGGGCCAGCAGGATCTGCTCGCTGACCGAACCGAAGGACATGCCCGCCCCGTACCACGGGATGGGGATCTCCAGCTGGGGGCCGTTCCCCCGCCGGTTGAGGTGCAGCGAGGTATCGACGGGGACATTCGCCGGCAGGCGCCCGTCCCCCGGGAGGAACCGGAACTCCAGGGCGTCGAACCCGCCGCCCGAAGCCCCCACCCGGTACTCCAGGCCGCTGGGAGGCCGTCCGGTCTCGGCCTGCGTCCAGGTCGCCAGGATCAGGTCCGCGGTCCACCGGGCGTCGCCCATCGCCGGTGGTCGGCCGAAGGCGAGCGAGGGCCAGACCCGGTAGCCCCGACGCAGCGCCTCGGTGTGCTTGGCCACGATGCGCTCGGCCGCGCGCTTGCGCTTGTTCATGAGGCTCATCCTGGGTGTCCCTCGATCCCGCCGAAGGCCTCCCGCTCCAGGTCCCGCTGCAAGAGCAGGCGGCCCAGCTCGCCCCGGAGCCGGCGGACCTCCCGCAGCCCCATCGCTCCCAACACCTCCAGGAGCTGGTCGCGCCAGGAGGCCGCCAGGTTCCTGATCCGCCGGACACCCCAGGGGACCTCCAGGTGCGGAAACGCCACCCCGACGCGGCCATCCTCGGCGGCCTCGGGGTGGAAGCGTGCCTGGAGCGCCACCCACAGGGCGGTGTCCAGGGCCACGGCGTCCAGGCCGCAGGCGATGGCCTTGGGGACGTGCTCGGCCATGGTGATGCCGCCGCTGCCGACCAGCGTGACCTGCTCGCGAAGCCCGGCGTCCACCAGCCGCTCGTGCGCCTGCCGGATGACCTCGCCGACGAACCTGCCCCCAGCCATCCCGTCGCGGCCGGCCACCAGGTGGACCACCCGCACGCCGTGGCGGGCCAGGTTGAGCACGTCGGCGTCGGCAGGGACCCGGACGCAGCGCAGGCTCCCCGGAAACACACGTCCGAGCTGCGCATAGGCGGCCGGGTCCCACCCGTCCAAGGCGACCAGGACCGGCGGGGCCAGGCGGGCCAGCCGGCCGACCCCGTCGGGGCGGACCAAGGGCACGACCTGAGACCCCGCTCCCAGGCAGCCGCCGTCGATGCGCTCGGCCGGCACGATCGCCAGCGTCTCGATCTCGCGGGCGGCCCGGGCAAGAATCTCGGCCACGGTCCCAGACCGTGCCTCCTCTGGCGGGGCATCGAACACGAACGGCACCTGGATCCAGACGACGTGGGGCGCCGGCCCGACGGGCTCGCCGGCCTCGTCGAAGCACAGGTATGGCGGCTTCTCCCCGATGTCCACCGTGGTCGAGATGAACTCGCGTCCGTGGATGCCGTCGCGCGTGGGGCGCACGATCTCGGACATGTCAAGCCACATCCCATCCCACCCCGGGCCCCCGAAGCGGCCCCGGTAGCCCGCGCCGCGGACCGGGACACGGCCGGTCCGCGCCTCGTAGAGGATCGTGTCCACGGCCTCGGGCGCGAGCAGACCGTCTCCCAGACGGTCCCATTCCGGGTTCCGGTGGATCTGCACCACCTGTGGGTGCTGGACCGTGCAGCGCAGGCAGCCCACGCAGCGTTCCTCGATCGGCGCGAGGCCCCCAACGGGCCCGGCGAACACGCCGTAGACGCACGGGCGCGACAGCGCGACCGGAAGGTTCCCCCGCGTGTGGACCAACTCCCGCAGGATCAGCCCGATCAGCCGTCGCTTGTTCACCCGCACGCGGAACCTGGCAGGAAGGCGAGCCACATCAGGGGCCGGCTCGGTCCCGATCTGGTAGCGGCGGTAGACGCCGTCCGGGCGCATCGCTTTGGTCCTTCGTTGGACTTCCCCTGAGCATAGACCGATCCCCAACGGTCCGGGGTGCATTTGCTCGGATACGCAGCGATCGCGAGTGGCCCCTCCTGCGCGCGTGGGAACTGCTCGCCTGCTGGCCTGCCTGCGGGAACAGGTCGGCAACAGCTTCCAGCGCCAGCATGGCGTTACTGATCTGTTGCTGATCTGTTCCTGGAGTGTTCCTGTGCCCTCGGCAGGAACACAGCAGATGGGAACACCAGCGACCAGCCTGTTCACCAGGCCATCTCGTATTTGAGAGCGCCTTCTGCTGTGGTTGATTGGCCTTCAGACCGACCGTGGTCGACAGGCGGAAGCCGTCAGCGCGTTCGGCGTCAGCGTCGCATGGCTGGGGAGGTTACGGGTCCAGGTCGGCCGCCTGTGGCGGCGGGAGCGGCCTGGGTGGCGGGGGCCGGATCTGCTCAAGGAGCAGGCCGCGCACGGCTAATGGAGTCCAAAGGTTGTCGGGCACAGGACCTGCTGCCGGGCCGCCGTGACGCTTGCGTCCTGCGTCAGTGTCGGGGTATCCCAGACGCGCACACCCTGCTTAGATTGCGGCGAACCGAGGCACGAGTTCCTTTGCCGGCTCGACGGTATGGCGTGCGCAGCGGGAAGGAGCCGACGGTGGGCAGAATCGACAAGCGAATCGAGAAGCGAGTCGACCCGGCGAACTGGGCCAGCCTCAAGCCGTTCGGGATCGGTCAGCAGAAGCCCAACAACTACCGCGAGCTCTGGCGGGCGCTCAGGGAG
>JBKPDO010000295.1:0-1177 GCA_046727955.1 bacterium | reverse complement strand
AGCGCCGCGATCTGGTCGGCGTCTGAGCACGGTGGTACGGTCTGTCCGACCATGGAGCCACAATCTCCTGGTCCAGACCCCCGGAGGTTGCCGCCTCGCGGGGGTCACTCATTGAATCTCTACCAAGAGAATTATAGGTCGCGGTGGGCATCGTTTCTCGTCACGCCCCAGACACTGCTGCGCTGGCACCGCACACTGGTCCGACGGAAGTGGACCCACGGCAAGCGGCGCACGCCCGGGAGGCCACCGATCGACCCGCAGGTCGCGGCACTGATCCTGCGGATGGCCAGAGAGAACGCCCGGTGGGGCTGCGTGCGGATCTGTGGGGAGCTGCGCAAGCTCGGCATTCGGGTGGGTGCCACCACCATCAGGACGTTGTTGCGACGACACGGCCTCGGTCCGGCGCCACGGCGGCTTGGGCCGACCTGGGCGCAGTTCCTGCGAGCGCAGGCCGAGGGGGTCGTGGCCTGCGACTTCTTCACGGTGGAGACGATCCGACTCAAGACCCTCCACGTGCTGTTCTTCATCCACCTCAGCACCAGACGAGTCGTCGCGACCGAGGTGACGGCACATCCCGACACGGCGTGGGTCACCCAGCAGGCTAGGAACGCCGCGATGGAGCTGGACGATCGGGGCGTGTCGATCAGATTCCTGCTCCGCGACCACGACGCCAAGTTCACTCGCGGGTTCGACGAGGTGTTCGACAGCGAGGAAGGGAAGGTCGTCCGCACGCCGATCCGGGCGCCGAAGGCGAACGCCTATGCCGAGCGATGGGTCCAGACCGTGCGTGCGGAGTGTCTGGACTGGACGTTGGTGCTTGGCCGGCGGCATCTACTGCGGCTGCTGCATACCTACGTCCGCCACTATAACCAACAGCGACCGCACCGCAGCCTCACCTTGGCCGTTCCCGAGCCGCACGACCGGAGCTCACCGCAGGTCGACCTTGGAGACGTCAGGCGTCGCGATGTGCTCGGCGGCCTCATCCACGAGTATCACGAGGTCGCAGCATGATGAATCAGGATTTCCGCGCCCCACAGTGCGGTAGTAGGCGTAGCCGCAGCCCTCGCAGGCCGCCAGCCCCTGCAGCAGCGAGGGGACCTTGGTGTTGCGGGCGGCGAACCGCTGGTTGTCGGCCAGCCGGCGGGCGGCGAGCTGGAAGGTCTGCTCGCTGACCAGG
>JBKPDO010000294.1:0-33389 GCA_046727955.1 bacterium | reverse complement strand
CGCGCGGGTGACCACGCTGCAGGCCAGTCTCGGCGCACCCGCGACCGGCCCGGTGCTGCAGGCGAGTTCGACGGCGCGGACGGTGAGTGTCGCGCTGGATCCGGACCTGCAATCCGAGGTCAAGGCCGGTGACCGGGTCACCATCACGCTGCCGGACAACAGCACCACGCCCGGCAGGGTCACCTCGGTGGGCAAGGTCGCCACCGCCCCGTCAAACAACTCCGGCGGCTCTGACAGCGGGCCGACGGTGCCGGTACACATCAGGCCCACCGATCCGAGGGCCACGGGCAGCCTGGATCAGGCCCTGGTAGAGGTGGCGATCACCGACCAAACGGTGCACAACGTGCTGGCGGTGCCGGTGACGGCGCTGCTGGCGCGCTCTGGCGGGGGGTACGCGGTGGAGGTGGTCGCCGGCGACGGCACGCACCACCTGGTGCGGGTGACCCTGGGGTTGTTCGACGACGCGGCGGGCATGGTGCAGGTGTCCGGGTCCGGGCTGGCGGCCGGGCAGCGAGTGGTGGTGCCCGGCCAATGAGCGACGCGACGACGATCCCGGACACCTCCAGTGCGGGCGGCGTCGGTGACTTTTCCGGCGCGGGCGATGCCCGGGTGGTGCTGGAGGTCGCCCGGGTGAGCAAGACCTACCCCAGTGTGCCGCCGGTGACCGCGCTGCGGGAGGTGAGCCTGACCGTGACCGCGGGGGAGTTGGTAGCGGTGGTGGGCCCGTCGGGGTCGGGCAAGAGCACGCTGCTGCACGTGATGGGCAGCCTGGACCGGCCCAGCGCCGGCACCGTAAAGATCACGGGTCTGGACCTGGCAGGGCTGTCGGACCGGCAGCTCGCGGCGCTGCGCGCGGGCCGGGTGGGGTTCGTGTTCCAGCAGTTCTTCCTCGCCGAGCACGCCAGCCTGCTCGACAACGTCGCCGACGGGCTGCTCTACGCCGGCGTGCCGATCAGGCAGCGGCGGGAACGCGCCGTTGAGGCGCTGGCCGCGGTCGGGCTGCCCGACCGGCTGCACGTGCGCCCGACCCAGATCTCGGGCGGGCAGCGGCAGCGGGTCGCGATCGCCCGCGCCCTGGTCGGCCCACCGGTCATCGTGCTGGCCGACGAACCTACCGGCAACCTCGATCAGGCCACCGGGCAGGCCCTCCTCGCGCTGCTCGATGACCTGCACGCGGCCGGTACCACGATCGTGGTGATCACCCACGATGAGCACATCGCCGCGCGCATGCCACGCCGTGTCGAGATGCTCGACGGGCGCATCGTCACCGACACCGCCCACCCCGCGATCAGCGCAGGAGCACGCCCATGACCACTACCACCGCGCTGGGCACGCACCGGATGCGGCCGGCGGATCTGGCCCGCTTGTCCGCTGTGGGCATGCGCACCCGCAAACTGCGCGCCGCCCTGTCCGCGCTCGGCATCGCCATCGGCGTCGCCGCGATCGTCGCCGTCCTCGGCCTCTCGGCCTCCTCCCAGGCCGGGCTGCTGAATGAGATCAGCAGACTGGGCACCAACCTGCTCACCGTCGCCAACGGCCAAACCCTCAGCGGCGACACCGCCGAACTCCCGGTCGCGGCGCCGGGCATGATCTCCCGCATCGGGCCGGTCACCGCCGTGGACGACACCGGCAGGGTCAGCAACGTCCCCGCCTACCGTAGCCCGCTGATCCCCTCGATCAACAGCAACGCCCTGTCCGTGCAGGCCACCAGCCTGGGTCTGCCCGCCACCGTCGGCACCTCGGTGGCCCAGGGACGGTTCCTCAACCCGGCCACCGCCCGCGAGCCGGTCGCCGTGCTCGGCGCCGCCGCCGCCGGGCGCCTGGGCATCGACCGGATCTTGCAGGGGGAGCGGATCTGGGTCGACAGGCAATGGTTCTACCTCGTCGGCATCCTCCACCCCGCCGTGCTCGCCTCCGAAATCGACACCTCAGTGCTCATCGGATACCCCGCCGCGGAGAAATACCTCGGCTTCGACGGCCACCCCTCGGAGGTCTACCTCCGCGCGCACACCGACCAGGTCAACGCCGTCCACTCTGTGCTCGCCGCCACCGCCAACCCCGAACACCCCAACCAGGTCGACGTCGCCCGACCGTCTGACGCGCTGGTCGCCCAGGCCGACGCCAAAGGCGCGCTGAACAGCCTCTTCCTCGGCCTCGGCGCGGTCTCCCTGCTCGTCGGCGCCATCGGCGTCGGCAACGTCATGCTCATCTCCGTGCTCGAACGCCGCTCCGAAATCGGGCTCCGCCGCGCGCTGGGCGCCACGAAGGGTCACATCCGCATCCAATTCCTCACCGAAGCCATGCTCCTCGCGCTACTGGGCGGCGCCGTCGGTGTCGGGCTCGGCGCGGCAGCGACCGCCGTCTACGCCCACACCCAACACTGGGCCACCGTGATCCCTCCGCTTGCCTGGGCCGGCGGGCTGGCCTCCGCCCTCGCGATCGGCGCCATCGCCGGGCTCCTGCCCGCCATCCGCGCCGCCCGCATGTCCCCCACCCAAGCCCTCTGGAGCATGTGAACCGAACCCGCCAAGAAGTCGTCGATGAAGACGTACAACCGCTGTAAGCGCATCGTGTCGACGGTGAAGAAGTCCGTGGCCAACACGCCCTTGGCCTGGTTGCGGAGGAACTGTCGCCAGGTGACGGTTGATCGCTTCGGCGCCGGATCAACCCCAGCGCGCTGCAGAATAGTCCAGACAGTGCTGGCTCCCAGTTTGTGTCCGAGTCGGTAGACTTCGCCGTGGATCCGGCGGTACCCCCAGGCGGTACCCCCAGGTCGGGTTCTCCGTAGCCAGCCGCAGGACGAGCTGGCGGAGTTCGGCGGTCACCGTCGGACGGCCACGCCGGGCTTGGTAGGTCCACCGGCGCCGAACCAGATCGCGATGCCAGCCAAGCAGCGTGGAGGGCTGCACAAACGACCGGCGCCAGGCCTGACGGGGCAGCAGCCGCACCAGCCCGGCCAGCACCGCCCGGTCGGCCCAGTCGAGCCGCGGCCGGGCGACCTGGCGGCGCAGCACCGCGACCTCGTGGCGCAACACCAGCAGCTCGGCGTCCTTGGCTGCCGAGCTCCTGGCCAGTAGTGCAAGCCACCGCAGCACCTGGCAGAACAGCAGATAGGTCAGTCGCAGGTCATGTGCTGATCATCATGGCCAGCTGACCCCTATGGCGAACTCGCAGCTCAAGACCTACGTCTGACTTTCTGGCACCCACACGTCCCGTTGACAGCGGATTGACAGCAGAGGACGCCGAGTCCTGTTGCTCGCCCTCGAGGATCAGGCTGGCGACGGTGTTGGCGGCCTCGGCATCCATCGCCTTCAAGACGTGCTGATACAGGTCCGAGGTGATGGCCGTGTTGGCGTGGCCGAGCCGCTCGCTCACGACCTTCGGGGGGATGCCAGCCTGGAGGCTCGCCGTGGCGTAGGTGTGCCGGAGCCCGTGCAGCGTCAAGTCGGGTAAGCCGGCCTCGCGCGCCAGCCGAGCGAACATCCGGGTGAGCTGCGTCGGCCGGAGCGGCGTCCCGTCCTCGCGGGCGAACACCAGGCCGTGATCCTGCCACCCGTTACCGCAGGCGCGGCGCTCCTCGAGCTGCCGGGCGCGGTGGGCTTTGAGCGCTGCCACCGTCGCCGGGTCGAGCGCGATCGAGCGCCGCCCTGCTGGGGACTTGGTGCCGAGCCGGATGGTTGGCGTGCCCGTGACCGTCACCAGCCGCTGCATGACCGTCAGTTGGCCGCCCTCCAGGTCGATTGCTCGCCAGGGCAGGCCGAGAGCTTCACTGCGACGGAGCCCGGTTGTTGCGGACCTGGCCTACGCGCGCACGGACATGCGCTCGCAGGGCCGCACCGAGCAGCGGGCGCTGCTGGCGTTGGACGGCGCCGAGGACATGCAGGGCTGCTACGTGCAGCTGTCGCGGTCCAAGCAGCGCACCGACCTGTACCTGACTGTCGGGCCGGCGCCGCTCGGCATCGAGGTCGAGGAGGCCCACGCGCATCCGCGGGGCGTGCCGGTCGAGCCCGAGCAGCTGCTCGGCCGGGTCATGGGCCGCGACGGCGGCAAGACCCTGGCCAGCGACCTGCCGAGCTTGATGGATGTGCGGCGGTGGTCCACCAAGCAGCTGCGCGAGGAGCGCGACCGGGGCGCCGCGGCGCGGGCCGAGTGCCCAGCGGACCGCGCCCGCGAGCTGACGCTGGCCCAACGGCGCGCGGCTGAGCTGGAGGGGGCCCGCCGGCAGGCCCTGGCCGACCTGGAAGAGGCCCGCGCCGAGGCCGCCGGCGCACGTGGCCGCCGCGAGCGGCTCGCCGCCGGCGACCGGCTGGCGCTGGCCGAGCATCGGGCGGGGACGCTTGGCCGGCAGGCCGACCAGGCCGCCGAGCGAGTGGGGATGCTGCGCCGCCACCAGCAGCGCACCAGCTGGCTCGAAGCATTTGACGCCGAACTCCGCTGCCGCGAGCAGCTGGTCACCCGCCAGCTGGCCTGGCAGCGTCGGGCGGACGAGCGCGCGATGGCCCTGGACCCGCCGGACTGGCTGGTGGCCGAGCTTGGCTCCATCCCCGAGCAGCCCGCCGAACGCGAGGTGTGGATCGCGACGGCGGTCGAGCTGGACGCCTACCGGCGTGTCCACGGCCTGCCAGAGCCCGCCGAGCGGACACAGCGCGGTGGCGGGCCGTCCGAGCGGGACCCGGGCGCCGCGACCGGCCGCGCACCCGCCCGGGACGGGCGGAGGCCCCAGCACGCGGCGGCTGACCGCGACTCGCCCGGCGGTCCTGCCGGGCCGTCCCGTCCCGCGTCCAGGGACCCGTCTGGTCCCCGTTCGAACTCGTCGCCGTAGTAGTGCTTGTCCGCGAGCAGCACCTGCCCCGGCCGGGCCGCCACCGGCTGTGGCTCGGTGGCCAACAGGTCCAGCAGGACCTGCCGCTCGTCGGCCTTGGCGCCGACCAGCGCGACCGCCACCGGCAGGCCGTGCAGGGTGCACACCAGATGCAGCCGCAGCCCCCAGAACCAGCGCGAATGACTCGCGCAGTAGCCGTACTGCGCCCACCCGGCCAGCGCGGAGCGCTTGGCGGTCTCCCGCGAGCGGCCGCACTCCACCGGGGTGGAGTCGACCACCCAGACGTCGTCGCTCCACAGCGCGGTGTCGGTCGCCACCGCTCGGATGACGTGGCGCAGCAGCTCTGCCGTGCGGCGCAGGCGCTTGTTGTAGCCCGACTGGCCGGGCAGGTAGGGAAACAGGTGGCGCAGGTGCCGGCCGGCGTGGCGCAGCCAGCGCGCCTCGGAGGTGAAGCCCAGCAGGGCTTGCATGACCGCCAAGGTGATCAGCTCGGCGTCGCTGAGCTTGGGTGGGATCCCCACGCGTGGCCGCCATGGGGCCAGGTGGGGTGCTTGCAGGAGCAGGTCGTCGATGGTGACGTACAGTGCAGTGGCGAGGGTGTCCAGGTCGGCGTCCACGAGGCCTCCCACGAGGTCGACGTTGGGTTCCAACGCCGATCATGGGCACCCTCCTCTCATCTCCGCATCCCTTGGAATCAATCGTCTAGTTCGGCAAGTGGGGCTGCCAGGACGCCAAGAGGACTCACGTACTAAAGTCCGCGCAGTATGCGTCGCAAGAGGGGGTCGCGGGGTTGGTGGCACGCAACTACTGGCTGGATCTGTTCACCGGCACCACCTGGGAGGAGTTCTTGGCGGCTGGCGGCGAAGTCTCCGGCTTTCGGGAGCGCCGCTGGAAGACGGTGCAGCAGATCAAGCCAGGTGACCATCTACTCTGCTACCTGACCGGCATCTCCCGGTGGATCGGCGTTCTTGAGGTCATCTCCGAGCCATTCAAGGACACCACCCCCATCTGGAAGGACGAGCAGTTCCCCTGCCGCGTGCGGGTCCGCGCGGTCGCGGCCCTCACGCCGGAGACGGCCGTCCCCGTCTTCGAGCTTCGCGACCAACTCAGCGTCTTCCGAGACCTCAAGAACCCCAACGCCTGGACCGGCCACTTCCGAGGCTCCCCGGCACGATGGAAGCCGGCAGACGGCCAGGCGGTGGTGGCCGCAGTCCGTGACGCCAAGGACAACCCGATCAGCCGCCCGGTTGATGCTGCCAAGCTCGCGCGGCGTCCACGGGCGCTCAAGACGCCAATCGGACCGGTCACCGTACCTGACCGCGAGGAACCCATCGAAGAGCCTGGGCTCCCGCCAGAAGAGGTCGCCGCGCTCAAGGAGCCGACCGCGCACACCGAGATCCAGTGGCGCCTGCTCAAGCTCGGCAACGACATGGGCCTGGACGTCTGGGTCGCCCGCAACGACCGGAGCCGGGACTGGAAGGGCCACCGCTTCACCGACCTCCCCAGGCTGCGGACCGACCTTCCCCGCCAGTTCGATGAGGTCACCAACCAGACGATCGAGCTGATCGACGTCTTGTGGCTGAAGGGCAACGCCGTGGTGGCGGCCTTCGAGATCGAGAGCACCACCTCCATCTACTCAGGTCTGCTGCGCATGGCAGACCTGATCGCGATGCAGCCCAACCTCAACATCCCCCTGTATCTTGTCGCCCCCGGACGAGCGGCGGCAGAAGGTCTTCGCCGAGGTCAACCGGCCCACCTTCTCGCGCCTCCTGCCGCCGCTGGTGGAGCTTTGCCGGTACATCTCGTTCTCAGCGCTGCGAGACTACTTGGACCAGGCAAGGCCGTTTGTCCGCTACCTGAAGCCGGAGTTTCTCGATGAGCTCTCGGAATCGTGTGTCCTCGAAGACGTCTAGAGGAGATTCCGGAACCTCGGCGCTCGGGAATCCTGGCGTGATGGTGTTGCTAGCCCAGACGCTCAACAGCGACCCAGCGGCGCACCAACAGCCGCCACCGAAGCGTCCCCCCATGCCCGAAGTTGCCGTGCGCGATGACGTCGGCGTCCACCGTGACCGCAAACCGCGCGGCGGGGTCGTGCCGCCCCGGCAGATTGCCCAGCGCCGCCGGGAGCGGCGTCGCCCCCGCGACCAGCTCGCACAACACGCGGCGGTTGCCAGGCAACCATCGCGACGGGACGGCCAGCTCGAACCGGCTCCACTCCCAATGGGCGTGGTAGACGCCCTGGAAGCGACCGGAGCTGCCGACCCGCAGGTTGCTGCTCATCCTGTCCGTCCTGGTCTTATAGGACACTCCGGAACTGCCCCCGTGGATGCGGCTGTCGTATCGGAGCAACTTGAGGCACCGATCGCACCTCGCTCCAGCTAACCAGATTGTCTTGGCCGCAAGGCGCGCTTAACGTTCTGACTGGATCGATTGTCGTCAAGCGGAGGCTCACCTGAGCAACAAGGCTGAACCCTCCCGCCTGCGTCAGGCACTGGTTGAGGTGGCCATCGACGAGGACTGGGCTCCGGAGGGTGCAGCCATCCTCGCCGACGTGGCCATACGCCGCTGGAAAAGCTTCGCTCGACGGCACAATCCCAAGCGCGCAACCGTCGACGATCGGGTGCGGGATCTGGCACGGGGTCTTCGGCAGCGCTCGCCCGTCGACCCGATCTACGTCCCGCGTGGTGATTTCTACCCGCTCGCAGCCCGCCTTGCGGCCGTCCTGCGAGCACATGACGGCCAGGAGCAGGGCATCGCACAGTGAGAAAGCCCGATCAGCGCTGGGGCGACCCGAGGGCTCCACGACAGCAGGCCAGACCAACCCCGTCCCTGAATATCCTCATAGCTACTCACGCTCCATTCGTCTGTATTGCGGGTAAGAAGGAGTCGTGGTTGGTGGTCCAAGGTGACTGAGGGACGGCGCCGATCGGCCCAGGTAGCCTGTGCTCGGAGTGTCGAACCCGAGGAGCACAGCAGGTGCGGCGGCTTGGCCCCAACGCCTACGGCGAGCAGCTCCAGCCCGGCCGGATCGCCGACTGCTACCTGGCCATCCTGCTGGATCAGCCGCTCGCCGAGGTCGCCCCCGAGCCCGGCCGCGTGCTGGTGGTCGCCCCCGCCGCGCTGCTGCACAGCGCGATCCCCCAGCCAGACGGCCAGGTGCTGTACGAGCTGCTGACCGGCCATCCCGACCGGGTACCGCGGGATCTGGTGTTCCTGGCCGACCTCACCGTCGAGCTGCGCGCCTGGCCACCGCAGACCTGGGCCGCGGCGGGCGTCAGCCCCGAGGCCGCCCTGCTTGCGGTGGTGGACCGTTGGCGCGCCGGGCAGGTCAAGGGCCTGGAGGTTGGCGGGGTGGGCGCCGAGGAGGCCCGCGCGTTGGCCCGGTCGGCGATGACCTTGGTCCGCGAGCAGCTCCGCGCCCGGCTGGCTCGTGAGGTCAGCCGCCGGTACCTGCGCTGGCTGCACCCGACCAGCCGCCGCCGGCCAGGCGACGCGTTCCTGTAGGCGTGGGGCGCCCGACAACAGGTCGCACGACCACGCCACCAGACCGATCCGGTTCCGTTGGTCGTGCGACCAATCCGGGCGGCACTACCGGCACGCGCGAAAGGCGACCACGACCACCAGGGCGACCATGCCGCATGCCGATACTGCAGTTGGTCAGGCGACCACGACCGCAGACGTGCCGCACGGTACCGGCATTCTGGCCGCCTCCAGCTCGCAAATGGTCGTGTTCGTCGTAGCTGGTCAGAAGGCTCTTGACGCGAGTCAAGATGCCCACAGCCGTACCCAGAGCGAGATCGGACGTGGCGCCGCGGTCGCACCAACGATCATGCGACCACCGAAGCGACCACCGTGTACGGCGTAGGCCGTGATGTCCGCGGCCCCGTCGCGCAGCAGACGCGGCCCCCCATTCACGACCCATCTGGACCGTCGGTTGGAAGACATCGCACCCGAAGCCGGCCGCGCACAACGGCTGGCCTCCGGACAGGAACTGCTCATTCACCGTAATCTGGTCGCCCACCTGCGCGTGGTCCCGAGGCCACTGCGTGCCCGACTGCGTGCCCGACTGCGTGCCCGACTCCGTGCCCGCCAACACCGATCTACTGGAAGGAACAGACGTTCCCCACCCCTCGTGCGCGTCGACCACCACGTCCGAGGAGTCCAGCGTCACCTCGTAGCCGTCCCCGCTCGGAGTGGTCGTGCCGAAGTCGGGCGCGCAGAGGATCACCTCGCTCGAGTCTGTGCACGTGAAGTCGTGCAGTGGGTTCTGCGTCGGTTCGTCACCGCCCACGCCGCCGCACGAGCGGATTAGCCCCGGCACCCGGTTGAGCCCGTCCAGTTCCCTTTCCGCACCGTCCGAGGAAGCAACCGCGTCGATCGTACTGAGCCGAGCCACACGTGCCGACACAGTGGGCCTATCGGTCAGGACGAAGTCCGTGCGGCCATTCACCGCCTCGCTTATCAGCCGTCCGTTGATCACAGATAGGCCCGCGAGGTCGCCCGGCCTGCCGTCTTCCGGCCCCACTACAAAGTAGCCTCCGTTGGTCCCCGCGATCGCGCCAGTGCGCGCCGGGATGCTCGTGAGCTGCTCCTTTCATGGCACGATGATCGGGCGCGGTCGGGAACGTGTGCACGTAGGTATCGAAGCCGTCGCCTTCAGCCGCGCCACCAGCGCATCGGCCTCGGTGTTCGTGCCGACCATGTCCACCTCCACCGTCCAGAAATCGGAGGGGGACATGTAGCCGCGCTCGATCCGCGTGTACGTCGCCCCAGGTGCGACCTGCGTCGTGGTCTGGATCTGCGGAAGGCCGGGGGGCCCGAGTGGGAGCCCGCCGAAAGGGCGGCCCAGGGGCAGGGCGTCGGTCCTCCTGCGGCATCCTCGTCCACTGTCGAGCGCTACACAGCCTGCCCAGTGGACTAGACCACCTATTGACGGATTCGGCCATGTGGTCTATACCACTGTGGAACGCATCCATACTCAGGAATTCGCCCCGATCACCTGGCCGGTCGTGTGTCGGCGCCTTGTGGTCCCCTCCCTGTGGATGCCCAGGCCCATCCGCAGTGATTCCAGAGGACGCGGGATGGGGACTCCTCGTCGAATGCCGCTATTGGCGGCGATCGGAGCCTTTGCCGCAGATGGCAGTCTTCGCACCTGGCCGCGGAACCTGTTACCGCATCAAGGTCGAGCAGACCAGTCGATGAGCGCAGGAAGGGAGCCGACATGAGAATCCCGATCCCGTCCGTACCCAGAAGGCACGACGCTCCTACGCCGCGGCGCGGTATGCGGCGGCTCGCGTGGATCCTGCCGGCCGTGGCCATCTCCCTGCAGATGCTGGTCATCGGCGGACAGGCCGCGAGGGCCGACGTCGCTCCGGCCACCCCGCCGCGGCTGGTCCCGATCCCGGTCTCGATGACGACCGTGCCCGGCCAGTCCTTCACCCTCGGCCACGGCGCACGGATCGTCGTCGCACCGGGGGCGAACAACGGCCTCCCGGTGGCACAGCAACTCGCCGCAATCCTGCGGCCGTCCACCGGGTACCCATTGCCGGTGGTGACTGGGCGTGGTGCCGGCGCGGCCCCGGGCGACATCGTCCTCTCCCTTGCCAGCGATTCGGCCCTGGGGCGCGAGGGCTACCGCCTCGACGTGACCCCTGACGGCGTCCAGATCCGGGCCGTCGCGCCCGCTGGCCTGTTCTACGGCGTGCAGACGCTGCGTCAGCTGCTGTCGCCGTGGATCGAGAGCTCGACGGTGCAGCCCGGTCCCTGGACGATGCCCGCGGTCCACATCACCGATCATCCCCGCTACCCCTACCGCGGGGTCATGCTTGACATTGCCCGGCACTTCGAACCGCCGGCGGCGGTCAAGCGTCTGATCGACGACGCGTCGGCCTTCAAGATCAACACGCTGCACCTGCACGTGAGCGACGACCAGGGCTTCCGCATCGCCATCAACGGGCGGCCGGAGCTCACCGACATCGGATCCCAGTTCTCGGTCAACAACGACCCTGGCGGCTACTGGACGCAGGCGGGGTACATCGACGTCGTCCGCTACGCGGCCGCCCACTACATGACCGTGGTCCCAGAGGTCGACACTCCCGGCCACAACAACGCGATCATCATGTCCTACAACACCGGGCCCACCCCGCCGTACCCGGTCTTCCCGGACATCAACTGTGGCGCCAACCATCCGCCGGTGTGGAACCTCACCTTCGATGTGGGCTACAGCGCGCTGTGCCCCGATAGCGACCACACCTGGGCGATCCTGACCGACATCATCACCCAGCTCACCGCGATGTCACCCGGGCCCTACTACCACCTAGGCGGCGACGAGGTCCCGCCCTCGCTGCTGACGGCAGACCAGTACAACGCGTTCATCGATCGGGAGAGCCAGATCATCAAGGCCCGGGGCAAGCTCGTGATGGGCTGGGCGGACATCTCGTCGGCCGGCTTCGACCGGCCCGGCGCGCCACAGGCGGTCGCCCAGTTCTGGAACAACGGCGACCCCGCGGGCGACGGCGGCGACACCGCCCGCGTCGCGGTCCAGAAGGGCATGCAGGTCGTCATGTCCCCGGCCAACCACACCTACCTGGACATGAAGCAGTTTGCCGCCAGCCCGCTGGGGCTGAGCTGGGCCGGCATCCTCGACGTCTCGGACTTCTACAACTGGTCGGGCTCGACGAGCGACCCAGGCACCTATATCCCGGCTCGTACATCCGGCGGTGTGACGTTGCCCGCGGTGACCGACGCCAACATCATCGGCGTGGAGGCGCCGATCTGGTCGGAGACGCTGCGGACCATCCAGAACATCGAGTTCCAGGCCTTCCCGCGCCTGCCCGCGACCGCGGAGCTCGGCTGGTCGCCGAGGTACGACCCGGTGGCCGCGCCGGACCGCACACTCGCGTCGTTCGAGGCCCGCCTGGCCGCACGCGGGGCCGCCTGGCAGATCCGCAACCAGAATTTCTACGCCTCGACCCAGGTGCCATGGCGGGTCGACCTGGCCGCCCCGAACATGATCCACAGTGACCTGGCGTTCGCCGGCGCGGTGGCGTCGGTCGCCGCCCCTGGGGCGACCCTCGCCGGTCTGACAACGACGATCGACTGGGGCGACGGCACCAGCTCAGCCGGCACGCTGACCGGCACGGAGGCCACCAGCACGACCATCAACAGCCTCTACACCGCCAGCGGCAGCCACACCTACGCCACCGGCGGCGTGTACCACGCGAGGATCACCGTCTCGAGGCCAGGCAGCAGCGCGACGGCCGCCTTCACCATCGTCGCCGGTGGGTCCTGACAGTGACCCACCGGTCCGACCGCACGGAGGCACCATGAACCTCCGATCTCGTTGCCGCCGCTCGAGCCTGGCCGCTGTGTTCGGCACGACACTTCTCGTCTCCGGTCTCACGGGCGGCGGGACCGCCGTGGCGGCCGCCTCGTCGCCGCAGCAGCACGCGGTCGGCAGCCAGGTGCAGGCTCTCCTTGCGTCGATGAGCCTCGAGGATAAGGTCGGGCAGCTGTTTTTCACCTACGTCTACGGCGACAGCGCGACGACGGAGAACCCGACGTACACGAAGCAGAACCAGGCCCTGTACGGCGTCGACAACGGCGCGCAGCTGATCGCGAAGTACCACCTCGGCGAGGTCATCTATTTCACCTGGTCGGGCAACCTGCAAAATCCGTCGCAGATCGCGCCCAACTCGCTCACCGCAATCACCAACACGCTCTTCGGCACCAATCCAACTGGACGGCTGCCGGTGACCATCCCGGTGGCCGGCCATCCCGACCAGCCCCTGTACCGATGGGGCACCGGCCTGCGCTATGAGCGCTGACCGGCGCCGGCATTCGGCGGAGCCCGCTGCTGTGTGTGACGTATGACTGTCAGCTCGAGCCGGCTTCGGGCATGATGCGCACGATGGCTGCGTGATCTTGACCGACCCGGCATGACGATAGAGAGGCGGATCGATGGCGTGGACCTGGTGGCGGCGGGTACGCCTGCTCGACCGACCGTAGGACTGGGATTGGAGGCTGGCGCGATGGGCTCGATGCACGGGAACAAGCCAGGCATTCGCGACTATCGGTGGGAGAAGGTGGGATTCGTGAGGAGACACGTCCTGGGCGTCCTCGCCGGGGTGCTCAGCCTTGCCCTGGTCCTCGCCGCGTGCGGCAACGAGCAGGGCGGCGGCGGGACTGGCGGCGGGGCCGCGGCTCACAAGATCAAGATGGTCGCCGCCTCGTACAGCGACAAGACCCAGGGCTACTGGCAGGACCTCATCAAGCGGTTCGAGCAGCAGAACAGTGGCACCACCGTCGAGCTGCAGGTCATCGACTGGAACAACATCCACCAGCAGGTCAACACGATGATCCAGACCCGGCAGATGCCGGACGTCCTCAACATCGACGACTGGGTCGCATACGCCAACCAGGGGCTGCTCTACCCGGCGCGGGACGTGCTGGACCCGCAGGTCCAGTCGGACTTCCTGGCGTCGTTCACCAAGAACGGCGAGCTCAAGGGGACTCAATACGGGATCCCGTTCATCGCCAGCGTCCGGGCGCTCGGCTACAACCAGAAGCTCCTCTCCGAGGCTGGCGTCCAGAGCCCGCCGAAGACCTGGCAGGAGCTCGAGGCTGACGCGCAGAAGGCGAAGGCCAAGGGGATCATCGGCTACGGGCTGCCGCTCGGCTCCGAGGAGGCCCAGGCGGAGTTCTCGCTCTTCATGTGGGGCAACGGCGGCGACTGGAAGCAGGGCGACAAGTGGACGATCAACAGCCCCCAGAACGTCGCGGCGCTCCAGTTCATGAAGAAGCTCGCCAACGAGGGCCTCACCGAGCCGAACCCGGGCAAGACCAACCGCACCGACGGTGTCTGGAGGCTGTTCGCGCAGGGCAAGGCCGCCATGGCGGCGATCATGCCGCTCGGCACCTTCGCGAACAGCACCATGCAGGGCGCGAGCTTCAAGTGGGCCTCGACGCCGTTCCCGGTCAACCAGGGCAACCCGGAGTTCACGCTCGGCGTCATGGACTCGCTCATGGCCTTCAAGAAGGCCGGTAACCAGGAGGCAGTGAAGAAGTTCCTCTCCTTTGTGTACCAGAAGGATAATTACCTGAAATTCAATCAGATCGAGGGGTTCCTTCCGGTGACCGCGTCGGCGAGTGAGGCGATGAGGAACGACCCGATCGCCGGCCCGGGCATCGCGCTGCTCCCGAAGGCGAGGTTCTACCCGCTGACCGACCCCAACTGGGGCAAGGTCCGCGGCGCCGTCCTCAACCAGCTTGGGACGGCGCTGGAGCCGAACGGCGACCCGAAGAAGGTCCTCGACGCCATCCAGCAGGTCGCTGAGCAGGGCGGCTGATACGGCCCTGCTGGACGGCCGCGCTGCAGGGTCGGCCCGGAAGAGAGCCCATGGCGAAGACAGCACGTGGACGCGGCGGCGTCGCGGCCGCCCGCCGAGCCTCGGTGACCACGGCCGCCGGGCCCAAGCTCCGGCGCGCGCCTCCCCGCAGGGGGCGTGGCTTGCGGGGCGCGCTCGAGCCGGTCGCGTGGGTCACGCCCAGCGTGCTGCTCATTCTCGTGGTGATCGCGTTTCCTGCCGTGGAGATGGTGCGCTCTTCGTTCCTGCGCATCACCCAGACGGGTCTCGCCACCGGCGGCAACGGCCTTGGGAACTACCAGCGGCTCCTGCGCGAGCCTGCGCTGCCGAGCGTGGTCTGGCACACGATCCTGTGGGTGGTGCTGGTGGTGGGCGTGACGGTGCTCGTCTCGCTCCCGCTCGCCCAGTTCCTCGACAAGCCGTTCGCCGGACGCCGGCTCGTGCGCCTCGCGGTCGTCGTGCCATGGGCGGCGTCCCTGGTCATGACAGCCACGGTCTGGCGCTACATCTACGAAGGCGCCTACGGCCCCCTCAATCGGCTGCTGATGGATCTCGGGCTGCTCCACCAGCCCGTCGAGTGGTACAAGGACGCCCGCTTTGCCTTCTGGGGCCTGATCGTGATCGCGATCATCGTGTCGATCCCGTTCACGACCTACGTGTTCCTCGCGGGCCTGCAGACCATTCCCGGCGAGCTCTACGAGGCGGCCAGGATCGATGGGGCCGGGCCGTGGCAGGTCTACCGCCGCGTCACGCTTCCGCTGCTGCGGCCCTCGCTCCTCGTCGCCGTGGTGCTCAACGCGATCTATGTCTTCAACTCCTTCCCGATCATTTGGCTCATCACCGGCAAGATCCCTGGCTATGACACCGACACGACGATCACCTTCATGTACAAGGTCGCGTTCGGCCCCGGCCCGCAGCTCGACGCCGGCGAGGCAGCCGCGCTCGCGGTCCTGAACGTGCTGTTCCTCCTCGTGGTCGTGACCGTCTACCTGCGGCACGTCACCTGGGACGAGACCGACATCTCAGTTGGCGTGGAGCGGGAGGGCGCGCTCAGCCGGCTATCCCGGCCGGCCGCAGGCCTGCTTCGCCGGGCGGCCGGCGGAGCGGCCGCGGCGCTCCGCCCGGCGGGGCGCATCCTCCTCTCGGCGCTGCGCGTCCCGGGCCGAGGCCTCGGCGCGGCATGGCGGCCGCTCAGGCCCGCCGGCCTCCCCGCCATCGGCGTCGTGGTCGGCCTGTTCTTTCTCGCGCCGTACGCCGTCATGTTCCTGGGCGCGCTCAAGAGCGACCAGGACCTGTTCAGCATTCCCGCCCGCTACTTGCCGACCCGGTGGGAGTGGTCGAACTTCGTCGGCGTCTGGAGCCAGATCCACCTGCTCGCCTATCTCAGGGCGACCCTCGCGATCGCCGGGGTCACAACCCTGATCGTGCTGGTCGTCTCGGTGCCAGCCGCCTGGTTCACGGCACGTCACCGCTTCCGCGGCAGGAACCTGTTCCTCTACCTGATCCTCGTAACGCAGATGTTCGCCCCGGTCGCGCTCGTCGTCGGGCTGTACCGGGAGTACGCGCTGGTCGACAACTTCTTCGCCAACCTGGGCCTCGGGCTGCGCGCGACCTCCTCGTTCTGGGCGATCATCCTGGTCTACTCGGCGTTCAACCTGGCCTTCGCCGTGTGGATCCTGTCCGGGTACTTCCGCAGCATCCCCAAGGAGATCGAGGAGGCGGCGCTCATCGACGGCCTCGGCCGGTTCCGGGCTCTGCTCAGGGTGGTGCTGCCGCTGGCCAAGCCGGGTGTGGTCACCGCGGTCATCTTCACCTTCATCCAGGTGTGGAACGAGTTCGTCGTGGCGCTGACGCTGTTCAACGACCCGACCCGCAACCGCCAGACGCTGACGGTGGGCATCCAGCAATTCGTGGGGCTGTACGAGACGCACTACCAGTACCTGTTCGTTGCCTCGCTCATCGGCATCGTGCCGGTCGTGGTCCTCTTCACGACGATCGAGCGCTATCTCATGGGCGGCCTCACCGCCGGCTCCGTGAAGTAGCAAAGGCATTGGCGCATGCGGCCTGGGCGTCGAAACCAGCGACCATAGCAAAGGGGGGCACAGGTGACCGCAGGGTCCTTTCTGGCAGAGCTGGTACGGGTGCAACGGCTGGCTGCGGCCACCGCACCGGCGAAGGGATTGGACCCCGACAGCCCGCGCCACCTCGCCAGATCGGTGGTCCGCCAGTCCGGGACGGCGTCGCGTCGGGTCCCGTGACCGGTTGGGTCGTCGCCCTCGACGTCGGAGGGACCGCGATGAAGGGCGCGATCGTCGGGCCAGACGGCACGGCGTGTGGGCGGCTCCACCGGCCCACACCATGCGACCAGGGGCCCGACGCCGTCGTGGACTCGGTCGGCGCCACGCTCGACCTGCTCCTGGAGGACGCCCGGCAGCGCGAGCTCGGGATCGCCGCCTGCGGTGTGGTAGTCCCTGGGATCGTCGACGACGAGCGCGGCGTGGCGGTGTTCTCCGCCAATCTGGGATGGCGGGATCTCCCGCTGCGCGCGCTGCTCGAGGCGCGCACGGGCCTCCCGGTTGGCTTCGGGCACGACGTCCGGGCCGGCGCGCTGGCCGAGGCAACCTTCGGCGCCGCCCGCGACGTGCGCGACGTGCTGTTCCTGCCCGTGGGGGCCGGCGTGGCGGGAGCGGCGCTCGTTGACGGGAGGCTGCTCGTCGCTGATGGCTACGCCGGCGAAATCGGCCACCTTAGCGTCGATCCCGCGGGAGACCCCTGCAGCTGCGGCGGCCGGGGATGCGTGGAGACGATGGCGTCCGGCACCGCCATCGTACGGCGGTACGCCACGCGCACGGGACAGCGTGTGGAGGGGGCGGCTGCGGTCGCCGCGCGCGTCCGCGAGGGGGACTCTGACGCCGCGGCCGTGTGGGACGAGGCCGTTGCGGCGCTCGCCCACGGGCTCACCGCCGCGGTCGCCTTGCTGGCGCCGCGGCTCATCGTCGTCGGGGGAGGGCTCGCCGACTCCGGCGACCTGCTCCTCCGCCCGCTCTCCGAGATCCTGCTCGCGCGGCTATCGCCGCGCTCGGCGCGGATGCCGCGGCTGGTCCGCGCGGCCCTCGGTGACCAGGCCGGATGTCTCGGCGCGGCGCTGATCGCCAGGCGGGCCCTTGATCTGGGAGCCTCCTCATGACCACGCTCCTGGCGGGGGCCCGGGTTGTGACGCCCGCCGGCGTGCTCGACCCCGGATGGGTGGAGGTGGCGGGCGGCCGCATCGCCGCGGTCGGCCTCGGCGGGACGCCAACGGGGCTTACCGTCGTCCCGGGTTTTGTCGACATCCACGTCCATGGCGGCGGTGGCGCGTCATTCCTCAGCACCGACCCCGACCAGGCTGCGCGCGCCGTGGCGTTCCACCGCCGCCACGGGACGACCACCACACTGGCGAGCCTGCTCACAGCCCCCCTCGACACCCTCGAGCGTCAGCTGTGCGCGCTCGCCGACCTCTGCGCCGATGGCCTGCTCGCCGGGATCCACCTGGAGGGCCCGTGGCTCAGCAACGCCCGGCGCGGGGCGCACGACCCGGCGTTCCTGCGCCCGCCCGCGCCCCCCGAGGTTCGGCGGCTGCTCACCGCGGGCGGGAGCGCGCTTCGCATGGTGACGCTCGCGCCGGAGCTGGACGGCGGCCTGGACGCGGTCCGCGCCGTCGTCGCCGCCGGCGCCGTGGCTGCGATCGGGCACACCGACGCGACGTATGAGGTGGCCCGCGCCAGCATCGACGCCGGCGCCCGCCTGGGCACCCATCTGTTCAACGGGATGCGACCGGTCCACCACCGCGAGCCGGGACCCGTCGTGGCGCTGCTGGAAGACGACCGCGTCGCCGTCGAACTGGTCAACGACGGCACGCACCTGCACCCGGCCATCGTGCACGGTGTGGTCGCCGTCGTCGGCCCGGACCGCGTCGCGCTGATCACCGACGCCATCGTCGGCGCCGGGATGGGCGATGGCGAGTACGAGCTGGGCGGGCTGCGCGTGCGGGTCGGCGGCGGCGTGGCGCGGCTGGCGAGCACCGGCTCGATCGCCGGGAGCACGCTGACCATGGATGCCGCGTTCCGGCGCGCGATCGTCGACGTCGGCCTGCCGCTGGAGGTCGCCGCCCGGTTAACATCGGCCACGCCCGCCCACTCGCTCGGGCTCGGCGACATCGGCGCCATCGAGCCCGGCCGGCGGGCGGACCTGGTGGTCCTCGACGGGAAGCTCGAGGTCGTGGCGGTCATGGCGAGAGGGGCGTGGGTGGACGGGCCTCCGTGACGGTCGTCACGGTGACCTCAACGCCGCACTCGATGTGACCTACGACGTCGAGGCGCTCGTCCCGCACGCCACCCACCGCGTGCTCGAAGTCCGCGCGCGGGCGGGCGGAAAGGGCGTGAACGTCGCCGGGCGCTTCGCCAGCTCGGCCAGGACCCGGTGGTCACCGGCCTGGTCGCTGGCCACAGCGGCACCCTGATCCGCGCGGATTGACCCGGGGAGCGGGTCGGGGGTTCGTCTGTCGTGCGCTGCCCACCTGACCCAAGCCGCCGCCAGGTCGCGGAGGTGGTCCTGTGCGACCCGTGGGCGGCGCGCGGGCTGTCGATCCTGATACTCGCGCAGCGGGGTGATATCTCGGGAACGCGGTCAGTGCCTGAGCGCTGTGTCGACCACGTCAGCGTCCCCTGCCGGGTGCGCTTCACGTGCGAGGGGATCGCGCCCCCCGACGCGGAGCCGGATGCCGCGCTGGTGGCCAAGGAGACGATCGAGCTGGCGTTCCTGGTCGCCATCCAGCAGCTGACGGCCAGACAACGAGCGGTGCTGATCCTGCGGGATGTGCTCGGCTGGTCGGCGACGGAGACCGCGCTGCTCCTGGATACCAGCGTGGACGCGGTCAACAGCGCGCTGCGGCGGGCGCGATCGACGCTGAGGCGGCACCTGCCCGCGCGCCGGCTCGAGTGGGCTGCCGGGTCAGACCCGACCCAGGAGGAGCGGTTGTTGCTTCGGCGCTACATGGCTGCCCATGAGCGCGCCGACGTCGCGGCCTTTGCCGCGCTGCTGCGAGAGGACGCGCGGCTGACGATGCCTCCCACGCCGACCTGGTACGACGGTCGCGAGGCGGTCGTGGCCTTCCATGCGCAGCTCTTCGCAGCCCAGTACGAATGGCGGTTGCTGGTCACCAGGGCCAACCGACAGCCCGCCGTGGCCTTCTACACGCGCCAGCCGGGCGAGTCCGAGTACCGCGCCTCGGGGATCGACGTGCTGCGGATCCAAGACGGACTGGTCGCGCAGATCGACGCGTTCCTCCTCCCGCAGCTCTTCCCCGCGTCCGGCCTACCACCCTCGATGTGACAGACGACGGCCGCGGCCGCGAACGGCTCTCCTTCCTGGGCAGGCCACTCCCGAGCTTCTTCGAGGTTCGCGTGGTGGTCGTCGCACCCGGCCGCCAGCAGGCCTTCGACGACGCCGAATGGCGGGATGCATTGGTCGTCGTCGAGCGTGGGGAGATCGAGCTCGAGTGCCTGGGCGGCACCTGTTGGCGTTTTGGGCGCGGGATGTCCTGTGGCTGATCGGGCTGCCGGTCCGCACGCTCCACACTCCACAACCCTGGGCGGGAGCCCGCCGTGCTGGCCGCCGTCTCGCGGCGGCGACGAGGGCGTGTCGAGACGGCTCTGTGATCGCTGGCGAACGCAGCGCTCCGGGCGCTCTGAACGAACGCGCGAAGCAGCGCGCCGCCGCGTCATAGCCGCTGGGTAATACGAGTACCGCCTCGGATCCATGCCCCATGGGCCGACGAGTTTCAAGCCGACTGGCCGTCTCAGCAATGACCACTTCGACACGCAGCCTAGGTGCCCTCGCTGGGCTGGGACTGAAAACCCAAACCGCCCCGGATGTGACAGGGAGCATGCTCTTGAATACCGACCATGAGGAAACCCAGGACCCGGCCGGCGTCGATGCACCACGGGCCGGGCGGCGGGCGTGGGTCGGGCTGGCCGTGATCGCGCTGCCATGCCTGCTATACGCCATGGACCTGACCGTGCTGAACCTCGCGGTGCCACACCTCAGCGCGGACCTGCGGCCCAGCAGCACCCAGCTGCTGTGGATCACCGACATCTACGGCTTCCTGGTCGCCGGGCTCCTGATCACCATGGGCACCTTAGGGGATCGCATCGGGCGCCGCCGGCTGCTGCTTGGCGGCGCCGGCGCGTTCGGTGTCGCCTCGGTGCTGGCCGCCTTCTCCACCAGCACCGAGCAGCTGATCGCCGCCCGCGCGCTACTGGGAGTCGCCGCGGCGACGCTGGCACCCTCCACCCTGTCGCTGATCCGCAACATGTTCCTCGGCGAGCGGGAGCGCACGATCGCCATCGGCGTGTGGATTGCCAGCTTCTCGGCTGGCGGCGCGATCGGGCCGCTGGCCGGTGGACTGCTACTGGAGCGCTACTGGTGGGGATCGGTGTTCCTGCTGGCGGTGCCGGTGATGGCGCTGCTGCTGGTGGCCGGCCCGCTACTGCTGCCGGAGTACCGCGATCCCCAGGCCGGCCGGCTGGATCTGCGCAGCGCCGGGCTGTCGCTGGCCGCAGTGCTGCTGGTGATCTATGGGCTCAAGCAGTTCGCCCAGGACGGCCTCGGCTGGCCGCCGGCACTGTCGATGCTGGCTGGGCTGGGGGTCGGGCTCGTGTTCGTGCGCCGTCAGCAGCGGGCGGCCGAGCCGCTGCTGGACCTGCGGCTGTTCGCCAACCGTGCCTTCAGCGCGGCGCTGGCCACCAACACCCTTGGCTTCTTCGTTGCCTTTGGCGCCTTTCTGTTCATCGCGCAGTACCTGCAGCTGGTGCTTGGACTGTCGCCATTGCGGGCGGGCCTGTGGACAGCGCCCTCGGGTGGTGGGTTCATCGTCGGGTCCTTGCTGACCCCGCTGCTGGTGCGCCGGGTCCGCCCGGCGTTCGTGATGACTGGCGGGCTGGTGCTGGCGGCGGTCGGCTTTGGGCTGCTCACTCAGGTCGACGCGGCCTCAGGGCTTGCAGTCGTGGTGACCGGGTCGGTGGTGCTCTCCCTGGGGCTTGCGCCGGTGTTCACCTTGGCGGCCGACCTGGCCATCGGGGCGGCCCCACCGGCGCGGGCGGGTGCGGCGTCGGCGGTCTCGGAGACCAGCTCGGAGTTCGGCGGGGCGCTGGGCATCGCCATCCTCGGCAGCGTCGCCACCGCCATCTACCGCGGCCAGCTCACCGACGCCGTTCCGGCTGGTGTCCCACCCCAGGCCGCGGCGGCCGCGCGGGACACCCTCGGCGGCGTCGTGGCAGTGGTCGGACAGCTCCCCGGCCGATCCGGTGTCGAGCTGCTGGATGCCGCCCGTCAGGCGTTCACCCAGGGGCTGCAGCTGACCTTCGCCGTCAGCGCCGCGGTCGCGGTCGGCATCGCCATCCTGGTCGTGAGCCTGCTCCGACACGTTGGCGCGGGCTCGGAGCGCGAGGGGCAACCAGAACCGAGCCAGGGCGGTGGCTGCTGTGCTGGCAAGGTGGGCGTGGTGAAGGCGGCCAAGGCGGCACACACCAAGGCGCGAGAAGGGTCATGAGGATGCTCGTGCACGACGGTGCAATCGGCCGCGGTCTGGATGCTCCGCCTCGTCCCCGTAAGCCGGACGCCCGGTGTGAAGGCAGAGCTTCTCCACCCACTGCACGACAGCCCGGTGTTGGTGCTGCCCAACGCCTGGGACCCGGGGGAGTGCCGCGCGGCCGCGGCCGACCACGGCCCCGATCCGGGCGGCGGCCGGCCTGAGGCCGAGATCGGACCAATACCGCGGGCAGACGTCACGAAGGGAACGACGATGAATGATCAGGTGCAGAGCAATCACATGTGGTGCAACGGGCTGCGGGTTCATTACGAGGACCACGGGGCAGGCGCGCCGGTCGTCCTGCTCCACGGCGGCCTGGTCACCGGCCACCTCATGTGGTCCAACCACGTCCCCGCGCTCGCGCGCCATCACCGCGTGTTGGTGCCCGACTCCCGCGGTCACGGCCGCACCGACAACCCGGAGGGGAGGCTCGGTTACGACCTCATGGCCGACGACTGCGCGGCGTTCATCGAGGCGCTCGGGCTGGACCGCGTTCCGGGATGTCGTCCTCGACTTCCTGGCCCGCCACAGCGAGGCGACACGACCCTCGACAGGCACCCGCTTCCAGACCCAGGAACAGGAACAAGGAGACCCATCGTGACCACGACAGCTGCTCCGCCTCATCTTTGCTCAGCCCGACAGCTCCGCGACCTGGTGCCGCGCGCTGTCACAGCGTTGTCAGGATTCTGTCGGAGAGTCTTCGCAGTGAGGGACAACGGTCGGTGCCGGTTACGGTATGGGGTGTCGGCCCTCCGACACGAACCATTCGGATACCAGCGGCTGACCACAACGCTGGCGCTCTGAGCAGCGACGTTCCAGCGCCACTTCGGCCAAGGCGTGGCTCCCGAGCCGTGCAGCGTCGACTATTGCGCAACCGGTACCGTAGCGGGCTACGGCGAGGCGACCCTGAGTGGGACCGTGACCGGCTTCACGCCCGTCCAGGGCCCGTTCTCCTTCTGCGCCCTTATCACCTCGTCCAACACGATCACGCTCGCCGACGGAAGCACCCTCGCCATTACCGCGAGCGGGATCAACTGCTTTGCCGGTAACTCCAACAACGCTCCGGGTTCGTTAGTCTCGTACGGAAACCCGCACAGCGGCACGGGCACGTACACGGTCACGGGGGGCACCGGCGTATTCGCGGGAGCAGCCGGAAGTGGTGACTTCAGCCTCTACGAGGCCGGCGACGTCGAGGTGTTCAACTGTCGCGGTCTTGTTGCGATGGTTTGATGCCGATAACGTAGCCTCGAGTTTTCGCGTCCGTTTGGGTGGCGACGTTCGGGCTGTTGGGATGGCCTGGCGCTGCGGTTTTGCGAAAGCGGCGGCCGGGTGTCAGGGATGTCTCATCTTCCATCTTGGCATTTCGCCATGGCACGAGGCAGGGTGATGACGATTCGGGCACCCTCGTCTTTGCTGTCGGCGGCGGTGATCTGCCCGTTGTGGGCGGTGGCGATTTCGTGGGCGATTGCCAGGCCCAGGCCGGTGGTTCCGCTGCCGCGTTCCCGGCTGCTGTCGAGGCGGACGAAGCGGTCGAAGATGCGGTCGCGATCTGCGGCGGGGATGCCTGGGCCGTCGTCGAGGATCTCGACCTGTACGGTCGTCGCCGCGCTGGCGGCACGGACGACCACGCGAGTGCGGGCGAAGCGGAGCGCGTTCTCGATGACGTTGCGGAATAGCCGCTCCAGGTGGTCCGGATTGCCCTCGGTGACGACGCCCGGGGCCAGGTCCAGGTCGAGGTCCGGGCGGTGGGGGAGGACGCTGGCACGGATGTCGCGCAGGAGTTGTCCCAGATCCACGGGCTGCCGCTGGGCGGCAAGGAGTCGTTCGTCGGCTTTGGCGAGTAGCAGCAGTTGCTGGATAAGGTCTTCGAGCCGCGCTGCCTGCTGGACAGCGCGGTCGGCGATGATCGGCCACGGAGCCTGGTCTGGGTGCGCTAGGCCGACCTCCAGGGTGGTGCGGACCGCGGCGAGTGGGCTACGTAGTTCGTGGGAGGCGTCGGCGACGAAGCGGTGCTGGCGGCGTGCGGCGTCGTCCAGCCGGGTGAGCATGTCGTTCATCGTCTTGGCTAGGTGCTCGATCTCGTCGGATGTTCCGGGTTCGGGGACTCGCCGGGACAGACCGGCCGAGGTGATGCTGGTGACAGCGCGGCGGATTCCGTCCACGGGGCGTAGTGCCCAGCCGACGACGAGCCAGATCACGCCGGCGGCGAGGATGAGGACGATGGGCAGGGCGATGACGAGGTGCCGCGCGAACCCGGAATTGACTTGGTTGAACAGGCCTGTTGAGGTGACGGTGATGATGGTGACCGGGCGATAGTGGACAGTGGTGCGCAGCGCGACGACCCGGACCTCGCCGGGTATGACGCCGTCTGCGGCTTTCTGCCGGACGGGTGTGTCCGAGCCGGGTGGGAGCATATAGACAGCCGGCAAGCCCGCCAGCGTACGGGTGGCGGCAAGTACGCTGCCGTCCGCGGCGATGACCTGCGCTTCGGTGTGCGGGTCAAGGCTGGAGGGGGCCAGCGTCTTGGGCCAGGTGCCGTTGCCTGCCGATTGCGCGATCTGGATGGCGTAGGTGCGCAGTTGGCTGTCGACAGTCCGGCGCACCGACTGTATCTGGAGCAGGTATATCGCCACGACGCCGAGCACGATGGCGGCGGTGATGCTGAGGCTGGCCACCAGCGTGACACGGGTCCGCAATGTGCGCGGTCGTGGACGCGGCCAGCGGCGTGGCAGGGTCCGTGCGCCGGAGTTCACGGGGCCTCGTCCGGGATGAGGTATCCCTGGCCGCGGAGAGTGCGGATGACCGGCGGGCCCGCGGCATGGTCGATCTTGCGGCGTAGCCGGTGCACGAGTACCTCGACCACTGCCGGGCCACCGTCGTAGAAGGTGTCCCGGCAGTGGTCGAGCAGCTCGGTCTTGGAGACGACAGCGCGACCTCGTCAGCGCGGCTGTACTGGGAGAACGGCGGACGAGGCGCTGTTGTTGCGGCCGCGCAGAAGACCGCCGAGATCTCGGTCCCGGTGGCCATCACGGTATTTCCGGAGGAGATCTATCGAGCCCCGGAGACATGGGCCCGGCGCGCCTATCGCAACCCTGATCTACTTCAACGAGGTCGACAAGGGCGGTCACTTCGCCGCGTGGGAAGAGCCGGTTATGATTGGGGAGCGCGGACAGCCAACATCGTCGCGGCGCTCTGGCCGGAGCGCTGCAAGGCCATCGTCTCCGTCAACGGCTACCCGATCAACAACCTCGAACGCAACCAGCTGCCGTTGCCACCGAGGGCGGAATGGGGATGGTGGTACCAGCACAACCTGCCGCAGGAAGCACCCCAGGCCTTCTCCGAGGCTGTCGTCGAGGTCGACGGTTACTGATCGGCGTGCGCCCGCGTCGGCCGCGCAACGCAAATGTCGTCAAGCTCGCCTTCCCGCCTTGAAGGAGGGACAGATGGACCAGGATGCAAACGAATGGAAGACGTTCCTCACGAAAGCCAACCAGCTCTTCCGCGCTACGATGCACCCGGCGGCGGCTCAACTACCCATTGAAGGTGAGTTGCCTTCTCTCGCCAGCGCGACCGAGTGGCTCAACTCGCCACCACTGACGGCAGCCGGGCTGCGCGGAAGCGTCGTCCTGGTCGACTTCTGGACCTACACCTGCATCAACTGGCTCCGCACCCTTCCCTACGTCCGCGCGTGGGCCGAGATGTACAAGGATCACGGACTGGTGGTCATCGGCGTGCACACGCCTGAGTTCGACTTCGAGCACGACATCGACAACGTCCGCCGAGCCGCCACGGACCTGCGGGTCAACTATCCGATCGCGATCGACAACGACTACGCGATCTGGACTGCCTTCAACAACCACTACTGGCCAGCCCTCTACTTCGTCGACGCGCAGGGACAGATTCGACACCATCAGTTCGGCGAGGGTCAATACGAACAGTCCGAAATGATCATTCAACAATTGCTGACCAAGGCCGGAATCAGCGGGATCGGCCATGAACTGGTTTCGGTCGACGCCAGTGGTGTTGAAGCTGCCGCCGACTGGGATAGCCTGCGATCCCCCGAAAACTATGTCGGCTACGAGCGCACCGAGAACTTCGCCTCCCCCGGTGGTGCAGTCTTAGACACGCGTCACGTCTATGCCGCCCCTGCGCGGTTACGACTCAACCATTGGGCCCTGGCTGGTGATTGGACGGTGGAGCGACAGGCTATCGTGCTGCACCAGGCCGACGGACGGATCGCCTACCGCTTCCACGCCCGCGACCTCCACCTCGTCATGGGACCGGCCGCGCGAGGGACTCCCGTGCGGTTTCGCGTGCTTATCGACGGGCAGCCGCCGGGAGCTGCGCACGGAACCGACGCCGACGACCAGGGCAACGGCACGGTCACCCAACCGCGGCTGTACCAGCTCGTCCGCCAGCGTGGCCCTGTCACCGAGCGCACGTTCGAGATCACGTTCCTCGATCCTGGCGTCCAGGCCTACGCATTCACCTTCGGCTAGAGGCAGGAGACGCCGTGAGCATCAGGTGTCCATCTCATGAGGCCGGATCCATCGACTGACCGGCGGTGCGAGGCACCCAGACCCGGTGATGCCATTCCGGGTTGCTGGGATCGGGAGAACCCGGCTCGTACCCGGGCGAACTTGCAGAGCTGCTTCCAGTAGTAGTGGCGGCCCTGGTGGTGGCGCCCGACTCAGGCGGCCAGCTCTGGCCCCTCCTTCTCCGAGTCCTCGCGGTCCTCGAACGCCTCGCCGCACACGCCGCAGGTGATCGGGCCAGCCGCAAACGCCCGCTTGCTCATCCGGAGCTGGCGAGGCTCCTGGCGGCCTCCAGACAGTGTTGGAGGTCCCAGAGTTCCACGACAGCATCGGCGCCGACGCGCGCCGGGCGATGACCCCGCTGTTCTGGAGCCACATCAACCCCTACGGCCGCTTCCGGTTGGACATGGACACCCACCTCGACCTGGGCACCAGCACCGCAACCGACCAGGTCGAATCCGTCTTGTAGCCGGCCCGGCCGGTCTCACTTGTCGAATTGCTCAGCGGGCACCCGCTAGGCGGTTGGGCGCCCATAGTTGGTCGGCGTCGCCGGCGGCGAGCCGGCCTCGGTAGACGTTGATCTTGTGGTCGATGAGCTTGAGGTCTTCTTGCGAGGCTGAAGGGCACAAACGCCGCGGATGGCCGGCTGGGGGGCGAGGCAAATGTCCTGGTGGGTTGGAGGGTCAGGCCGAGCGTGAGGTGCCCTCCTCCGGCTCGATGCCGTGCTCGCGCAGCAACTCGGTGAGGCGGTCGACCTCCTTGGCCAGCCGGACGATCTCCTCGTAGAGCGCCTCGATGTCGGCGATCAGGCGCTCCTTGGGCGGCTCCGCGCCGGCCCGGTCGGCGACGCCGGTCGACAGCAGGCGCAGCACCTCCTGCCGGACCTCGGGCAGGTCAGCGCCGGACTCGACCAGGATATTGGCGGCCACGCCCTCGCCCTCGCGGACCAGCCCGAGCACGATGTGCTCGGTGCCGATGTAGTTGTGGTGAAGCTTCAACGCCTCGCGCAGCGACAGCTCCAGGACCTTCTTGGCCCTGGGCGTGAACGGGATGTGGCCGGTCGGCGCGCCCTCGCCCCTGCCGATGGTCCGCTCCACGTCCGCGTGCACCGCTTCCAGCGACACGCCGAGCGCGACCAGTGCTTTGGCGCCGATGCCCTCGGGCTCGCCGAGCAGGCCGAGCAGCACGTGCTCGGTGCCGATGTGGTCGTGGTCCAGCCGCCGCGCCTCCTCCTGCGCGAGCTTGACCACGTTCCTGGCCCGGTTGGTGAATCGCTCGAACATCCCGCCCTCCATTCGATCGTCGGCATGCCTTGGGTCTTTTGGGTTCCTGGAGTCCTTGACGCGCCTTGACAGCAGCCGTCCTGCCCGCCGTGGCGCCGCGGCCGGCTGCAGCCGCTCCGCCAGCCAGGCCGCCAGCTCGTCGGTGCCAAGTTGGCCGGCGGCGATGCCGGCGACCAGCTCCCGCAGCGCCGCGGGCGAGCCGAGGTCGCCGACCTGCTGCCCGTTCAGGGCCAGCAGCTGCAGGGTGGCCATCACCGCCACCTCGGCGCTGCGCGGCCCGAACACCCGGCGGCGCACCAGCCCGCCCAGCAGCATGGCCGCCTGCTGGGCGGGGCCGCCGCGGCCGTCCCGGGCCAGGGTCAGGACCGACTCGGCCGCGTCGAGGTCGGCCAACCCCAGCACCGCCTCCTCGTCGAGGTCCAGCGTGCGACTGGCGACCAGAACCAGGCCGGCGAGGTCCAGCCAGATCACGAGCCGCCGTCCTGATCGCGCAGCGCCGTGAGCAGGCGCTGGTGCCTGGCGAGGTTCTCCTCGAGCAGCCTGATGAAGCGCTTGTCCTTGCGGCGCTGCTCGAGCAGCCTGGCGACCGCCTCGCGCAGCACGTCAGAGACCGAGCGGCCCTCGACGTCGGCGACGACCCGTAGGCGCTCGGCCAGCTCTGGGTCCAGGCGCAGCATGATGTTCTTGGTCCCTGCGGGCTGCTCGGTTGCCATAGTGATAGCAAGATATCACGATGGCCAGTGGGCGGGAAGCCCTCAGCGTCGGGCCGCCGCCAGTCGGCCCGACGACTCGAACCCCACGGCACTCCAACGGGCAGAATCGAAAATCGACGGTGAGTGGACAGGCGTCGGCAAGCGGCCCGCCCCGATTTTCACGCCTGCAGGGCGTCACCAACGGGACATCCGCGACACTGTTGCATCTGTGTGGAAGGCGTCACCGACGAGTACCGGAGTGGAGACTGATCCACTCATGGGGCCGCGAGAACAGGTCAAAGAGGCCGATTGTGAATGCTATGTGAAGATTCGCACGACCACCGGGGCGGGCACGTGCTACAACGCCGCGCTCATGGCACAGATCGTCGGGGACCAGCGCCTGGTGGTGACGGTGGACGTCCTGGACGACGCGGTGGCGCAGACCCGGCGGCTGCTGGCCCTGGCCGTGTATCCCGCGATTGCCGTGCTGGTCGGCGACGGCCCCGGTGATCTTGAGGGCGACCGAGACGAGCAGCTCCCTGGGGCCGGCGGCCCAGACCAGCCTGAGCGCCTCGCCGGTCAGGCGTGGCAGGCGCCGGAGCAGCTTGGGGTCGCTGGTTGACCCCTTGACGAGGTCGAACAGGTCCTGGCAGGCAAGCCCGGCCGATGGTCGCTGGGGTGACCCGGCGCCGTCGGCGGTCCCGTTGTGGGGGGGGGGGGGGTGCGTCGTCCATGGCACCGTCCTTGACATACCAGCACCGGGATATACCATGCACGGTATGGAATGGTCGCTGGTGCTGACCGCACACGTCAAGGCCTGGCTCGACCGCCTCCACGACGAGACGTTCGGCCAGATCGCCTGCTACCTTGACCTGCTGGCCGAGCGTGGCGACAGGCTCGGCCCGCCGCACAGCCGACGGCTGGGGCGCGACTGCCGGCTGCGTCAGCTCGTGGTGGCCCAGGGCCGGCGCGGCGGCCAGCGGCTCATCTACTGGCTGGACGGCAGCGGCACGGTGCTGGTGCTCACCGTCGGGCGCTGGTGGCGCCCCCGCCCCTGGGAGATCGCACGGGCCCGAGCGGCATTGCGCCAGCACCAACAGCACGACCCCCGCCGCCGCGGCCGGCGACGCCGCGGGGCGTGTCGTCCGAGCGGAGAGGAGCCAGCATGAGCCGGCCCAAGCCCAAGCCGACGCCCCAGCGGTGGGAGCAGGTCCGCCGCGACCGGCTCGCCGCCCCGGCGGCCGGCGCCGGCTACCAGCGGGCCCGGCGGGCGCTGGAGCTGGGCGAGCAGATCCGCGGGCTGCGGGAGGCCCGCGGGATCAGCCAGGCCGAGCTGGGCCGCCGGACCGGCTCCACCCAGCCGGCGATCGCCCGGCTGGAGGCCGGCCGGGTCAGCCCCACCCTGGAGACCTTGGACCGGGTCGCGGCCGCCCTCGGGATGGAGTTGGTGGTCGGCTTCACCGACGCCCAGCGCCACCAGCACACCCAGGCCCGGTCGTGAGCTGAGGTCAACCAGGGTTGACCTCCAGCGGGGGTCAATGTAGGTTGACCCGATGAGCGAGACCATGCAGGGCGAGGTGGCGGCGGTGGCGGCGGCGACCGGCAGCAAGGACCCGGAGGTGGCCCTGGCGGCGGTGGCCGCGTTGCGCGGCCTGGTCGAGGTGCTGGAGGCGTTGAACGTGGAGAACGCCCGCGCCGAGGGCTGGTCATGGGAGGCGATCGCGACCCGGCTCGGTGTCACCAAGCAGGCGGTGCACAAGAAGTACGCCGGCAAGCGGTTCGGGCTGGGGAGGAGGTCTGGGTGAGGGATCGGTTCACCGACCAGGCACGGAGGGTCCTGGACCTGGCACGCGTGGAGGCCGACGGGCTGGGGCAGCGCTATCTCGGCCCCGAACACGTCGTTCTGGGCCTGCTCCACGATGGCACCAGCGCCGCCGCGCAGGTCCTGCGAACTCACGGGCTGGAGCTGAATGGGGCTCGGGCGGAGCTTGGCCGCCTGGCCGAGCGCGGAGTGGTGGCCGGCCCGCGGCCGAGCGACGCCGAGCTGCTGGGGGCGCTGGGGATCGACCTGGATGCAGTGCGCCAGAGCACGGAGGGGACGTTCGGGTCGCAGGCGGTGGCGCAGGCGACCCGTGAGGCCACCCGCGCGCGACGGCGGGGGATCGCGCGGGTGCCGCGCACGCCACTGGAGGGCCCGCCGTTGCTGATCGGTCGCACACTGCAGTTCGCAGGCGAGCGGGCGGACGCGCTCGGCCAGACCACGGTCGGGCCGGAGTTGTTGCTGGTTGGCGTGCTGGACGACAGCACCAAGCCGTGGCCCAGGTGCATGTCCAACCGGTGGCGGCGGCGCCTGCTCGCCCACGTCGGCCTGCCAACCAGCTACCGCGGCGCCGTCAGTCCGCTGCTGGAGGCCTTCGGGGTGAACCTGGAGGACCTTCGGGACGCCTTGGTGGCGCACCTGCAAGGAGCCCGGCGGTGAGCCGCCGGGCTCGGCTGGGGTTCGTGGCCGCCTGCCTTGCGGCGTTCGTGGTGCTGGCGGTGTGGGTGAGCTGGTCGACCCCATCTCGGGGGCCCTCCGGGAAGACCCCGGCCACAGTGACGCTGGCGCCGGGCGCGACCCGCCCGGCCGGCCTGACCGTGACCGACCTGCACGACGTCGCCCAGCTACAGGCCCGGTTCAACGCCGACAAGGGCCGCCCGCGGCTGGTGCTGGCGCTGGCGCCCACCTGAGGGGAGTGCCTGGCGGGCGCCAGTTGGGTTGCCCGGAACATCCTTGAGGAATACCAGGACGCCAGGCTGCGGGTCTACGTGGTCTGGGTGCACCGGTGGGCCACCGACACCCGCGCCGAGATCGACGGTGCCGGCCTGGTCGACCCCCGGGTCACCCACCTGTGGGACACCGCAGGGGTGATCGGGCAGCCGTTTCTGGACCGGTTCGGTGTGGACCTGGGCGGCCTGGACTACGACTTCTTCCTCCTGTTCGGCCCCGAGGCGACCTGGGGTTCCAGCCCACCCAGGCCGGTCAGCTCCGGTGGGACCGTCATCAGCACCAGCGACCGGCTTGCCAGCGCCGCCGCGGGCTTGCTGCGATGAGCCCAAAATCCGCTATCGGCGGTCGCAACAAGGTCGGAAGCGGAGGACACGTCGTGGCCCAGCCCCTCGCGGAACCGCTGTCCCCGACGGCGTCGGCGGCGGCGCCGGGGGCCGCTGCTGCCGCCGAGGCGACCATGGTGGACACGGTCGCGAAGTTCTTCCGCGCGCTTGGCGGCCCGACCCGACTGCGGCTGCTCGAGTTCCTGCTGACCGACGAGCACACCGTCAGCCAGTGCGTCGCCGAGGTCGGCTTGT
This sequence comes from bacterium, assembly GCA_046727955.1. Classification (GTDB taxonomy): domain Bacteria; phylum Actinomycetota; class CALGFH01; order CALGFH01; family CALGFH01; genus DASVXQ01. The sequence goes on along the minus strand of JBKPDO010000294.1, from coordinate 1,717 downwards.
CGCAAGGTCGGGTGTCGATGCATCTTGCCTGCCTTGCCGACTGCGGCTATGTGGCCTGCCACCGCACCGGCCGCAACGCTTTCTACCGGGTCGCCGACCCGCGCGTCGCCGACCTGGTCGTGCTCGCGCACGCGCTGGCCGCCGACAACGCCTGCGCGCTGGCGGCCTGCCAGGTTGGGAGCCGACCATGACCCCGACCACTGCCGATCATGCGCCGGCTGGGGCCACGATGACGATCGGGGAGCTGGCCCGGCGCAGCGGGACGTCGGTCAAGGCGCTGCGCCGTCTGGAGGGCATGGGGCTCATCTACACGGTGGGTCGCAGCCCAGCCGGTTACCGGCTGTTCGACCAGGACGCTCTGTCGTAGGTCTCGCGCATGCGGGTGAGCATCGCCAGCCCCTCATGGGCCGGGCCGGCGTCGGCCAGGGCGTCGGCGCTGGTCGTCCCGGTCCGCAGGGAAGGCGCGAACCCACCGAGGACCGCCAGTACGGCCACAGCGGCGGCGACCGCCGCCCAGCGGGCACGGACCACGCCACGCGCCCAGGCGGTCCAGGCGCGGCCGGAGGCCGTCTCCTTGCGCAGTCGTCGCCTCGGCCAGTCGAGCCGCTGCCCGACCCACACCGCCCAGCGGACAGTCGCACTGGCCTTCGCCACAGCCTTGACCGTCGGCCACTCTCTGGTCACCGCCCGCGCCGCCCCGACCAACCTCTCCCAACGACACGTCGCCGCTGGCGACGAGCGTGCGCTCACGCTGCTCTTCGACCGCCTCGAACGGCTCCAGACCATCCGCGCCGCCCTGCAGACGGCCACCCTCGCCGCCGCAGTGTGGGCGCTGGTGGCCAGCATCACCGCTAGCTCGCCATAGCCGCATGCGACCCGAAGGGATATCGACGTGGAGTCTGCAGTGGGAGCCGACCCGGGACGACCCTCGTGACCGACCTCACAAGCCAGGCCCAGGGCGCCGGAGTCGGTGGCGGGCTCATCCCGTCCGGCGGCTCGACCGTGTTTCACCTCCTGCTCGCCGTCCACATCCCCGCCGGGCTCACCTGCGTGGTCACCGGCGCGGTCGCCGCGCTGAGCCCCAAGCGCCACGGCCGCCACCCCCGCTTCGGGACGGTCTACTACTGGGCACTGTCGGTCGTGTTCGTGACCGCGGCCGCCCTGGCCGTGCTGCGCTGGCCCCAGGACGCCTACCTGCTGGTCCTGGGCACCCTGTCGTTCGGCGCGGCCTCCATCGGCCGCGCCGCCAGACGCCACTACCGCCAGTTCCAGCCGCGCTGGCACCGCTGGATGGGTTGGGTCGGCCCCCACATCACCGGGATGGGCGTCTCCTACATCCTGCTGCTGGTCGCCTCTACCTCGACAACGGCAAGAACCTGCCCCTCTGGCGGGACCTGCCACACCTGACCTACTGGCTGCTGCCCACCGCCATCGGCGTCCCACTCCTCGCCCGCGCCCTGCACCGCTACCGCAGCCTTGCGCCACGACCCAAATTAAATGGTCGTTCGCTCCTCTGAGCTTGTCGCGCCTGCAGGTATCCGGTCAGATTCGCAGGTTCGCGCAGGTCATCGCTGAGTCCCGCGTTCCGCAGCTAATCAGGGTTCTGGGCTACGGCTGGGGCTGAAGCCGCAGGTAGGCGGCCTGCGGCCTGGTGGGAATCCCGATTCGGCATAGATACACGCCTGTCCAATGACATGTTGATCTGCCTCGGAAGATG
>JBKPDO010000293.1:0-16524 GCA_046727955.1 bacterium | reverse complement strand
GGGAAACCGGCCAGCACCCGCAGGCCGCGCGGGTCAAGGCGCAGCAGGCGACAGGGCCCGTCTTCGCTGGTGCAGCGCACCGACCACAGGCTGCCGGCCCCAGCCCCAGCAACCCACTGCAGGTTGTCGGCCGGCAGGGTGCCAGCCACCTTGGTGGTGGCGGCGTCGACCCGGACCACGCTGACCGGGGTCCCGCCGGCCCCGGTTTCAACCCACACCGCGCCCGCGCCAACCGCCAGCAGGTTCGCGAAGCCGCCGGGTCGGCCGAGCCTGATCCTGGCCACCACGCTGGGGCGCCGCGGGTCGACACCGACCAGCACCCGGTCCAGCATCATCCAGAGCCTGCCCTCGCCGACCATCAGCTGCGCCTCGGCAACCAACGCAGGCGCTGGGGCCGCGCGCAGGCGGACGGTGGCGGTGACCGGCGGCGGCCGTGCGGGCGCGGTCGTGGTCAACGGGGCAGGCACTGGCGCCGGCCGATGGGACACCAGGTCACCCTGCTGCATGCGGCCGACGACCACCAGCAGCGCCAGCGTCACGGCGACCCCAAGGACCAGCCGGCGCCTGCCTGCCCTGGAGATCGCCCGACCGACCATCTCACGTCCACCCTCACCCAGGCAAACCGATCAGCCAGCTCATCCTATCTTGTCAGCGCGGCGGGCGGATCGCCGAGGAATCGACCGCTCAGCGCGGCCTCGACCGCGTCGACGAGACGTCGACCCGGCCGTTCATACCGATGTGCAGCGTGCGGGAGTACCGGTAGCTGCCGGGCGCGCTGAAGGTGTGCTGGAACGTCCCGGACGCCTGGTTGCTGGAGCCCCAGCCCTTGCCCTTGACGTTGTGGGTCGTGCCGTTGTCGCTGAACGACCAGGTGACGGCTTGGCGTTGCCTGATCTGGATGACGGCCGGGTGGAAGCGGTTGTCACGCAGTGCCACCGCGGCGGCGGTAGCTGCGGACCCGGCTGCGGGCGGGGTCGCGGCTGGCGACGGCGAATGCCGCCAGCGCGAAGCCGAGCGTCATGGCCCAGCGTTGGTGGGCGCCAGCCCATCCGGGGCCGCCCGGCGGGGCGTACAGCCCGACCCGGGCGGGCAGTAGCATGGCGGCGCCGGTCACGGCGAACAGGGCGGGAGCGGCCATCACCCCGCCGCGCCGCTCGGGAGCCAGGTGCGAGCCGGCGGCGGCGAGCGCGATGGAGACGGCCAGCAGCGCGCCAGCTTCCAGGGTGAGCGCGGCGACCGGGAGCGGCACCCCAGGGTGGACGGCCCGTACCCGCCACACCGCCGCGGCCCACCAGGCGGCGGTGGCGGGCAGCAGCAGCGCGACCCGCAGCGCCCGGCGCAGCAGCAGCGACCCGGCCACCGCCTCGGTGGTGGGCTCGCTGGGGTCGTCGAGCAGGAAGGCGTAGCCGAGCGAGCCGGCCACCATAGTGATCCGCAGCCACACCACCAGGCCCCCCGCCTGCAGTGCCTGGCCGGGCCGGACGGCGAGCGCTAGCAGGCCGACGCTGAGGGTGAACGCCGCCAGCGGCGGCGCCCAGCCGACCGCGCGGGCGGTGGGGACCAGCAGCGCCGGGACCAGGCGGAGCTGCCGGAGCTGCCGGGTGAGCCAGCCCCGTGGCATCAGCGGGTCACCTTCGGGCCGTTCTGGGCCAGGCTGCCTTGGAGTTTGTGGTCGTCGACCGGGTTCGGTCCGTGCTGCGGCGGGGGCTTGAGGCCGAAGACCTCGGCGAGCCGCGCGAGGGTCGTCGTCGGTGAGGTCAGCAGCGCCCAGTTGCGGCGCAGCGTCTCGCGGACCTGGTCAGCGGGACGGTCGAGCAGGGTGAGGGCGTACTGGCCCTCACGCCCACCCCACCCCGTGTCGTCCAGTCGGCCTGGTCGGTGAGGGAGAACGGGTCGCCGGGGCCAGCCATGACCGTGCGGCGGCGCAGCTCCGCCGCGGCCTGCGGGCCTGCCTGCGCGGCCAGCCACAGTGCCACCACCGCCCGGGCATCGAATGCCGGGTTCACGATCTCGATCCCGCCCGGATGCGCGGGCGGACGCGCGGGCGGAGGAGCCGGCAGTCCGACGATCCGCGCGGCGACGGCTCCGCCGAGCCGCAACTGCGAGGCGCCGAGCGCCCGGCCAGTGCGACCCCAGGCGGTGCCGACCGGGGCGACGGGCTGGCCTCCGGCGGCTCGGCGCTGGGCCGCGGCGAGGACGAGCTGGTGCAGGGTCATCCAGCCTCGGTCGAGGCGCTGGGCGGCCGTGACCGGCGGCGCAGCCGCCGTCACCGCCGCCGGCACGCTGCCGAGCACGGCCCGCACGGTCGGCTCCCACAGGCTGATCTGCGGCTGGAAGCCGGGGAACACGCAGTAGACGGCCGGGCCGCGCCGCTGGCAGACCTGTTGCGCCGCCGGGCGGCCGGCCGCGGCCACCTGCCGTGCCTCCAGTGCCGCGGAAGCAGGTCTGGTCTGCGCCACCGCTGCGGTGGCGGTGACCGCCAGCGCCGCCGCGAGGACGGCGGCGGTGACGGCGCGAACGTGCCGTCCCGCCGGGGTCTGGCCGCGCCAGGAGGCCAACGCAACGGCGAACGCACCTGTGGCCGCCGCACCGCCGAGAAGGTATGCGACGTGCCAGGAGGCCGGCCGGCCGAGCAGCGCGGCCGGCAGGGGGTCGCCGTGCACCACCACGAGCGCGCCGAGCCAGGCGACCGGCCGGTCGTTGAAGCCGGGGAGGTTGAGTGCGAACGACCCGGCCGCAAGCCCCGCCAGGGCCAGCGGGGCGACCGTCACCGACCGCCAGACGCGGCCGAGCAGGACACCGAGACAGCCGCACAGCGCGATCAACGCCGGGCCGGTGGCAAGCTCGGCCGGGCTCGGAGCGCCGACCCTGCCAGGCACCCAGGCGAGCCAGGCCAGATCGGCGGCGACCAGGCCGCCGCCAAGCGCCACTAGCGGCAGCACCGACAGTAGGTGCGCAAGGGTCCGCCACGCCACACTCAGGCGGCAGGCGCCGTACAGGTCGTCGGCGCCGTCGCGGTGGGCCCGCAGTGCGGCCAGGTTGGTGGCCAGCAGCGTCGCCGCGGCCAACGGTGCCAGCGGGATCTGGGTGGCGACGTCGGAGCGGGACAGTACCGGCACGATGTGGCGGCCCGAGGACCACAGTAGGACGGCGCCGAAGGCGGCCGCGGCGAGCACGGCAGGGTGGCGCAGCAGCCGGCTGCTCTCCGCCACGGCCAGGTCAAGCGTCGCCCGGCGGGACCGGGCGCTGCTTGGAGCTTGCCCGTGCGGGCCGCTGGCTGCGGGCGGGCGGTCGCGGTTCTGGGCGGTCGTCGTCATGCCGCGGCCTCCTCCAGCGGGTCCGCGCCGAGCAGCAGCAGGTAGCCGTCCTCGAGGGTCGGCTCGAGCAGCTCCGCGCCTGCCGGCGGGTCGCCGATGTTGCGGTACTGCCCGGTGCCCGTCAGCCAGGCGGCCAGCGCGCCGGGCTGGCGCTCCCGGCTTCGCCACACGTGCCCCCGGGCCATGCCGGCCAGCTCCAACGGCGTCCCCACGAAGTGCAGCTTGCCGTGATGCAGCACCAGCACCTGGTGGCACAGCGCGGTCACGTCCTCGGTCTGGTGGGTGGACAGCAACACGGTGCGGCGCTCGCCGAGCCGGGAGACCAGCTCGCGGAAGCGCAGCCGCTGCTCGGGGTCGAGCCCGGCGGTCGGCTCGTCCAGGACCAGCAGCTCCGGGTCGCCGAGCAGCGCCTGGGCGAGCGCGACCCGGCGGCGCATCCCACCCGACAGCGCCTTGATCCGCTTGCGCCGCACCGCGCCGAGCCCGGCCACCTCCAGCACTCGCCGCACCTCCTGGTGGCGCGCCTGCCGCTGGTGCAGCTCTTTGAGGATCGCGACGTAGTCGACGAACTCGAACGCCGTGAAGCGGGCGTGGAAGCCGGGTTCCTGGGGCATGTAGCCGAGCTGGCCGCGCAGCTCCAGCCGCTCACCGCCGCGTCGGGGGTCCAGGCCGAGCACCTCCAGCGCCCCGGCGTCGGGCGATGACACCGTCGCCAGGATCCGCAGCAGGGTGGTCTTGCCCGCCCCGTTAGGGCCGAGCAGCCCGGTCACACCGGGCACCAGGTCGAACGACACGCCGTCCAGCGCACGGGTCCGCCCGAACGTCATACGCAGATCACGGACGCGGACGGTCGACGCGGGACGGGCGGTGGGTGCTGGGGTGGTCATCGCAGCCTCCTGGCGGCAAAACGCGGGGTGGTGTCAAAGGCACGGTCGGACTCGAAGCGGCCGCGGCGAAGCCCCACCACGACGGCGGCGAGCAGCCCGAGGACGGCGAAGGTGGCCTGCCCGGGCGCGGCGAACAGCACCGAGGACGGCCCTGGCGGCTGCACGGTAACCAGCACCGCGGCGACCCAGGCGCCGGCGCTGATCCCGCAGGCGCGCAGCGGCTCGATCACCGTGGCCAGCGCCAGGCTGCACACGGCCAGCGCGAGCGCCGGCAGCAGCCAGCCAGCCGTCGCCAGGCCCAGCCCTGGCAGGGCGAGGCTCGCCGCCGCGGCCAGCGCGGTCGCGGCCCCCACCACCGCGGCCGCGCGCAGCAGCAGCAGCCGGAAGCCGCGCATCGGGGCGGCCAGGCCGATCTCATAGGTCGGATCGATCCCAGGCCCATAGGCCACCGCGATGCCGGCCAGCGGCAGCAGCGGCGCGACGCACAAAAACGCCAGGCTCGCCTCCGGGCCCGCGCCGACCCGGGCCGCCAGCACCGCGAACGCGAGCGTGGTGGCGACGGCCAGCAACCACGAGGCGCGCAGCGCCGGGGTCGCCGCCAGCAGCCTTGCGGTGTGGTCGGGCACGCCAAGGCGGACCAGCAGCCGTTCGGCCACGCCGGTGCGGGGCACGTCGACGGCGGCGATCAGCGCCGCGCGGCCGCGCCGCAGCCGCTCCGGCTCGGCCAGCGTCCCTGCCAGCTCCCGGCAGCTCGCGCAGCTCGTCAGGTGGGCCTCTACCGACCACGTGGCCGCCACCTCCAGGCGGCCGGCGGCATAGGCCGCCAGCAGCTCGCCGTCCGCGTGCCAGGCTCCAGCCGCTCCGGCGCCGGGCGCCGCCACATCAGCCATGATGGCTCCCTTCGTTTCGACCCCGATCCGGCGTCATGCTCCTGCCAGCTCCTCGCGGAGCCGCGCCCGCGCCCGCATCGCCCGGGTCTTGACCGTGCCGGCCGGGATCCCGAGCAGCGCGGCCGCCTCGCGGGTGCTCAGTCCGTCGAGCACGGTCGCCTGCAGGACCGCCTGCAACTCGGGTGCGAGCCGGTTCAGCGCCCGGATCACGTCGTGGTGCTCGAGCGCGGCCAGGGCCTGCTCCTCGGCGCTTGCCGCGTCCGGTATCCGCCGCCGGCCGAGCAGACGCCCCAGCCGCCCCTGGGCGGCGTCAGCGCGCTGCACGTCGAGCAGGCGCCGGATCGCGATCCCCCACAGCCACGCGCCGACCGCGCCGCTGCCACGGAAGCGGCCGGCGTCGCGCCACACCACCAGAAAGGTGTCCTGGACGATCTGGTCGACCAGATCAGGGTCGGCGGTGCGCCGGCGCAGCCGCAGCACCAGCCAGGCGGCGTGCCGGTCATACAGCGTCCCGAACGCCTCCGGGTCGCCCTCGGCGATCGCCGCGAGCAACTCGGTGTCGCCACCGCTGCCGGCGTGGTCTGGGTGCGTGCTCATACCTCACTGTCGCAGCAGCCGGTGCCGCGGTTCACGGGGCCTGCCCGGTCGGCACCCTGGTTTCAGCAGGAGGCGGGCTCGTCGGCTGCTGGTCGCCACCGGGCCTTTGTCGAGCAGCCGTTGACAGTCAGACGACCTGCTGCTCGTCGGCGAACAGCGGCGCCGTGCTCACCCGATCCCAGGCCGAGGCCTGGAAGCGCATCAGCCAGACCAATACCGCGACGGCGACCACGACGCCAACGACCAGCGCCACGACCAGCGAGTGGCCGGAGGCCACGGCGGCGAGCAGCCCAGCCGCCGAACCGGCCAGGACGGCCGTGACCACGCCAACCATCCCCGCCACCGTCAGGAACACCTGCCAGCGCCCACCCCGAAGCCCCTGGATGTGGAGCCGCTCCGTTGGCGGGACGCTGAGCAGATAGCCCTCCAGCTCAGGCGCGTACTGGAAGTAGTAGCCGCGCAGTCGCGCGATCCGGTGGGCGTAGCCGAAGTCCTCGATCCCCGACTGCAGCGCCCGGTCAAAGGTCACCAGCCCCACGAACGCCAGCGTGGGCAGCAGGATGAGCCCGAAGGCGTAGAACGCCGCGCCGACCTTGCTGGCGGTGGCGATCAGCCCGAGGGCGACCAGGCCGCCGCTGACCGCGCTGAGGAACATGCTCGCCCGGCCGGTGGCCTCGGCGATGGTGGACGAACGGGCGCCCTGGAGGGTGAAGTGCTCGGTCGTCACGAAGCTGACCGCCGCCGGGCGCGCCTCGGTGTCGGCCTGCTCGGCCTGCTCGGCCTGCTTGCTCGGCTCACTGTCCGCCACGGTGCCGCCCCGATTCCGTGGATAGGCTGATTGGGCTATCGGCTACGACCGATGATCCCGCCAGCACAGCATGCATGCAAAGGACCCACCCACGCGCCGTGGTGGCGGGCCTGGACGGGGTTGGTTGGGAGCGGCGATCATGGCGGACGACATGCGAATGCCTACCTCCCTTCGACCCCTCGACCCCAGGTGGAAAGCGCACGCCAGGCCACGGGAGGAACCGTATGACCGTCGTTCGAGCGATCCGGCAGTCGAGGCTGCGCTGGATCGTGCTCGCCGCGCTCCTGGCGAGCGTGGCCGGCCTGCTCCTGAGCCAGCTCACCACCGCCAACGCCAGCGCCAATGCCAGCGCCACCCGCCCGGCCGGCGCCACCGCCGCCCCCCCGGCCAGCGCGGCCGGCGCGGCCGGCGCCCAGTCGGGCGCCAAGCCGACCATCGTGCTGGTGCACGGCGCCTGGGCCGACGGCAGCAGCTGGGGCGGCGTGGTCACGCGCCTGCAACGCGCCGGCTATACCGTCGACGCGCCGCCCAACCCGCTGCGCGGGCTGCCCGACGATGCCGCCTACCTGGCCGACTTCCTGCACAGCGTCAGCGGCCCCATCGTCCTGGTCGGCCACTCCTACGGCGGCGCGGTGATCACCAACGCCGCCACCGGCAACCCCAACGTCACCGCGCTGGTCTACGTCGACGCCTTCATCCCCGCCCAGGACGAGACGCTCTTGAAGCTTTCCGGTGAACGACCCGGCTCCTGCGTCGCGGGCGACCCCACCCAGATCTTCAACCTGGTGCCCTACCCCGGCGCGCCGCCCGGTGCCGTCGACGCCTACCTCAAGCCCAGCCTGTTCCCGTCCTGCTTCGCCAACGACCTGCCAGCCCGCAGGGCCGCGGTCCTGGCCGCCACCCAGCGGCCGCTGTCGACCGCCGCGCTCACCCAGCCGTCCGGGCCGCCCGCCTGGGCCACCATCCCGTCGTGGGCGCTGGTCGGCACCGCCGACCACATGATCCCGCCCGCTGAGCTGCTGTTCATGGCCGAGCGTGCCCATGCCCATATCGTCGAGATCGACGCCTCGCACGTGTCGATGATCTCCCACCCCGCCGCGGCGGCCGACCTGATCGTCGCCGCGGCGCGCGCCACGAGCTGAGCCTGCCCTGCTCGGGAGCCGGCCGGTGTCCCACCGAGAACTCCTCAACTGGGACACCGGCCGGCAGCAAGGAGGAATTATGGACTTCTCCCCACAACTCGACGAGCTCCAGCAGCGCGTCGCGGAGATGAAGTCGGTGGGCTCCCAGCCTCGTCCCCGACCGTACTAGGCCACGGCCCGGCGATCAGGCTGACCGCCGGGCCGTGGCTAGTGGCATCACAACCTCAGTAACGGGCCGTCAATGTCGATGTCGGTCTACGCCCGTCACTGCTCCTCGGCTACGCAGGTGTCCGGCTGGCCTGCTGCCTGGTCAGGCGGTCAGCTGACGAGCCGTTCTACCCGCTTGCCCGCCTCGCGCACGGAGAACGCCGCGAAGATCTCGGCCACCCCGAAGAAGATCGCCCACACCCCCACCAGCGTCACCAGCGTCAGCAACGACCGCTGCCACGCGCGCACCGCCCACACCCCAAGCACCAGCTCGGCGACCCCAAGCAGCAGCTGCGTCCACCAGTAGCTCACCTTCGGCCCCGCCAGCGAGCCCACCAGGTGCAGCACGCCGAAGATGATCAGATACCACGCCACCAGGATCGACACCACGTACAGCGTCCGCCCCGGCCAGGCGAAGGTGACGATTCCGGCGGCTATCCCCAGCAGCCCGCCCACGATGAACAGCCAGCGCCACTGCTGCACCCGCCCGGCGACCGCCAGCTGGCTGATCCCGCCGAACACGAAGCTCACGCCGACGAACGCGGCCACCGCGACCAGGCTGCCCACCCGGTAGGACAGCACGTACAGGCCGAACAGGGTCCAAAAGACCCCCAGGATCAGAAACCACCACCAGATCGCCGACACGTCCCGTACACGCCCCCGCACTGCGTCCTGCAGTGTGCTCGAGGGTGGTGCGTCGCTCGTCATGGCAACCTCCCTTGTTGCTCGCCGCCACTCGCGGGCCCTGTCACCATTCCACGAGCCCATGGCGGCTGGCCGGTTACACCCCCTGTGCCCCCCCTGTGCCCCCCCGGTGCGGTGTTGCCTCATGCCAGCCGATCGGTGTCCTGACAGCCGGCTACGTGCGGGAAGAGTGCCCGGCCGAGATGGCCACCGCATCCGATCGTTTCCGATCAAGGGACCCGTCGTCAAGACAAACGGCGTGAACAAGGTGGGAAACTACGTACCATCTTCGCGGCCGCCGCATGAGCGGCCCATGTCCGTAGCCACGTGCAAGACTCGGCTCAGGTCGTGTGGGCGGCTGATCCGCAATGAGTCCTGTCCACTGGAGATCAGTGCCGCTCATCACTAGCCGCCTGCCGGAAGGCGACGCGGCGCTCGGGGACCACCAGGCCGACGTACTGGGGGTGGCGGCGGATGTAGCCGGCGATGAACGGGCACAGCGGCACGATCTGCTCGCCACTGCCCCGCACCTCGTCGAGCGCGGAACGCGCGAGGACGCTCCCCAAGCCCTGCCCCTCGTAGGCGGGGTCGATCTCGGTGTGGATGAACGTCACGACCCCCGACTGTCTGCTGTACTGCGCGAAGCCGGCGAGCGCGCCGTCCACGCGGATCTCATAGCGGTGCTGGTCGGGGTTGTTGACGACCTGGTTCTCCATCTGCTGCCCGCTCCGTTCCGCGGCCGTGTCCGTTCCCGGCGGTCCCGGCGGCGCGCCGCTGGTGCAGTCGATCGTAGGCGCTTGGCTCCATCCACGCGCCCCGTACTGTGGCTTGCAGATGCGGCCAAATGCGAAGATTAACCGTGCGGATGCCAAGCAGTGTGATAGGATCGCCGGCAAATGATGAGCTATCGCCTCGGCCAGGTCGCGGAGCTGCTGGGCGTGAGTGTCGACACGGTGCGCCGCTGGGCGGACGGCGGCCGGCTCGGCGCGCGGCGCACCGAGGGCGGCCAGCGGGTAGTCGACGGGGCCGCGCTGGCCGAATTCGTGACCAGCCTGCGGCACACCGCCGAGCCCGACGAGGTGATCGCCCAGTCGGCCCGCAACCGCTTCCCCGGGATCGTCACCAGGGTCGTCAAGGACCACATCGTCGCGCAGGTCGAGGTGCAGGCCGGCCCGCACCGGGTGGTGTCGCTGATGACCCGTGAGGCCGCCGACGAGCTGGGGCTGGTCCCCGGGATGCTGGCGGTCGCCGCGGTCAAGGCGACCAACGTGGTGGTCGAGCTTCCATCCCAACGCTAGACGCTCGAGGAGGGCCCATGGTCTGGTCCCGGATCCGCTTGGCCGCCGCCGTTCTGCCGGTGGCGGTGCTCGCCGCCGCCTGCGGCGGGGGCAACTCCTCGTCGGGTGGCGACACGGGGTCGCCAACCGAGATCAAAGTGTTCGCGGCCGCGTCGCTGACCGCCGCGTTCAACAAGCTCGGGAGCGACTTCACCGCCGCCAACGCCGGCACCAAGGTCACCTTCAACTTCGCCGGCAGCCAGGCGCTGGCCACCCAGGTCCAGCAGGGCGCCCCCGCCGACGTGCTCGCCTCCGCCGACACCACCAACATGACCAAGGTCGCCGACCTGGTCGGCACCCCGCGGAACTTCGCCAGCAACCTGCTGCGGATCGTCGTCGCCAAGGGCAACCCCAAGGGCGTCGAGGGGCTCTCGGACCTGGCCCGCAGCGACCTCAAGGTCGTGCTCGCCGCGCCCGACGTGCCGGCCGGCAAGTACGCCCGCCAGGCCCTGGGCGCCCAGCACATCACCGTCAAGCCGGTCTCGCTGGAAGACAACGTCAAGGCGGTGGTCACCAAGGTCTCCCTCGGCGAGGCCGACGCCGGCGTCGTCTATGTCACCGACGTCACCGCCGGCGGGGACAAGGTCGAGGGCGTCGACATCCCCGCCGACCAGAACGTGCCAGCCACCTACCCGATCGCGACCGTGAAGGCGAGCACGCACCAGGCGCAGGCGCGGGCGTTCATGGCCCTGGTCCTCTCCGACCAGGGCCAGCAGGTCCTCAAGAGCTACGGCTTCCTGCCACCGCCGAGCTCGTGACCGGCACCGCTCGGCGTCACGGCCGCCGGGCGGCCGCCGCCACGGCCGGGGCGCCGCGCTGGTTCGTCGTCCCGGCCGTGCTTGCGGTGGCGTTCCTGACCATCCCGCTGCTCGGCCTGCTGGAGCAGACGCCATGGCGGCACCTGGCCGGTGCGCTTGCCGCGCCGCCGGTGCGGGTGGCGTTGCGACTGTCGCTGGTGTGCTCGCTCGGCGCGGTCGCCATCTCGCTGCTGCTCGGTGTGCCATTGGCGTTCCTGCTCGCCCGGGTCGAGTTCCCCGGCCGCAACCTGGTACGGGCGCTGACGACCCTGCCGATGGTGCTTCCCCCGGTCGTGGGCGGCGTGGCGCTGCTGCTGGCGTTCGGGCGGCGCGGGCTGGCGGGCCAGTGGCTGGACCGCGCCTTCGGGATCACGCTGCCGTTCACCACCGCCGGCGCGATCCTGGCCGAGGCGTTCGTGGCCATGCCGTTTCTGGTCATCACCACCGAGGCGGGCCTGCGGGCGATGGACCGCCGCTACGAGGACGCCGCCGCCACGCTTGGCGCCGGCCGCTGGACACGGTTCCGGCGGGTGACCCTGCCGCTGGTCGCGCCCTCGCTCGGCGCCGGCGCCGCGCTGTGCTGGGCACGGGCGCTCGGCGAGTTCGGCGCCACCATCACCTTTGCCGGTAACCTGCCCGGCAGCACCCAGACGATGCCGCTGGCGGTGTACCTCGCCCTGGAGAACGACCTGCAGGCCGCGATCGCACTAAGCCTGGTGCTGCTGGTGGTGTCCCTGGCGGTGCTGATCGCCCTGCGGGACCGCTGGTTCCCGACCGCATGAGCCGGGCATGAGTCTCCAGGCCCGCGTCCAGCTCACGCTCGGCCACCTCCACCTCGACGTGGACACAACGGTCGGCACCGGCGAGCTGGTCGTGCTGCTGGGCCCCAACGGCGCCGGCAAGACTACCCTGCTACGCGCGCTCGCCGGGCTGGTCGGCCCGGACGGCGGCCGGGTCGTGCTCGACGGCGTGGTCCTCGAGGACACCGCCGCGGGCGTGCGGGTGCCGACCGAGCGGCGCCCGATCGGCTTCGTGTTCCAGGACTATCTGCTGTTTCCGCACCTGTCGGCCTTGGAGAACGTTGCCTTCGGGCTCCGCGCCCGCGGCGTGCCCCGCGCCGAGGCCCGCCGCCTGGCCGCCGCCTGGCTGGAGCGGGTCGGCCTGGCCGACCACGCCAGGTCCCGCCCGCATGCACTGTCCGGCGGGCAGGCCCAGCGGGTCGCCCTGGCCCGGGCCATGGCCGGCGACCCGCGGCTGCTGCTGCTGGACGAGCCACTTGCCGCGCTGGACGCCGCCACCCGTAGCGAGCTGCGCCGCGAGCTGCGCCGCCACCTCGCCTCCTTCGACGGCACCCGCCTGCTGGTCACCCACGATCCGCTGGAGGCCATGACCCTGGCCGACCGGCTGGTGGTCCTCGAGCACGGGCGCATCACCCAGACCGGCACCCCCGCCCAGGTCAGTGCCCAGCCGCGCTCCCGCTACGTCGCCGAGCTGGTCGGCGTGAACCTGTTCCGCGGCCAGGCCGCCGGCCACACCATCCAGCTCACTAGCGGCGCCACGCTGGTCGCCGCTGACGACCATCACGGCGAGGTGTTCGCCGCGGTCCACCCGCACGCGGTCGCGCTGCACCGCCGCGCCCCAGAAGGCACGCCCCGCAACGTCTGGGGCGGCACCGCCGAGGCCCTCGAGGCCGCCGGCGACCGGGTCCGCGTGCGCGTCAGCGGCACCGTCCCGATCGTCGCCGAGGTGACCCCGGCCGCCGCCGCCGAGCTGCGCCTTGGCGACGGCGGCCCCGTCTGGGCCGCGGTCAAGGCCACGGAAGTCACCGTCTACCCTGCCTGACCGACCGAGGATCAACCATGCCACCCAGGCGAGATCGTGACCACGTGCCCGGGCCGAGGATGTGGTAGCAGACCACGAAGTCCCAACGCTGTCGAGATCCGCGACCCTACCCGACCAGCTCTCGCGTGTATGGGAGCTCCGCTCTGTAGATCCCTTCGAGGTACTTGAGGCCGGTCTCGTGGTCCTCCTCGGAGAAGGCCTCCACCGCGTCCCGGGGCACGATGACCTCGTAGCCCAGATAGAAGGCGTCGGCCGTGGTGTGGCGTGCGCAGATGTGGGTGTGCTGCCCGGCCAGCACGATGGTGTCAACGTCGTACTGCCGCAGCAGGGGGTCTAGGCCTGTCTCGTGGAACGAGGAGTAGAAGCGCTTGGGGAGCACGAAGTCCCCATCGGCGGCGACCAGCTCCGGAATGATCGCCGCTCCCTCCGTGCCGGCCATGGCGTGCTCGCCCCAGACCTTGAGCTCGAAGTCCGTCGGCAGGTGGGCGTCGTTGGCGTAGACCACCAGCCAGTCGTCCTCGCGCCGTGCCATGCCGAGGAGGTTCGCGATGTTCGGGATGATCCTCTCCGATCGAGGGTTCGCGATCTTCCCCGTGACAAAGTCGTTCAGCATGTCCATCACTATGAGCGCGCGTGTCATCTGGCATCACCTCCCTCCTGCAAGCTATCACCACACCGTCGCCGCCACCGCGCTCAGTCTTCGCTCTTCTTACTGCTTCTCACTGGCCGCGGGGGACCAGGGCGAAGCGGGTGCCCTCGGAGTCCTGGAACAGCGACCACCAGCCGAACGGCTGCTGGACGGGCGGCTGGGGGAACCCCACCCCGCGGGCGGCCAGCTCCTTGTAGGTCTGCTGCAGGTCCTCGGCGTAGAACATCACGTTGGAGGTCGGCAGGCTCGGATCCGGCGCGGTCGGCCGCTCCCCCCGGCGGACGTCCAGGACCAGGACCACGGCCCCGTCGGGCGTGCGCACCTCCAGCCACCGCTCCTCCCCGTACGGGGTGTCCTGGACCAGCTCGAACCCCATCTTCTCGGTCCAGAACCGCTTGGCCCGATCCTGATCCTCGACCTCGACGACCACTTTGGTGACGCCACCGACCACCGCGACCATCCCCTTCCGCTGCTCTCCCTCTGGTTATATCCAGATCGGATGTAATCTGATCGGATAGTAGACTGGCGGATCATGACTGTCAACTCGGCGCCGCCGCTCACCCCGGCCGCCTTCCAGGTGCTGCTGGCCCTGGCCGCCGGGGAGGCACACGGCTATGCGGTGATGCGCTTCGTCGAGCAGGTCACCGCCGGCACAGTGCGGCTGGGCCCGGGCACGCTGTACCGCACCATCGGCCGGCTGCTGGCCGATGGGCTCGTCGAGGAGACCCACGGCGGCGACCCGGCCGCGCCCCACGACGCCCGTCGCCGCTACTACCGGCTCACCCCGCTTGGCCGGCAGGCCGCCAAGGACGAGGCCGCCCTGCTCCAGCGCATGGTGGCCGCCGCCACGGAAGCCGGCCTGTTGCCCACCAAGGAGAGCACATGACCGGTCAGCGCCCCCGCGGCCTCACGCCGCACCTGTTCGTCCGCGACGCCGACGGCGCGGTGGCCTTCTACCGCACCGCCTTCGGCGCCGCCGAGCTGCTGCGCACACGGCTGCCCGACGGCAGGGTCCTGTTCGTCGAGCTGGCGATGGGTGCCGGCCGGCTGCTGCTCAGCGAGGAGACGCCGACGCTGAACGCGCTGGCACCGCCGACCATTGGCGGCAGCCCGGTGCTGCTGCTGCTGGAGGTCGACGACCCGGACACGACGTTTCGGCAAGCAGTGGAGGCCGGCGCCGAGGTCGAGATGCCGGTGCGGGAGATGTTCTTCGGCGAGCGCTACGGCATCGTGCGCGACCCGTTCGGCCACCGCTGGGCGCTGTCGACCGCCCGCGAGGAACTCACTCCCGACGACATCGCCCGTCGCACCCCGCCAGACGTCTAGTGGGCCTGGTTGCATTCGGGGGGGAGCCCGAGGCAGCTCCCCCCCGAAACCCCCCCATCGGGCACCTCGACGTGATCCCTGGGTTGTGGGTCAGCACCGCGATCGGGCAGGGTCGCCGTGCCGAGACAGCTCCCCCCGAGCCCCCCCATCGGTACCTCGACGTGATCCCCGGGTTGTGGGTCAGCACCGCGATCGGGCAGGTTCGTCGTGCCTCGGCCGGATCAGGGGTTTACAGCACCTCGAGTAGTATGCGACGGTGCGGGTTGAGCGAGACCTCCATACCAGCTGGAGATGAACCTGAATGGCCCTCGAGCCCCAGCCGACCGAGCCGCTGCCCGAACCGCGGCCCAGCGGGCCACGCGACTGGCGTTCCAGTCCCACACTGGTGGTGGGAGCCCTTGTCGCGGTCGCCATCCTCCTGGCCCTCGCCCTCGTCGCCGCCATGCGGCAGCTCGGGGGGACGACCACGGTCTGGCTCCTGGTCCTGACCGCCGGCGCCCTCGGGTACGCCAGGCACCGGCGCCTCCGCTATTTCACCACGCAGGCGTTCATGCACGTCAAGGAGCTGACCAAGGCGGAGCAGTACGAGGCGCACAAGGCCATGCCGAGGCGCACAAGGCCATGCGGCGACGCTTCTCCACCACCATGCGGGACGTCCGGCGGCAACGGCCGCTCGGGCGGGTCATCGACGAGGGCGGCATGCACCCGCCGACGCTCATCCGCGTCGCCAGACCGCAGCACTACGTCAAGCTCCGGGTCGCCCCGGTTCCCTGGCCGCGGCTACACGACATCCGCAGCGTGACCATCCGCTGGACGCCGCTCGTGCTGTCCCCCTCTGACGAGTTCGTCGGCCAGCTCACCCAGGCCGTCGCGCACTTCCTCTGCGTCAGCCCGCGCCTCCTCGGCGTCCGCGCGCCGGACCTCTACCACAAGCGGATCACCTTCTGGCAATAGACGGCCGCCCCGGCTTCGGGTCCTTCGAAGGGCTCAGGGGACCGAGACTCCGCTCGACGTTCCTGCGCGATCCCGGCTCTTAAGGGGACTGCATGCGCTCGAGCCAGGCGAGGTAGCGGCGGGCGGAGGTGCGGACCGCGTCGGCGCCGTCCGCCTCCACGACCAGGTCCCACCAGCCGCCGTAGATGCGGTCGAACCTGAGCGGCTCCAGAGTCGCGGCGATCCGCGTCACGGTGCTGGCGGGCAGCGGGATCAGGTTGGGGTAGCTGCGCATGAAGGAGACGAAGCGCCGGTCGCGCACCACCTGGACGGTGTCACCGACCAGCAGCGCGCTACGGCCATCGGCGCCGGCGGCCCAGTGCAGGACGGCCGAGCCCTCGAAGTGGCCACCGCACTGCACGAGGGTGACGCCGCCGCCGAGCTCGACGTGGTCCTCCCAGAGGCGGACCGCCGGGTCGGGCCGCGTGATCCACTGGGCGTCGGCGCGGGGCAGGTAGATCGGAGTGCCGAAGGCATGGCTCCACTCCACCACGCAGCCGTAGAAGTGCGGGTGGGAGGCGGAGATGGCGGCCAGCCCGCCGACCTCACGGACCCGGTCGATCGCCTCCTGGTCGAGGTAGCCTGAGCAGTCCCAGAGGACGTTGCCGTCCTCGCTCTGGACCAGCAGGGCCCGCTGCCCGATGGCGAGCGACGGGGTGGTGCCGATGCCGAGCAGGCCGGGCTCCAGCTCGCGCACGTCGCTGCGGAAGCCCTCCGCCCGCAGCTCGCCCAGGGTGGTCCACTGCTGCCCCTGCCAGCCGACGTACTGCCGCTCGTCCTCGCAGATGGCGCAGCGCTCGGGCGGCGTCTCGCCAGCGGCGTACTGCACCCCGCAGGTCCGGCACGTCACACTCATGCGCCCGAGTCTAACCCGAGGACCCGACTCGCCGGCCCTGAGGCCAGAGCGGAGACCGAACCAACCACCGAAACCATGGCACAGTCGCTCTTGGGGGGCCGTGGGGGGTGGGAGCTCCCCCCCCAAGGATATATCTGCCCCGCGCGCGCAGCGCCCGCCCGGGGGGGGGGGGGGACCCCCCCCCAAGTAACA
>JBKPDO010000292.1:0-2567 GCA_046727955.1 bacterium | reverse complement strand
CCGGTCGGCTGACCGCCTCGCCGCGGCCGTGGCCCGCTGTGCCATGGCCCGGGGCGCCGGCCCGCCTGGACAGCCAGAGGAGGCGACCACCGATGAAGGACCTGCTGCGCATCGCGGACCTGAGCCCCGCCGACCTGGAGCTGCTGCTGGACCAGGCGGCGTCGGCGGCGGCCGACCCGCACCAGCACGCGGGCCTGCTGCGGGGCGACACCGTGGCGCTGTACTTCGCCAAGCCGTCCACCCGCACGCGCCTGGCGTTGCAGACCGCGGTCGCCCGCCTGGGCGGCATGCCACTGGCCCTCGGCCCAGGGGAGCTTGAGCGCACCCGCGGCGAGACCACCCAGGACACCGCCAGGATCGTCAGCCGTTACGTGCGCGCGATCGTGGTCCACGCGTTCGTCGACACCGACCTACGTCAGGTGGCGGCCGCCGCGTGCGTGCCGGTGGTCAACGCGCTCAGCGATCGCCACGACCCCTGCCAGACCCTGGCCGGGCTGCTCACGTTGCGCCAGCGGTGGGGCCGGCTGGCCGGCCGCAAGCTCGCCTATCTCGGCGACGGTGGCAACGTCGCCCACAGCCTGCTGGAGGCGGCGGCACTGGCCGGGATGGACATCGCGGTCGCCACCCCTTACGGCCTGGAGCCCCATCCGGAGGTGGTGGCGCGGGCGCGGGCGCTGGCCGCCCAGCACCGCTCGCGAGTGGAGCTCACCCTGGACCCGACGGGCGCGGTCCGCGATGCGGACGCGGTGGTCACCGCCGCGTGGCTGTCGATGCACGACCCAGCCTGCGCGCGGGCGGCCCGCATGCACGTCCTGGCGCCGTTTCGGGTCGACCGGCGGCTGCTGGCGGGCGCAAAGCCTGACGCGCTGTTCCTGCACTGCCTGCCCGCCTACCGCGGTGAGGAGGTCACCGACGAGGTCATCGACGGGCCCCGCTCACTGGTGCTGGACCAGGCCGCCAATCTCCTGCCGATCGCCCAGGCGCTGCTGTACCTGCTGCTGGTGGACAAGCTGGGGGGCCGCACAGAGACGTTGCCCGTGCCCGCCAACTGCACGCCGCTGGCCGCCGCCCTGACGGCTGCCGTGACGCATGGAGACGGCCGATAGCCACCAGACCCCGCCGGTCGGCCCGACGACGGGACCGGTCGACCCTGCTCACCGGGGATCCGGGCGGTCAGGCGTGCAGCAGCTCATCCAGACCGACTCGGCGGCGTGGCAGGCGGACGCCTCGCATCCTGCGGGCGAACTCGGGCAGCGGGATGCTGAGCACTGGGCAGCGGGCGTGCCGCACGCAGTAGCAGCTCACCGGCCGGTGCCACCATCGGCGGAGTCCTCGCCGCTCGCTGGCGCCAACGACTAGCAGGTCGCCCTCCCGGTCGGCGACGTCGACCAGTGCCCGGCCTGCAGTGCCCACGATCGCCAAGCTGCGGGTCTCCAGGTCGCTTGGCACGTCGCCGAGCGCGTCCTGGAACGCGTCCTGGATCTGTTGATGCAGGGCGGCCAGGTCGGCGTCGCACAGCGCGCCATCCCAGGAAAGCTCCCGCGAGGCGACGCGCACCGCACACAGCTGCGCGCCGCGCTGGCGGGCCTCGGCCACCGCCCGGCGTAGGGCGCCCAGGCTCCCCAGTGAGCCGTCCACGCCCACGATCACCCGGCCCCCGCGGTCACGGGTGCCGTCGCGGGTGCCGTCGCGGCTGGTGTTCATGGCTGCCTCCGTCGGTAACCGGCCAGTACGGGTCGCGGGAGCCTCACCCCGCACGTGGTCTCGGGTCAGGATCCGCGGCGCGCTCGCCGGCCGACCATGCGTTCAGCCCGCCGGTCCGCCCAATCGGGCGAGAACGCCGGGACGAAGGTCACCACCAGGTGGATGGCGACCGCCACGCCCCAGCCCAGCAGCGGCCAGTAGAACCACCAGTCGCCGTCAGGCCCACGCGTGGCCCAGTTGATCAGGAACAGGCCGGCGTTGATCACCGCGTACACCAGCAGATGGGTGTATAGGCCCTGGATCGCCTTGGCCCGCTCGCGTGCGTGCTCGTACTCACCGTCGGGGGGCAGGGGATCGCCCGGGGCGGCGGCGCCGTGCTCTTCCAGCTTCGATGACATCTCGGATGACATCTCGCTCACCTCCCAATCCACTGTGGCCTCCTGGGGGGACCAGCGACAGGGCCGAGCGTCCTGCTCCATCAGGGCCGTCCAGCGGCCGCACGCCACGGGGCGTTGAGACCGCGACTGCCGTAGGGGTGGCGCTGCGGGTGCCGCTCCACCGACGACCTGATTGCACGAGGCGCGCGGCGTGCCCGCGAGGGCCGTTCGGTCCTGAGGTGCCGGGTCGTGTGGGCGTACCGGGCGGCCGCTACCCGCCGTAGGGTCGAGCCGAAGCCACGTATGCGCGTGTGGAGTGGAGGCGAAGACGATGCTCAGCCGCGAGGTCCGCAGCGTCATGACCCGGGAAGTGGTGACCGTCACCGAGCAGGCGCCGTTCACCGAGATGGTCCGCCTGCTGGCCGTGCACAAGATCAGCGCGCTGCCAGTGGTGAGCGGCACCGGGTGGGTGGTCGGCGTCGTCTC
>JBKPDO010000291.1:0-4495 GCA_046727955.1 bacterium | reverse complement strand
AGCTGGCGGCGCTGCATCAGCTGTTCACGACCGGGCCGTGGCTGCCACCAGCGCTCAGCCCTGGCTGAGGGCAGCGTCACCACACCGGGGTTGCGCTCACTGTCGTCTTGATTCGCGCACGCACGCGGCCTTTGGATGTTGTCGCTGACCAGCGGCTATACCCCTCCACCCTTGGTGAATAGCTACACCTGGAGATGGCGCGGGCGCTCGGCGCAGTAGCATCGGTGATCTTCGACTGGCGCGATTCTGCATCGTTCGAACTTGCCTATGAGCTGCCAGACAGCCCAGTGGCGGAGCATCTGCGGTGGGTCTGGGAGGCCGTGCGGCTCGACAGCGAGCAGGCGCGCATGTTACGCCAGAGCTTCCAGGCAAGCAGGGACGCGCAGCCAGAACCGTGGCCGGAATTAGAACAGTTCACAGCACGCCTACGCGAGCAGTTAGCAGCTGCGATCGAGGGAGACACGACAGCGTTCTGGCAGTTGCTGTGGGGGCTACAATTCGACCCGCAGACGGGCCAAGCGCAGCTACCACGGCTCGACGACGACATCCTGTCGTTTCCTGGCATGACGGTGTTGGGCGAGCAGGCCGAGCGCGCAGTGCGTGACGCGGGGCTGCACTACCTGACGGCCGAGCATGACCATGCAGCGTCCTGGCTGGGCACAGACCACTACGAATGGCGTGCATGGGCGGGCTATCTCGCCTTGGCGGCCCTGGACAGTGCTGGGCGCCTGGATGAGGTGCCAAGCGACGCCTGGGCGTCGTGGGTGGGGGCGCTGATGTGGTTTCCTGCAGTCCCAGTCGACGCCGCTGACCGCAACCGCAAGCAGCGAATGCTCACCGTGGCGGCCAACACGCCCCCGACGCCTTGGCAGCCGCAGTCGCGAGACTGGTACGGGGCGAGCTTGCCCGAGGCCACTCGCCGCTGGAACTTGAGCTCATCGACCCCGAATGGGCACCTGCGCTGGCTGACGTGCTTTTCAATCTGTTGGGTGAAGTAGCAACGGCACTGTTGCACGTCCCAGCTGAGGTTGATCCAGCCAAAAGAGAGGAAGAGGCGTCGACCGCTGGGACCGCCGACGAGCCGTCGGGGATCGAGTCGACAGCCGTTCCCGACGTCGTGACGCTTACGGCCACGAAGGAGGCGCAGGCCGCGGCGTTCGACACCTGGGAGACGCTACTGCGCCTGCTGCTTTCCACCGGCGATGACCGCGCCATCGCTACAGCCCGCGATGCCATCGGCGCTGCCGCCGGCGGTGAGCGGCAACGCCGTCTAGCCGTATTCGCGGGCCGCATGCTGCTGCAGGTCGACGCCCCAACCTTCTGGTCCGAAGCCAGAGCAGCCATCCAGCGTGATCCGGACTTCAGCCGTGAGCTTGCTCTCGCCTGTGCGGAGTATCGAATGGACGGTCTGGACCTCTCCAGCCTCGATGAAGTCAGCCTGGCCGAGGTCTACCGCTGGCTCGCAGGCTTGTTCCACCCAGCCGACGATGTGGTACCAGAGGGCGTTCATTGGGTGAGTGCCGAGGAGGCGGCGCGTCACTGGCGCGGCATGGTGCTTCGAGACCTTGCTCAGCGTGCGACCAGCACTGCGGTGTCTGAGCTGGCCAAGCTCGCCGCCGACTTCCCCGACCGGCTCGATATCATCGCGAGCCTGCTCGTCGCACGCGCTGGTGTGCAGGCGAACGCGTGGTCGCCACCATCACCCGAGCAGGTTGCGCAGCTGCTCAGCGACGCCCGCCGTCGGCTGGTGCGATCAACCGCCGAACTCGCCACCCTGCTAGAGGACACGCTGGTCGCCATCGCAGCAGACCTACCAGCACATGGCGAGTTGCTGTGGGACCGCCAGCGGGCAACCCGACGACGCACCGGCCGTAGGACCAAACCTTCAGGCGCTATTTCCCCTGCCAGTGACGATCAGCCCGGGAAGGACACGTGGCGGCCCAAGCCGGAGGCGGCCCTGTCAGCCTACCTCGCCCACGAACTCACCCTGCGCCTGACCGGCCGCGGCGTCGCGGTCAACCGAGAGGTCCTCATCCTGCCGCGCAACCCATACGGTGCCGGGGACCGCACCGATATTGCCGTCGAAGCGACCTTAATCCATGACACCTATGCGACCAGCCCAGCGCCGGCTCCCGAACGCCTTGTCGTTGTCGTCGAGGTCAAGGGCGCGTGGAGCCACGAGTTACTGTCAGCGCAGCGCGAGCAGCTCGCCGTCCGCTACCTGCCCGAGAGCGGCAGCGATACAGGAATCTACGTCGTAGGGTGGTATCCGGTCGACCTTTGGACGGCCCCGGGCGACGGGTCCAAGAGGAGGGCAAGTCGACTCGTACGTGATGACGTCGAGCGTACTCTCGCCGAGCAGGCCAACGGCATCGCCCGTGAACTCCAGCTACACACCCGTCCGGTCTTGCTTGAGGTCCCACGCCCACACCCCGCGACCACGACTGCGCTATAGGGAGGAGCCGTATCGTTATGGGACTCTACGCCACCAAACGTGGTGAGTTGCCTCGCAATCTCGCCGTTTGGAAGTTTGCCACGTGACGCCGCATTGGCGTGGCAGCCGCAGCCCGCTCCCGGCGGCATGTTCTGTAGCAGCCATGCGATGCTACCGACGGGCAGCGTCCTGGTGGCAAAGCTGGCAACCGGCTGCTCAGGAGCACCTGTCCGCGCCGCCGACAACACTCGCGGCGTGGGCGCCAGCTGGCCTACGTCGACCATGTCCAGATAGTCGAGCGCGGCAATGACCACTGCCAGCTACGCAGCAGGAAGGGAGCGGGGAAGGCGCTCATCAGAGCCTCGCAGGCCATGCATACAGCGCTCAAGCCGCAACGAGGCGACCACCGGCCAGTAGTGGCCGCAGGACCCAACACCAAGCCAGTCCACCCAACCCGCTCGACAGACCCCACCTCCGTAGGAATCAGCTCAGGTACGAACGTGCCGCTGGTTCAGCGTGGAGGGACGGTCGGCGATGGCTTGGATCCTTCCAGGAAGAGCCGCAGGGCGGTCGCGCTGATGTCCTCTGGTCCCCAAGCGGCCAGCTCGCTGGCGCGCAGACAGGCGTGGACCAGCGCAAACAGCGCCTCCACCTGGCAGGACAGGGGCAGGTCGCTGCGAAGGTCACCCTGTTGGCGTCCGCGGTCCAGCAGCGCAACGACAGCGGAGAAGGCCGCGATGTCCCCGCCGGTGAGCAGCCGCTGGCGAACCAGCACCAGGAAGTCGTCCCCCAGGGCCACTAGGGCCCGCACCGCCCGCGCGAGGCCCTCGGCGACTGGCACGGCCGCGAGGTTGGCCTGCGTCAGGCGGCGGTCGGCCTCAAGGAGGGCCCGGTCAACGACGGCGGTCAGCAGGGCCTGGCGGGTGGGGAAGTAGCGGTAGATGGTGCCGCGGGCCACGCCGGTGGCCCGGGCCACCGCGCCCACGGTCGCGTCCTGGTGCCGTGCCAGGAGGTGGGCGGCCGCGTGGGTGATCGCGGCCGCGGTGGCGTCGTGTCCCCGCGCGGTCATGTGTCCCTCGTTGAATGCCACCGTTACCGTTTTGTGACCTGACTGTTCGGTTGGGGTCTGTTCCAATCTACCCCGGGGAACAGGCTTGTTCCCCGGGGCGGTGTGGCTCGTCAGGGCGTTGGGGGGCGTTCGTTGCGATCCGGTCCGGCTTCCCTGCCTGTTGGTCGGCTCCTCCCGAGTCTCGGTGACGAGCCAGGCGCCGCGCCTCGCGATGCTGCGGTCGCTGACTCCCCGGGTCAGCCATGACTGGCTCCCCAACCCCCAGTGAACACCCGCTTGGCGGCTTGCCCGTTCGTATCGGTTGCGCATACCCGACCGCGCGAGGACCCCCGCCGGGCTCGTGAGCATGTGGTTCAAGAGGACCCGGACCGCTCCCGTGCCTGGCCTTGA
Organism: bacterium; assembly: GCA_046727955.1. Classification (GTDB taxonomy): domain Bacteria; phylum Actinomycetota; class CALGFH01; order CALGFH01; family CALGFH01; genus DASVXQ01. The sequence goes on along the minus strand of JBKPDO010000291.1, from coordinate 602 downwards.
GGCCGGGCCCATGCTCGAGAACTCCTTGCGCGTCGACCTCGGCGGGCGAGGCTCCCGGCAACCAACCGCGGTACCCACAGGGGGGTGGGACCATGCCCACGCGACGGAGTTTCCTCAAGCTCACCGGCGCAACAACGGCCGCCTGGTATGTGGCCACGCAGACCGGCTGGATGGAACGGGCCGTGGCCCAGATCCCCGGCGGCACGCTCGACCCCAACGACGTCACGAAGTACGTGACGCCGATGCTGATTCCCCCGGTGATGCCCCGGGCGGCGACGATCACCATGCCGGGCGGCAAACCGGCCGACTACTACGAGATCTCCATGCGGCAGCTCTCCCAGCAGATCCTGCCAGCTGGCATGCCCGCCACGACCGTCTGGGGCTATGGGGCCGTCACGAAGTCGGTGACCAGCCGGGGGCTGCTGCTGCACCACGCGCCCTCGCTCACGATCGAGACGACATGGAAGCGGCCGGTGCGGATCAAGTGGATCAACGAGCTGAAGGACGGGAACGGCGACTTCCTGCCGCACCTGCTGCCGGTGGACCCCACGCTGCACTGGGCCAACCCGCCCGGCGGCACGGCGGGCCGCGACATGCGGCCG
>JBKPDO010000290.1:0-1478 GCA_046727955.1 bacterium | reverse complement strand
GGAGGCGGTGGGCGGATCGGCGGTGGCCACCGCCAGCGGGGTGGTGTTCACGGGCGAGACGATGCTGTCCCAGCCACCGCCGACGCAACCGCCGACGCAATAGCCAGGTCATGGGCCTCAGACGTGGGTGGAGCAAGGCGGCAGCCATGCGGCGACTGGTCATCGTCGCGTCAATGATGGGACTGGCCCTGCCCGTTCACCTACGTTCGATTATTGCGGCGGCTGTTCCCTTCTCCGCCTGGCGGCGACGCTAGCACCCGGTCCTGATGCGCTCCGACCTGCGGTTTGCCTAAGCACCACCACGGATACGCCGATTCGCAGCGTGGCGCTCATGGAGTGGCCCGCCCTGGATAGATCTCCAGCCTTGCTGCCACAAGCGTTCCGCTCGCCGCCAGTGGCCTCATGGGCTGGCGAGCGCTGCCCGCATCGCATTCGGGCGACCGAGCCCGCTTCTTCGCCTCACCGGTAGAGCGCTTCCAGCTCCTTCGCGTACTTGTGCTGGATTACCCGGCGCGGCAGTGTTGCATCTGGTCGGTCCCCGGCATGCTGAAGCGGCGACCCTGGTCAGGTGTCAGATCGCCAAGGCCAGCTCGTCGAACGTGATGGCCAGCCGCAGGGTCGCCGGCTCCTCCATCGCCAGTTCGTAGTGCGCTCGACGAACGTTCTGGACAAACGCATGCCCTGCGATGATTACCCTGGCGCTGCGGTCTTGCTTGAGGCCCCGCATCGGTCGAAGCCGCGCCTTCAACCTGCCGTGATCGGCCTCGACGCGGTTGTTGGCGTACTGCTCGCTGCGATGCCAGGCCGCCGGGACCAGCTCGTCAAGCACCGCTGGGTACGCCGCCGCTTGGTCGGTGACGACCTCCACTGGGATAATCGCCGTCGTGCCGATGGCCCGCTCGAAGAAGCAGCGGGCGGCCTTCGCATCGCGATACGAGGAGACGAACACGTCGATGACCTGGCCGAACTGATCAATGGCGCGGTACACGTAGCGCCACCGGCCGGCCACCTTCACGTAGGTCTCGTCAACCTGCCAGCGATCACCAACAGCGTGTCGGCAGGGTCGAGCGGCGTCGGCAAGCAGGGGCGTGAACCGCTGCACCCAGCGGTAGACGGTGACGTGGTCGACCTCCACGCCCCGTTCGGCGAGTAGCTCCTCGACGTCGCGGTATGACAGCGCAAAGCGCAGGTACCAGCGCACTGCAAGCACGATCACGTCGGGTGGGAAGCAGAAGCCGGCAAAGGCAGATCGGGCAATGGCTGGAGGGCGAGGACGATGGGTTCTCATGGTGACAGTCTGCCTGCGCCGGACTCACTCGCAGCAGATGCAACAGCGCCGTCCGAGGTCCGTCGCCGGGATGCCGCAGCCCGAGTCCGCCACGGCGAGCACGGCATTCGCATCCTCCAGGCGGACGCTGACCGCGATGCGGCCGTCGACGTCGGTGTGCGCGACGGCGTTCTCGATCAGGGCGTCCATG
>JBKPDO010000289.1:0-4339 GCA_046727955.1 bacterium | reverse complement strand
GCAGCAGGCCTGCCAAAAGTACCTGCCAAACGGCGGCCAGCCCACCAAGCCCAACCCGCAGGAGCAGCAGCAGATGGTCCAGTTCGCCCGGTGCATGCGCCAGCACGGCGTCGACATCCCCGACCCCAAGCCCGGCGGCGGCATCGACGCAAGCGGCGAAGCGGGGGTCAATCCGGACTCCCCGAAGTTCAAGGCGGCGGAGCGGGCCTGCCAGCAGTACCAGCCAAAGGGCAACAAGTCGACGCAGGGCAATTAAGTCTCCGGTGAGTCCGCCGTGCCTTGCTGGATCGGTTCTGCCACCGCAGCCGAAAGGACCAGCAATGCCGCCGCCACTGCGCCCGACCCGCACCACACCAAGCACGCCGTGCGAGCGGACGCGGCCGGCGTGCTCGCGGAGGTTCCCCGATCGGATGTGGAATCCCAGACCCTCAGCCGGTCTTGCGTGGGCCGGTCTTGCGTGGGAGGAGCTGCGCACCCGGCCATTGCGGTTCATGGTCGCCACCGCCGGACGCCTCTCGCCCCCTGGTCCAGCTGAGACCCGTATGGCTACCGCTTTGGGAAGCCTGGGCGCGTCGTTTGGTCGAGCCGGACGACGAGGGGAGCTGACCGCCTTGTGAGCGCGAACCGCCGCGGTGATCCCGCTCGTTTCTGCGGATCGGTCCTCGCGGCGCATACGACTGACGGTGAGGCCGAACTTGCCGGCCGCTTTCACTCCATCACCGTGGTCCGTCATCGTCCACGCACCGTTGGCACATGGCGTGTCACCACTGCGAGCAGGCTCACTGCCGATTGCCTTGCGCAGCTTCTTGGTGGCCAGGTTCACCAAGACCATGCGAACGCCATTGCCGAGATCCTGACCACCGCATCGATAGTTGACATCATGCTCGCAGACTCGGATGGGCTCCACATCGGCTGGCAGCGCATCGGAGATGGGATCTGCGACGGCACAACGCAAGACAACGGCCGTCCCTTGAGGTTCCCCCGGTTCTCCGGAGGCCGGGTCAGTTGGTTCTGGTGGTCGTGGCAGCCTGCAGGTTGCGATAGTAGTCGGCCTCGTACTCGTCGGGGCTGCGCCAGCCGAGTGCCTTCTGGATGCGGTGGGGGTTGTACCAGCCGTCGATGTAGCGAAACAGGTCCAGTTCGGCCTCCTCCCGGGTGCGGTAGATGGTGCGGTAGACCCGCTCGACCTTCAGGGTGGAGAAGAAGTTCTCGGCCAGGGCGTTGTCGTAGGAGTCGCCGACCGAGCCCATCGAGGGCTGGGCGCCCCAGCATCGATGAGCCGCTGGGTGAAGCGGATGGCGGTGTACTGGGCGCCGCGGTCGGAGTGGTGGATCAGCCGCGGCTGGGCCGGATCGGCATCGGCGTTGCCGTGGCGGCCCCACAGGCCATACTCAAGCGCGCCCAAGCACCAGCTGGGTGTCGGCCCGGTCGCTGGCCTTCCAGCCCACGACCCGGTTGGAGAAGGCGTCGCGGACGCTCCCCCAGCCACAGCGGCCCCTCCCCGGTGGGGATCCGCGAGCTGTCGGCCACCCACAGCCGGTTGGGCTCGCGAGCGGTGAAGTCACGGTTGACCAGGTCGGGGGCTGGGGTGGCGTTGGGGTTCTGCCGGGTCGAGCAGCGCCACCGCTTGCGCGCAAACGCGCCCTGCAGGCCGTCGGCGCGCATCAGCCGCGCCACCCGCTTGCGCGCCACCCGGGTCCCGTCGCGGCGCAGCTGCGCGTGCACCCTGGGCGCCCCGTAGGTGCCACCCGAGCGGGCGTGGACCGCACGGATGTGCTCGAGCAGCGCCTGATCGTCGCGGTGGCGCTTGGAGGGGTCACGGTGCTGGGCGAGGTAGCCGTAGTAGGTCGAGGGTGGGATCTCCAAGACCCGGAGGATGGGCTCGACCCCGAACCGGTCACGCTGCTCGGCGACGAACCTCATGACCGTCGCCGGGTCGGGTCGAGCTCCTGGGCGAAATAGGCGCTCGCCGCCCGAAGGATGTCGTTGGTGCGGCGCAGCTCGGCGAGCTCCTTGCGCAGCTGCTTGAGCTCCTGGCGCTCATCGGTGGCCAGCAGGTCGGTGCGCTGGCCGCGGTCGGCCTGGGCCTGGCGGACCCAGGTGCGCAGCGTCTCGCGGTTGATGCCCAGCTCGTCAGCGATGTGCGCGATCGGCCGGCCGCTGGACAGCACCAGCCCAACCGCCCGCTCTCGAAGCTCGGGCGGGTACTTGCTCGGCGTTGGCATGGTTCGGTCTCCCTTCTGCCGGGCTCCATTGAGCCAGGCTTCAGGGCCTCCGAGAAACCGGGGGAAGCTCACCTGCGCCTGCCCGGGGAGCATTGCACTGCGCCGGGCAGCGGCCAAGCAAGGGTACGGTTGTCGGCCTTGCGCGGAGGTTCGTTTCTGGCTCCAAGGTGACCCAGCATTGGGAGTGTTCGGCTTCGCCAGTGAGGACTGGTCGTTCCTCGAACTGGTAGCCGCCATGCGGGCAGCGCTGAGCAGCAGGGCAGGTAATTGTCCCATCACGACACGACTCGGTCTGCGGCGGAGCTTGCACACGCTACGGAGTGGCAGGGTCCTGGCCTACACCCGTCCGGTGGTTGAGGGATTGACGGTCCCCTCCGGTGCTGTTGGCTGAAGAAGCCTGCTCGACTTGTTGTACCGGTTCGAGGCGGGGGGTACGTTACGGCTTTGCGGTCAGGGCCGTACGGCCTCCAGCACGGTCGAGCACCGGAGGGGGTGAGGCCGAAACGTCAGAGCGTCCCGTCGATCCCCTGTCGTCGATCCCCAGCAACGACGCCGTACTCGATCTGGAGGGGAGAGAGCCGTGACGGACGCCAACAGCGGCGTGGTCTACGTCGGCCCGGGCAAGGTTGAGGTCCAGACGCTGGGCTATCCCAAGCTCGAACTGGCGGAGCAGAACAACCGCAAACTCCAGCACGGGGCGATCCTCAAGGTGATCGCCACCAACATCTGCGGTTCCGACCAGCACATGGTGCGCGGCCGCACCACCGCGCCGGAGGGCCAGACCCTCGGCCACGAGATCACCGGCGAGGTCATCGAGACCGGCGGCGACGTCGAGTACATCATGGTCGGCGACCTGGTTAGCGTGCCCTTCAACATCGCCTGCGGCCGCTGCCGCAACTGCAAGGCGGGCAACACCGGCGTCTGCGAGAACGTCAACCCCGCTCGCGCCGGCGCGGCCTACGGCTACGTCGACATGGGCGGCTGGCTCGGCGGCCAGGCCCGCTATGTCACCGTTCCGTACGCCGACTTCAACCTGCTCAAGTTCCCCGACCGTGACCAAGCCATGGCCAAGATCAAGGACCTGGCCATGCTGTCCGATATCTTCCCAACTGGGTATCACGGCGCAGTTTCGGCGGGGGTGACCACCGGCTCGACGGTGTATGTCGCCGGCGCCGGGCCTGTCGGCCTGGCCTGCGCCACCTCCTGCCATCTGCTGGGTGCCGCGGTGGTGATCGTGGGGGACATGAACACCCAGCGGCTGGCGCAGGCGCGCAGCTTCGGCTGCGAGACGATCGACCTGTCCCAGACCGACGACCTGCGCGGCGCGCTGCAGCAGATCCTGGGCGGCTCCGGCGAGGTCGACGCGGCGGTCGACTGTGTGGGCTTCGAGGCCAGGGGCCACGGTGCCGAGGGCTCGCAGGGTGAGGCGCCGGCCACGGTGCTCAACTCGATCATGGACATCACCAGGGCGGCCGGGAAGCTGGGCATCCCCGGGCTGTATGTGACCGGCGACCCAGGCGGGGTCGACGAGCCGGCCAAGGTCGGCTCGCTGTCGATCCGCATCGGGCTGGGCTGGGCCAAGTCGGAGTCGTTCACCACGGGGCAGTGCCCGGTGATGAAGTACAACCGGCAGCTGATGATGGCGATCCTGCACGACAAGGTGGAGATCGCCAAGAACGTCAACGCCACCGTGCTCCCGCTGGAGCAGGCACCCCAGGGCTATCAGGACTTCGACAGGGGGGCCGCCAAGAAGTTCGTCCTCGACCCCCACGGTCTGGTCCCTGCCTGACCGACCCAAGCCAGGAGGGGCCGGATCGTCCCGGCCCCTCGCTTGGCACCCCGATCAACGACGCAGCTCAGCGTGGGCGGGCAACGCGGCCTGCTGCGGCGAGGGGATGGCCATGGTGGCCTCGGCGCGGACCGGCAGCCGCACGGTGACCTCCAGGCCGCCGCCGGGCAGCGCCCGGGCGTGCGCGTCGCCGCCGTGGGCGCGGGCCACCGAGCGCACGATCGACAGGCCCAGCCCGGCGCCCCGCACGCCGGAGGGTGAGGCGACCCGGCCGTGCAGGCGGCGGAACGGCTCGAACAGCGACTCGACCTGGTCTGGGGGGATG
>JBKPDO010000288.1:0-20557 GCA_046727955.1 bacterium | reverse complement strand
TGAGGCTGGTGACCGCGTACACGGTCACGGTGCGCCAGTGGCGGCTGTGCAGGGAGCGGACCCGGCGGGTGATGCGGATGGCCTGGGTGGCGTGGGGGAAGTCCAGGCCAGCGATGGTGGTGACCTGCAGGCGGCGGAGCTGCCGGCAGCCCACGGGGAGGGCGCTACCTATGTGGTGCTGCCCGTCGACGATGACGTGCTGTGGCACGAGCGGAGGCGGCCGTGGGTGCTTCCCGGGGTCCGGCTGCCCCAGCTGGCCGCCTGGCTGCGCGCGGTCACGCCTGCAGTCACCGAGATCAAAGGCCAGCGGTATAGCCCGCAGACTGGGACCGGCGACCTGCATCCGCACCGCTTTGAGGGCTGGCCGGAGCCGCTGCTGCTGCTGCGCGCGCTGGTCGCGCCCGGAGAGCAGCGACTGGCTCCCGCGCTGGAGCGCTGCAACCAGTGGCCGGAGTACTTCTCATTGGTCGACGACTACGCCCGTGCCGAGCTGGGGTGGGCCGTGGAGGGGCATGGCGAGGCGCACGCGCGAGCGCTGGAACGGCTCCACCGTGGCGGTCCGCTGTGGTGGCAGGGTCAGGGACGCGACCCGTCGGCCTCCCGGATCCGCGAGTCCGAGCATCTGGTCCAGATGGCCATGCACGTGACCGAGTACTTGGGCTACCGCTCGTGGGTGCTGTTCGACGACCTGTGGGCCGGCGCTCACCCCGATCTGGCACGGGGCATGCTGCGCGCGGCCAGCAGTTGGGATCCGTTCGCGCCGTGATGTCGGTCAATGCGGCAGCAACATCTCCAAACGACCACAGCCCAAGCATCACCCGACCAGGAACACGCCGGCGTGCCGAGCCTGGCGTCACCGAAAGTGAGCCAGAACCCTATCCTCGCCACCAACCCACGGAGATTCCCGACCCCACCACCGATGAAGCCGTGGGTTCCCGCTGAAGAACCTTCAGTCACGCTGAACCCACGGCGGACGTGTTGGTAAGAACGCTGTCAGCAACCGCAAATGAGCGGGGTCGCTGCTGACCCGCTGGGCGATCTGCCGGCTGGGGACGCCGTCGGCGGCCAGGACAACCCTCCCTGTCAAGCTCTGGTGAGTCAGTGAATTGATAGAAATCGGTGAGCTGTCGAGGGTGAGAAAGGACCACCAGAGCAGACGACCATGACCGCCGCCCAGGTGCGGGCGCACACTGACCGCATGACCCAGCCGCCCGACCCCGAGGTGCCCGAGCGCACCCGGCCGCCACGGACCTACCCGGCCGCCTACAAGCTGCGGATCCTCGCCGAGTACGAGCAGCTCGGCAAGGCCGGCAAGGGCGCGCTGCTGCTCCGGGAGGGGCTGTACACGTCCCTGATCTCGGAGTGGCGCAAGCAGCGTGACAAGGGCGCGCTGGCCGCGCTGGGCGAGGGCACCCGGCGGGGTCGGCCGCCGATTGACCCGCGTGAGCGGGAGGCCGCCAGGGCGGTCAACCGGTTGCTGGATCCCACCAACGAGGCGCCCTCCTACTTCGGCGCGCACTTCTTCTTCTACGGTGCCGGCGAGGTTGCCGAAGGAAACCAGATCTACGGTACGGCCGAGATGGGCTATACGATTGTCGGCGGCGGCGTATCGGCCGGGAAGTGGCTATGGCGCCAGCTGTTCTGACCGTTCGCATCGGCGCGTGCCTGCTGCTGGCCGGGTGTGGGTTCGGGCGCTCGGCACCGAAGCCGGCACCGCCGGCGCCAGGGACCCGGCTGGACCTGCCGGCCGGGTTCCTGGGCACCACGGCCTGGCTCCCAGACGGCTACGTGTATGTGGTCCGCTCGCCGGACCCCGGCGCGCAGGACGAGGTGTGGCGGGTCGCGCCCGGCCGCCCGGCCGAGCAACTGGCCATGCCCAACCTGGCCGGGTGCCAGCGCACCAACTGGGTGATGCTGTTCGCGCTGCCCGACGGCCGGCTGGGCCTGGCCCGGTACTGCATCATGGACGATCCCGAGCAGAGCCATATCGACGCGGTGGCCTTCAACCCGAAGACGCGCGAGGTGCAACTGTTGGCGCCGCTCGGCGAGTACGACCCGACCGCGGTGTCCTGGCGCAAGGACCTGCACAGTGGGTTCGTCTCATACGGCGACGGCAAGTGCGCGGGCTTCGCCCCGCTGAGCCAGCAGGGCGTGGGCCGGCTGCCCAAGCCGGTCTCGATTGACGGCCGTACCTGGGCGGTGGACCAGGTGTTCTTCGAACCGGCCACCGCCGACTGCACCCAGCAGGGGCGCGCGGACCAGGCGCTGCTGGCGCCGGACGAGCGCGGGCTGGTGTTTCTGGCCTCGCCCGAGTCGCAGGGCAGGAGCGGAGATGCCCGGGAAAGGTCGCCGTGGCACGTCTACGTGCAGGACCTTCCGGATGGCCAGCCGCGGGTGGTGGCCCGGGGCTTCTCGGACTGGCGGGGCATGGCGCTGGCGCCGGACGGGCGCCACCTGGCGGTGCCCGGCGACCGCGGCGGCGAGCAGGGGCTGTGGGTGATCGACCTGGACTCCGGCGACATGCACAGGCTGACCGGCGCGGTCCTGAACAACCCCTCGTTCGCTCCGGACGGCCGCCGGCTGGCCGTGATCCGCCGGCTCGACGACGACCACGCCGAACTGCGTGTGCTCGACGTTTAGTGTGGTCGCCGGAGGCCCAGCGCCGGTCCACAGCAATGGCCGCCACCCTCCCTGTCAAGCTTTGGTAAGTCCCGACTGCCCGAGCAGGTCTGGATCAACAAGCCCATCGACCCCACCCACGACCCATCGGAGCCGCCTCAGCAATTTCCCCGCTGATCTGTCTCACCGAGGTTGACAGGCTCCGCAATGACGCGTGCCCGGCGCAGGGCTTGCTGGGTGGTGGTGTGCGCCCGCACCCGCCGTTCCAGCTCCGCTCGTTGCCCGGTGGTAATCTCCAGCGCTGGCAGCCTCGACACCGCAGCCTCCTTCTGCCCATCTCTGGACGGCAGTGCATCGCATCGGCGTGGTCGCTGCGGCGAGCGCTGGACGGTTATCTGGGCGCCCGGGCCGGGGGCATCACAGGGGCGAGCGCGCGTGCTACGCGGTCCAGCAGGGTCTGGTCCACCTGGTAGGGGTCCGCGGTGAGCTGGGCCCACACCAGCTCGTCGGGTGGGCCGGCGAGCCGCTCGACCGCATGGAACAGCCCGAGGTTCCGCAGCGCCTCGAGGCCGCCGACCTGTTGGAGGTGGTGGGTGGAAAGAAAGATCCCCCAGTGCGCCCCGCGGGTGACCCGGTCAAGCCGCGGACGGCGCCACGGATCGACGCCTACCCGGTCCTCGTAAGGAGACAAGAAGGGTTGGAACCCGTCGCGGCCGGCGGCCACGTAGCCGGTGGCGGCGCCAAAGCGGGCGGCGGCCTGCTTGGCGAGCCTGAGGGCGGCCGCGGTCAGGTCGGGGATGACCCCGCCACGTGCCGCCGGCTCCCCCAGCGTGATCACGATCTGCGCGGGATGCTGGTCGGGTAGCGGGCCGGGCTGGTCGACGAACTGGTCGCGCAGCACGACCTCAAGCTGCACCCCGTACCGAAGCTGGCTCGGCATGCCGTCGCCGTTGAGGACGTCGAGGTCAGCGTGGACCTCCCGGAGCCGGCCACGCCGTAGCTCGCCAAGCAGCCGCGCCCAGCCGTCCGCGTCGCCGGGCAGCAGCCGCAGCCGCTGCTTGATGGTCCAGGCGGCCAGGGTGAGCGCCAGCCCGTACGGCTGCCCGGCGTACTGGTCGGTCGCCGGCTCGGTGGTCAGGTGGACGTGCGGCTGACCGGTTACCGGGTCGAGCAGGCCGGCACGGGCCGCCTCCAGCCAGGCGGCCACCTCACCAGCCCGTCCCAGCAGGTCCTGGTAGGTGTCAAGCTCCAGTCGCAGCAGCACCCCGCCCGGCCGCTCAAAGCGCGGCCACCCGTCCGAGCGGTCGAACTCGAAGCCGGCAGAACGGTGCAGCTCCACGGGCGATAGCTCGCTCCACAGCCGCTCGCGGTTCGGGCGTGGCGGCGCGCCCGCCACCCCGACGTTGGCGCGCGCCCAGGCGACCGCGTCGTCCAGGCTGCGACCCGGGCGGTCGGGTACACGCACCCAGCGGCCGTCCCAGTCGAGGGGGAGCTGGCCCGGCTCGACGACGTCCAGGCCCCACACGGCGCCCTGCACAAACAGATGCACGGGCGGGTCGGACGCAAGGTAGACGTCCCACAGCGTCGGGCCGCCCCCGATCGCCAGCCCCTCGACGACCAGCGCCGGTGGCTCACCCCATGCCTCCAGCTCGTGGGTGCGCACGAACGCCTGCCATCCTTGGCTGGTGTGGTCGATCGGGGCGGCGAGGAATCCGTGGTGCACCAGTCGCGGCCGGGCAGGAGGGTCGGATGCCGCCTGGATCGCATGGGCGCCGGCCGGCTCCTCGCCGACCGGCGCGGCCTGCTGGGCGCACACGCCCAACTCGACCAGGAGCGCGAACAGGCCTTCCTCGGCCAGGATGTAGCCGCGCTCCAGCAGCTCCTCAAGCCGCTCATGGGCAACCGCACACAGCCCCGCGGTCCCGGACCACTCGGCAATGCTCGGCACGACCGCCCGGATCCGGGCGGCCAGCACCGCGTCGGGATCCGCAGGATCGGGACCCTTTGAAGGGTCGGACGCAGCGCCGACCGACCGCTCGACCAGGTGGTACTCCGCGTCCTTGTTGAACACCCAACGCCAGGCCACCGTCCCGTCCAGTGCGCCCAGCACCACGCAGAAGTCGCTGTCCATGACGAACGCGGCCAGTGCCGGACCCACGACGCCGCCCAGCAGGGCCGCGAGCCCCTCGACGTTCTCGCCGACCTTCCACCCGCGACGCAGCAGCCATCCCTCGGCCACATCCGAGAACGGCGTCCACGCGCCCACCGCCGCCGGCTCCGCGCCAGCGCGGCAGGCGATGAAGGTTGCCGTCAGTCCCACTTTGATCATCCCTGCCAAGTCGTGTCACGCCTGTTGTAGCTGGATCGCTGACCAGCGCGCACCCTCGGCCGGCACGAGCACGATCTGCTCTGGGCGAGCCGCCCCGCCGTGGGCTGGTCTGGGCGCTCACCCAAGCAGACCAGCTCGGCGCGCTCCCTCGCTGACCTCCAATGCTGGCAGCGTCAACACCCTCATCCTCCCGCTCGCCCGGTAGAAGCGCAGCAAATCACACCAGTGTGACTTCCGCGGAGGAGCACTGGACGTGTAGAAGGCGAGGGTCGAAGGCCATTGTTGGCAAGTGCTGCCTTGGCCGATGGCAACGGCACTTCAGCCCGGTCGTGTGCCGATTTGGATGGTTCGCCCGCGCTGTGAGAGGGTCCGCGGCGCCGAGGAGTTCCGCCTCCGGTGCTTGTCGGAACTTCCCGAGCCTTGGTCGACGAGCGCGCTGTCGGCGACGCTCGCCCGGACCGGGCAGGAGGCATTCGGTGCCGCTGGAGCTTGACGAGCTGGTCGAGCACTGGACCCTGCTCGACGACGACCAGGCGCTGGTCGCCGGCAAGCGCGGCGCCACCCGGCTCGGGTTTGCTATCTAGAGTCCTCAGCAGGGCGTTCATGACGTCCAGCACGAAGGCGTTGAGGACTCCCAGGCACCTGCTGGACAGGGTTATCTTCCGCCGTCCACTACGGATGAGCTGGAGGTGCCATGCGCGTGCAGCGGGTGCTGATGCCTGACTCCGCCCTTGAGTCCTGGACCGTCCTCGGCGACGACGGCCCCTTGGAGCCGGTCGATCGCTACCTGGCCTACCTGACCGCGATCGAGCGCTCACCGAACACGGTCAAGGGCTACGCTCACGACCTCAAGGACTGGTTCGACTACCTCGCCGGCCGCGGGCTGGACTGGCGGGCGGTCACGCTGGAGGACGTCGCCGGGTTCGTGGCCTGGCTCCGCCTGCCCCCCGCGGCCCGCGACGGCCAGGTGGCGGTGCTGCCCTCGGTCGCCCACCACTGCGCCGAGCGCAGCGTGAACCGCAAGCTGTCGGCACTGGCGTCGTTTTGTGAGTTCCACGCCCGCCACGGCGTCGACCTCGGTGAGCTGCTGATCACCATGCGCCCAGCCGGCCGACGGGGCAGCACGTCCTGGAAGCCGTTCCTGCACCACGTCACCAAGCACAAGCCCCAGCGGCGGCGCACGATCAAGCTCACCGAGCCCAAGCTGCTCCCCGAGGTCCTCACCACCGACCAGGTGCAGGCGATCCTGGACGCCTGCGGGCACCTGCGCGACCGGCTGCTGTTCGCCGTCTTGCTGGACACCGGCGTGCGGATCGGGGAAGCGCTCGGGTTGCGGCACGAGGATCTCGCGATCGCCGAGCGGGAGCTGACCGTGACCCCGCGGGTCAACGATAACCGCGCTCGCGTCAAGGCCGGGATCTCCCGGACGATCCCCAGCAGCGCCGAGCTGATGCGGCTGTATGCCGATTACCTCACCCGCGAGTACGGCCCGCTGGACAGCGATTATGTGTTCGTCAACCTGTGGAACGGCCCGCACGGGCGCCCGATGACCTATCCGGCCGTCTATGACCTGGTCAAACGGCTTCGCCGTCGCACCGGCATCGACTTTGGCCCCCACCTGTTTCGTCACACCTACGCCACCTGGCTGCTGCGCAGGGGCGCTGGGATGGAGAGCGTGAAGGAGCTGCTCGGGCACGCCTCGATCACCACCACGATCGACATCTACGGCCACCTCACCGTCGAGGACGCCCGCAAGGCCCTGGAGGCCGCAGGCTGGTTCACCGGCCGGGAGGTTCGGCTATGACCGCCGCGCAGCAGCCCATAGGCGCCGGCAGGGCCAGCGTGGGGCTGCTGGAGCAGCTCATGGCGGCGGTCCGGCCCGAGTTCCGTGTCGAACTCCTGCTCCCCGACCAGAACGACCCGGTCCTCGGCTGGAAGCCCTGTGTCGTGTCCGGATGCGACCGTCCTGGGCACGACTGGAAGCTGTGCCGGGGGCATGGCCTGCGGTGGAGAAAGCAGGGCCGCCAGGACCGGGCCGCCTTCCTGGCCGACCCTGGGCCGCCGCTGCGCGGGCGGGCCGAACCGGGCAGTTGCACCGTAGCCAACTGCCGGTACGGCACCAGCGGGCATGGACTGTGTATCCGCCACCGCGACAAGTGGGAGCGCGCCGGCCGGCCAGACCCCACCGTGTGGGCGGCCACCGCGGTCCCGCTCGACCCGGCCAGGTATCCGCTTGCCGAGTGCCGGCTGTCGTTTTGCACGCTGTGGATGGAGAGCGACCAGGGCCTGTGCAAGGCGCACGCCGCCCGATGGCGGAACGCCGGAAGCCCGCCGCTCGAGGACTTCATCGTCGACTGCGAGTACCACGGCGCGGCGGTGATCGACTTCCGCAACCTCCCGCCGCAACTGCGCCTTGAGCTGCAGTACGCCGTCCAGTGCCGCCGCGACGAGCAGGCAGCCACGCTGCCGTTGTATGTGGCGAACTGGGCGATCCGCCGGGCCAGGGAGACTGGCGTCGCCTCGCTGCTGGACCGCTCGACAGAGCAGTGGCGGGAGATGGCCAGGTCTAGACGCCGCACACCCGGGTGGGAGCGGTTCCGGGCCAGGAACGAGGTGTTCCTGCTCTACGCCCGCGAGGTCGTTGAGGCCCTCCGCGACGGCGCCGGCTGGGAGGTCGAGTATCCCCGTGACGTCTGGCGGCTGTGGCGGCTCAACGGCCTCAAGCACAGTGCCGGCCGCGCGCGGTCCCGCAGCCACCTGCGGTTTGACCGTATCAGCCAACCCTGGCTGCGGGAACTCGGCAAGCGGTGGGTGCGCTACCGGCTGACCTCCGGCCTGGCCGTTGCCACCGCGGTGGCCGACGTCCAGGCGCTCACCCGCTTCAGCGAGTTCCTCGCCACCGCCGTGCCCGAGGTCGATGGGCTGGCCGCCGTCGACCGGCCCTTGCTGGAACGCTACCTGGTCTGGCTGAGCGACCTGCCCGGCGGGCTGAGCGCCAACGAAAGCCGTATCGGTGGCCTGCACATGTTCTTCCAGACCATCCGCCAGCACGGCTGGGATCCCCGCCTGCCGACCACCGCAGCGTTCTTCACCGGCGACTGTCCGCGGCGTCGGCAGCGTGTCACCCGCTACCTGGCCGAGCACGTCATGGCCCAGATCGAGCAGCCCGCCAACCTTGACCGCTGGCCCTACCCCGAGGGGCGCCTGATCACCCTGATCCTGATCCGCTGCGGCCTGCGCCTGGCGTCGGCGTGCACGCTGCGGTTCGACTGCCTGCTCCACGACGGCCAGGGCGCTCCCTACCTGCGCTACGTCAACACCAAGATGGAACGGGAGGCCGCGGTCCCCATCGATGAGGAACTCGAGGCCGAGATCCGCGCCCAGCAGCGGCGGGTGCTGGAACGCTGGCCGGACGGCAGCCCGTACCTGCTGCCGCGCCAGACCGGCAACGTCAACGGGCGGCGCCCGTTCAGCTCCGACGCCTACCGCGGCACGATGCACCGCTGGCTGGCGACCTGCGACGTCCGCGACGAGCACGGCCAACCGATCCATCTCACCCCCCACCAGTGGCGGCACACCTTCGCCACCAGGCTGATCAACCGGGACGTCCCCCAGGAGGTCGTCCGGGTCCTACTGGACCACGAATCGACCCAGATGACCGCGCACTACGCCAAGCTCACCGACCAGACGGTCCGGCGCCGCTGGGAGCAGGCCACCAGGGTCAACATCAAGGGCGAACGGGTGACGCTCGACCCCGACGGGCCGCTCGCCCAGGCGCAGTGGGCCAAGACCCGCTACGGCATCGCCACCCAGGCCCTCCCAAACGGCTTCTGCGGGCTCCCGGTGCAAAAGCGCTGCCCGCACGCCAACGCCTGCCTGACTTGTCCGGTTTTCATCACCGGGCCGGAGTTCCTGCCCGAACTCCGCGAGCAGCGCCAGCGCACGCTCACGCTCATCGAGGCTGCCGAGGGCAAGGGGCAGACCCGGGTCGCCGAGATGAACCAGCAGGTCCTCGGCAACTTGGACCGCATGATCACCGAGGTCGAGAAGGACGAGCAGGGGGCCGCTGATGCGGGCTGACAACACCCGCTTCCTCGTCCAGGCGGCCCGCCGACGCAGCCAGGCCACCCGCGAGCGTGCCATCCAGGCGCTGCGGCGCCTGGCGGTCACCGGCGGCCCGGTCACCTTCGACACTGTCGCCCGCACCGCCCTGTTGACTGAACTAACTTGCGTGTAATTGCAGGTCAGCAGCCATGCGGTGGATGTGATAGACATCCCCGCCATGGACATCGACAGCAGGCAAGCGAACTCGAGCAACTTGGCAGGCATGGTCGTGCCGCAGGCTGGCCGGTTGGTCGCCACTGCCGACCCGTGGGAGCCCTATCGGCTCCTTGACCCAGACGGCGTGGCGGTCGAGGCGGTGGCGACCTTCCTCCGCGACCTGCAGGCGGCCGGCCGGTCGCCGGCCACCCTGCGCTCCTACGGGCTGGACCTGCTGCGCTGGTTCCGACCTGTTAACTGCACCATGTCTCTGATCGTTAGCCAGGCGGATCGCTTGGCTTCTCAAGGAGCGTGGTGTGCTCGAGGACCTACGACGTGCTCTGATGGAGGGGCAGCGCTCAGTGCCCGCGGTCGGCTCGGTGGTCGCGGTGGCGATACCGTCCCTTCCGTTCGTGGTGGTCGACAACGACGGCCGCGAGGTGGAGCCGGTCAGTGCCTACCTACGGGATCTGATGCTGAGCGACGTCAGCCCGCTGACGTGCCGCAGCTACGGGTTCGATCTGCTGCGGTGGCACCGGCTGCTGTGGTGCTTGCAGACCTCGTGGGAGCAGGCCACGGAGGCCGAGGTCGCGGTACTGGTGGGATGGCTACGGGAGGGGCGTAACCCGCAGCGGCTCCGCAAGCGGCGCGGCTCGTCTCCGCCGCCGGGATCGGTGAACCTGAGCACCGGCAAACCGTCACTACGGGAGGGCTACGCGCCGAGCACGATCAACCACAACCTCACCGTGGTCAGTGGCTTCTACGCGTTCCACGCCCGTTTCGGGGCCGGACCGGTGATCAACCCGGTGCCAGCGTCGCGGGAACGTCGACAAGCGCTTGCGCACCGCTCCCCGCTGGAGCCCGTGCCGGCGTTCCGTCGGGGTCGGCTGCGGCAGAAGGTGCCCGCGCAGGCCCCGCGGGCGATCCCGGACCACCGGTGGGACGAGCTGTTCTCCGCGATGGGCTGCGACCGCGACCGGGCCTTGCTGGAGTTCTACGTCTCCTCCGGGGCCAGGGCAAGCGAACTGCTGGGCATCGGCTTGGAGGACATCGACTGGCCAGGCCAACTGATCTACGTGATCAGCAAGGGCACCCGCATCCGGCAGCCCGTGCCGGCGTCCCCGAACGCCTTCCGCTATCTCGGCAGCTACCTCGCCACTGATAGGCTGCCGCCATCGGGTCAGCCGGTGTGGCGGACCCGCCGCGGGGAGCAGCGGCCGCTGAGCTACTGGGCGATGCGGCGCATTCTGCAGCGGGCCAATGACAAGCTCGACACGAACTGGACCCTGCACGACGCCAGGCACACGGCCGCGACGAGGATGGCCGGCGACGACCGGCTCACCCTCGCCGAGGTGCAGACGATCTTGCGGCATGCGCATCTCGACACCACCGGGCGCTACCTCACCGCGCGGGTTGAGGACATGCACGACAAGCTCCAGGAGCACTACACCCGTCCTCGTCCGCAGCGCACCTTCGCCACCGGCTACGACCCCGACGACATCAAGGTGGTGTTCGGTGGCTGACGCCGCTGCTCCGATCCGGCAAAGCAGGAAGGGCAGCAGCCGCTTCGTCAGCGTGAACGCCGCCCCGGCCCCGCCCCCAGCAGTCCCCCCGCGACCGCAAGGCGATCTCACACGCGCCTCCGTCGAGAACGTGGCTGCGGCGATACGCACGACCTGGCCGACGAACTCAGCGGACAACCGCTGGCGCCGAAGCCGCGGCGCCCGTGACCTCCTGGGGCACCTGGAGGGCTTCCCGGGCGAGACCTGGCAGCAGCGGTGGGAGGTCAGCGGGCTGAACGCGCCCGGGCACCCGGTTGCCGTCCTGCAGGCAACGCGCAGAGGGAAAAGCCAGCTCGGGGTGGGCGCGGCCTGCCTGTTCTGCCTGCGGATCATCCAGCCCTCGCTGGAGGCCTTTCGCTCCAACACGTTCCTCTACTACGGGCAGCGCTTCCTCGGCGCCCAAAACGACCCGCTGCTCGACAAGTTCTGGGCCGAGGTCCAGGCCATGCCGGTGCACCCGGTCCACCACCAGACCGCACTGTTCGATGTTGCAGTGGCCCTGACCACCCAGGGCATCGCGCTGGCCGATCTGACCCCCGCGGCCTTGCTGCACTACGCGTGGGCGTGCCGTCGTCAGGGGCTGGTGCCGGGGCAACGCGGCGCCGGCAGCCGGTTCCCCGGACACCTGGCCTGGCAGGTGCTCCATGCGATGGGCTACTTCCCCTCCGGCGGGCCCGCGACGCTGAAGGCGGCGCTGCTGACCGGACGGTTGACGGTCCAGGAGCTGGTCGACCGCTACAAGATCCGCCATGCCGGGGTCCGGCAGCTGCTCATCGCCTACCTGGACCGGCGCAAACCCGAGCTGGACTACTCGACGCTGGCCAACCTCGCTCGGCACCTGGCCAGCCATTTCTGGGCCACGATCGAGCAGCTCGTCCCCGACCAGGCAGACCTGCGCATCGACGCTGGGCTCTACCAGCGGTGGCGCGACCAGGTGGCGATTCGCGCCGACGGCCGGGGCCGCCGCGACGTCGAGCCCGTCCTGCGAGCCATCCGAGCCTTCTACGCCGATCTCCAGGCGTGGGCCGCCGCGGAACCCGAGCAGTGGGCGGTCTGGGTGGCTGCTTGCCCGGTCACTGACGCCGACGTTCGCGGCTACGGGATCCGCCGACGGCGCGTCAAGGAACGCATGGACGATCGCACACGGCAGCGTCAACCGCTGCTGCGCATCCTCGTGGAGCACATGGAGAGCCGCTACAGCCACCTCCGGGAGCTCCTCGAGCAAGCCACCCGCGTCGGCGGCGGCGAGACCGTCACCATCGACGGCCGTGCCTACCAGCGGCTGTGGAGCCGAGCGGACCAGCGACGCGGCAGGCACCAAGGCGCGGCCAACGTCCGCGTGCTCGACCAGCACAGCGGCAAGCAGCTCAACCTCACCCGAGCCGAAGACGCCGCCTTCTGGGAGTGGGCGATCGTTGAGGTCCTGCGGCACTCGGGCGTCCGCATCGAGGAGGCCCTCGAACTCACCCATCTCAGCATCCGGCAGTACCAGCGGCCGGGCGGTGAGGTCATCGCCCTCCTCGTGGTCGCCCCGTCCAAGAGCGACCGGGAACGGGTCATCCCCATGTCCGCCGAACTGTTCGCCGTCATCGCGGCCATCATCCGGCGTCACACCGCGGACGGCCGAACGATCCCGCTGCTCCCCCGATACGATCCGCACGAGCGGCGCAGCAGCCCACCGATGCCGTTCCTGTTCCAACGCCGGATCGGCACCAGCCACGAGGTCGTCTCCGACACCACTGTCGTGGACATGCTGAAACGCCGTTGCGGTGAGCTGGCCGAGCAGCATCCGGGCTTCCACGCGTCCGACTTCACCCCGCACGACTTCCGAAGGCTGCTGGCCACCGATTTGGTGAACAACGGGCTGCCGATCCACATCGGCGCCGCCCTACTTGGACACTTGAACCTGCAAACAACTCGGGGCTACGTCGCTGTCTTCAACGAAGACGTCGTCCGCCACTACCAGGCATTCCTCGACCGGCGCCGCCAGGCCCGGCCGACCGATGAGTATCGGCCGGTCACCGAGCCCGAGTGGCTCGGGTTCGAGCAGCACTTCGACCAGCGCAAGGTCGAACTGGGTGGCTGCGCCCGTCCCTACGGCACCCCTTGCCAGCATGAGCACGCCTGTCTGCGCTGCCCGATGCTCAACATCAATCCCAAGATGCTGCCTCGGCTCGACGAGATCGAGGTCGACCTCCTGGCCCGCCGCAGCCGGGCCGAGCAGGAAGGCTGGCTGGGTGAAGTCGAGGGCATCGACCTCACTCTCACCTTCCTCAGACAGAAACGTGAGCAGACCCAGCGGCTGGCCCGCATCGCGCCGGTCGACCTCGGCCTGCCCACCCTCCGAGCCCGAGGAGATCAGCGATGACGCTCAGGCGGCGCCAGCAGCAGGTCGACGCTGCGACTGGCAGGCAGACACGGCGGCATAGAGGTTCCGATTACCCGTCGGCTCGACGCAGTCGCGCCAGGTCGACGCGGAACAGCCCGGCTGGCGCGGCCACCCACACCGCGCCCGGGCTGGCCGCAAGGTCACTGATCTCGGCGAGCTGGCCTTGCTCATCGAGGAACTCGTTGGGCTGGCCTTGCCCGCCCAGCTCGCCCAGCGAAACCTCGCGCCTGGCCTGGTCGTTCAGGGGAACCAGGGTGGTGCTGCTGGTCGCCCACACGGCTCCGTCGGCCGTCACCAGCGCTGGCCCGCCAGTGAAGGCTCGGCCCTGGAACTGGTTACGCCGCGGGTCAATGCGCAGCACCTCGGCGTTGACCGGGTTGCTCACCCACACCGCGTCTGAGTCGACCAGCACGTCCCCTGCCTGGCCAGCGGGTCCTTCCCGTCCTGGCAGGCCACCCAGCCCGCCCGGGACCCGGATGGTTGCCACCACCCGGCCGCTGGCAGGGTCGACCCGCCAGATCGGCCCGCCCGCGCCCGCCACCCACACCCCGCTGGGGCCGACCCCGACCGCGGTGGGCAGCCCAGGCAGCCGCACCCTGGCCACCGCCTGGTTGCTGTCAGGGTCGACCCGCACCAGCCACCCTGCCGGGTGGCCAGTGTTGACCCCGCGCCAGCAGCACACCCCCCACAGCCCGCTGGCTGTCACCGCCGGGGTCGCCAGGTTGGCCATCGCCAGCGTGGCCACCACCCGGTTGCTGTCAGGGTCGACCCGCAGCAGCCGCTCACCCGACAACGACACCCACAGCGCCCCGGCGCCGGCCTGCATCCCGGCCACCCAGCAGCCGCTTCGGACGGGTGGCAGGCCAACCGTGGCCACCACCCGGCCGGTGTGGGCGTCCACCCGGGAGATCGCGCAGCCGTGCGCGGCCCAGACCACGTCCCCATCACCGGTGACCGCGGTGACCTGGCCGAGTCGTAGACGGGCCGTCACCGGCGACGGAGTGGTCGAGGGTGGTGACAGCACGGTCGGCAGGCTCACCGTCGTCACCGTCGGCGGGCTGGAAGGCCGCACACTGCCGCCCGACAGGCGCCCGACGACCACCAAGGCGCCCAGCACCACCGCCACGGCGCTGGCGCGTGCCAGCGTGCTCCTCGAGGGTCGCATCCTCTTCCCCTTCTGCGAGGAACATTCTGGCAGCTTTCCTCGGCTTGCCTGGTGCAGAGAAGAAACCGGAACCACGCCAGCAGCTCGTAGGCGTAGGACCGCAGCGAGGCCGGGCTGGCGTCGGTGGCCAGCATGTCGCCCAGGAACTCGCTGACCGCGAGCACCTCGGCGCCGCTGCCGTCGACCAGCCGGAACGGCAAGGCCGGATCGCTGGTCTCCTCGACCCTGCCCACCCGCGGCACCGTCAATCCCGCGAGATCCCGGATCGCGTGATCCTTCACCGTGCCCTCCTCAAGCCGGCTGCCTCAACAGCCAGGGATCACAGCACATCCGGCATAGAAAGGACAATCGGGCGCTTTCGTTCGGTCAACGGGACCTCCTGGCCTTCGCGGTAGCGCTGGCGCAGCTCGCCCTTCTTGCCGTGGAAGATCCTGGCGGCCAGCGAGTGGCGGCCTTCTTGGAGGTTGCGGATCACCTTGATGTCGCGGCGGTAGGGCTCGTCAGAGATGACCGCGAGCAGGTGCAAGCTCTTGTAGATCCGCCCGTAGGAGGCGATCGCGTCGCCCAGCGGGGTGGGGTGGCCGTCGCGTTGCAGCATCCGGGTGACGTCGTAGGCCCGCACGGCGCCGGTGTAGATCGAGCCGACCACCCGCAGGATGTCGGGCCAGTGCCGCGCCACCTTGGCCAGGTCGATCTTGCCGCGGGCGGCGGTGTTCAACGGCCCGTAGTCGGCGTCAGCGTCGGACCGCCGCAGCCGCTGATCAGGCAGATCGGCCAGCGCCGGCCGGTAGGCCATGCCCAGCAGATGCACCAGCCCAAACACCAGGTCCGAATACGATCCGGTGTCGGCGACCACCACCTCGGGACGCCGGCCGCCGTCTTGGCTGAACAGCACGTCGACCATATGCAGCGAATCGCGCGCGGTCCCCGACACGACCCTGGCGCCCAGCCCGAACGCCTGGTCGCTGATCATGTTCAGCCACGTCACGCCCCGGTTTGGTCCGAAGTACTTCCGGTTGGGGCGGGCGAACAGGCTGGGGATCGGGACGACGAACCGCATCCCGTCGACGGCGGCGACCAGCCCACCGCCGAGTGCTTGGGCGAAGGGGATCTCGGCCTGCTTGTCGATCAGCGGAGCGTTGGCTGCCGAATAGGTCTCGGCGCGCAGGTAGGTCTGGGCGACATGTGACAGCCGGGCGCGTTCCAGTGCCTCGACACCCTGCTTGGCGACCGGGGTGTAGCCGATGTTGAGCGCTTGGCTCGTCAGGCAGGCGGCGATGCTGACGTCCAGGTCGGCCAGCCGGGCCCGGCCGCCCGACAGCGACGTGAACGCTGCCATGAACCCTGGGACCCAGCCCATCACCTCCAGCAGCAGCTCGGGCAGGTCGACCCGGGGCAGCATCGCCTGCACCCGCCGACGCAGGTCGACCAGGCTGGGTGGCTCCGGGATCGCCTTCAGGGCCGCGACGTGCAGCTTGCCGTCGTCGTCGACGGTCACCTCGGTGCTGGCGCCCACGGCCAGGCGGCCGGCGACGTCCCGGTAGGCCTCGTCCAGCAGCCGCGCCCGGCCGGCCAGCATCGCGTCGGTGGCCTCGCGGTCCTCCGGCAGCCCGAGCGCGGTCAGCACCGCGTCCTTGACGCTGGCCCACGCGGGCCCCTCCAGCAGTTGCGCCTGCGGGTCGCGCCAGCGGCCGGAACCCTCGGCGTATATCTCGCGATGTTTGAGGTGGCGGTGGAACTGCTCCAGCACGCAGAACACGTAGGCGTTCTTGTCGAACGTCCCGCCCGCAGACCGTGGATGGCCGAACACCAGCCGCCGCCACGGTCCGGTCACCACCTCGCCGTGAACGTGGATGTCGTCGACGGTCGGCTTGGTGCGGCTTGTCAGCAGCGCGGGCAGCGACCGCAGCGCCGTCAGCACCGGGCCACCCTCGGTGTTGGCGCCGAACTCGATCACCTCCGGGAGGCGCTTACAGAAGCCGCTGACGGTGGCGATCCGGCCGGCCAGCTCGGCCCGCCAGCCAGCATCCTCATCGGCGCCCGGCGGCGGCACCAGCTCGGTGACCGTGGCGACCGCCGCCCGCAGCTCCGAGCGCGGCATGATCGCCTCGATCGCCTCCCACACCTGCTCCAGGCGCACCTGCTCGCCCCAGTCGGCGGCCTCCAACAGCACCTCCACCGCGGCGGCGAGCCTGGAGGAGGCCTTGGCCAGCTTGGGATGGCGGCGCACCGTCTCCTTGTCGGCCTCCCGGTGCGCCTTGCCGAGCAGCTCGGTGGTCATCAGCAGGTCGAACAGCTCCAAGGCGTCATCGATCGCCCTGGCCTCCAGCTCCACCACCGTGGCCAGCAGCGTCGCCAGCCGCCGCTGCGGCGGATGCCGCTTCAACAGGGCCGGCTTGCCGGCCATGCCGTAGCGGGCCAACTCGACCAGCCGCCGCTGCGGCACCGCGGCCAGGTCAAGGGTCCCGAACCCCGCCCCGGCGATCTCCGCCACGCGATCCAGCGCCTTGCCCATCGCCGGGCCCGAGGCGGTCCGCGGGCCCTTACGCCACCGCTCCAGCTCCGACACCCGAGCCCTCTCGGGGACCTCCAGCAGCAGCTCCAGCGCCTGCCGCTGCTGCGGGGTCGGCAGCTCGTACAGGGTGTCCCATACCCGCTTCGTCGCCGCATCGCGCACCCGGGCGACCAGTCGGGTCAGCGTCGTCACCCCGGGCAGCAGCACCCCGCGTTCCCGCAGCCAGGCCACCGCCTCGGTGAAGATCGCCTTCGGCCCATCCCCGGTCGTCCATGCCCGCGCGTCCATCCACGCCACCAGCTCGGCCTCGGCCTCGGCGAAGTCTTTGAGCCCTTCGGCGCGCTGGACCTCCCACTGATGCTCAAACCGCGTCTTTGCCCGCTCGGTGTAGCGCTTCACGCAGGAGGGGTCGGCGATCTGCAACTGCTCGGCGAGGTACTCGATCACCACGTTCGGCACATCCAACGGGTCAGCAAGGAAGGTGCCCACGTAGCGGGCCGTGGTCAGGACCAAGCTGAAGCCGAGCCGGTTGTGATCGCCCCGCCGCTTGGCGATCAGCGCCTTGTCGGCGTCGTCGAGGAAGAACCGCTCCAGCTCTGCCCGCGACGGCAGGCCGGTGTAGCGGCCATGCCTGGCCGCCTCCTCGTCGGACAAGAACTCAACGGGCACGGCCTCACAATGTAGGGCCACCCATGCCGAACCAGGCAGAACGCGGCCAAAGCGTTACGTAGCAGCTACCAGGCGGACTGCCGCGACGGTTTGTGCATGGGAGCGAGAAGTGGCGCCAAGCCCGCCGGGCACAACGCTGACACCGTGCGCTTGGCCTCGACGGACAGCCGCTACCGCCAGTTACCGTTCCATTGTTCTCACCGGGCCGCGTCGTCCCAGAAGGTGGCGAACAGGCTCGTCGAGCCGGCCACCACCACCACCGCGAGGACGCCGGCGGGCAGCCGAACGATGCTCCCACGTTGCATTGCTGCCACCTCCCGTACCGTGCGCCGCACGGCGTTCACCGTCACTGGATCTCCCGGGCGGCAGTTGCGGCCAACCCACCACCGCTCATGGCATCGTTCCCGTGCCAACTCCGGCTGAGCTGCGGCGTGCTGCGCAGCTGACCGCCGTGGGGCGGGTCGCCGTGGGCCCCGACCAGCTCAGCCTGGCCGTAGCTGCGAACCCCTCGAGGCCGCCACGGCCGCACCGACTGGAGATCGTCGACAAGGAACGCCACTCGCGACTGGCCGGCCACGATGTTGCGGCCCCTACGCGAGCCCGCAACATCCATCCCCCACCGTGATCACGCCGCCGTCGGCAGCTTCGAACCCCACGGCGGCGTTGTCGGGCTGGCCGTCGGCGCCCACGGTGGCGATGCGGCCCAGTGGCTGCGATCGCAGGGAGGCCATCTCACGACTGGTGAACATCATCTCTTCCTCGGCGCTGGCGGGCGCGAGGCGGACCCGGTGATCAGCGCGCGCTTCCGCCTCGCTGCAGCTCCGTGGCTACGACGCCTGTCCGCTGGGTGGCCGACCGGACTCGGCGGCCAGCTCGGCCGCGACCGCATCAGCGCCCAGTCCGATCATCCAGGTCAGGGGGGCGTCGGGCAGGAACCGCCGCATCGTCGCCTCAAGGTCGGACTTGGCCGCGTCGCTGAGCTTGGGGGCGCCGTCGGCCAGGCGCCGCACGACCTCCCGGTAGAACAGCAGGTAGCGGCGCTGCTCGGCCAGCAGCCCGGGACCACTGGCAGCACCATGGCCGGGCAGCAGCCGGCGCACACCGGACACCTCCAGTTCCTCGGCGAGCCGGTCCAGGGTGGCCAGCCAGGCGCCGGTGTGGCCGTCGGCGGTGTAGGGATGGGTGTGGTGGAAGGCCAGGTCGCCGGTGAACCCAAGCGGCGCCCGGCCCGGCCTGCCGGCTGGACCAGCAGGTAGCTGTCGGCGTGGCTCTCGCCGGGGCCCAGCTCCCTGGCGGTGATCGTCAGGCCGTCGAGCATCACCTGCTGGCCGTCACCCAGCTCGGTATTCGGGTAGTAGGTCTCCGTCGGCCACTCCGCCCCATACACCGGGCCTCACTGGGCGCGCTTGGCGTCGGCGATCTCGCGGATCACCCTGGCCACGCCGCTGGTCGCATAGACCGGGACCTCGCGGTCGCCGACCAGCTCCATCGCGCCGTTGAAGTGGTCCGGGTGCGCGTGGGTGATGAACACGCCCAGCAGCGGCTTGTGCAGCGCGGCCAGGCGCGACTTGAACGCGGCGATGTCGGAGACCAGCAGGTTGGTGTCGACGACCACCACCCCGGCCGGGGTCTCCAGCAGGTAGGAGTTGACCAACAGTCCGCCCTCGGCGGCGGTGTAGGTGTGGATGGTCAGGTCAGCCACTGGTGCTCCTTTTGTCGGCGCGAGGCGGTCGAGACGCCGCAGGGCGGGGTCCGGCGGCGGGGATGCCGGTTGTCGGACAGGTAGTTTTGTCCTTTATGTCAGGTCAGGTGGTTTCCAGCTCGGATGCGGCGTGGCGTTCCGGTGAGTTCTCGTTGTGTTCCTGAAGGACCCTGGTGCGCTGGGCCGTTGGGGGCGCCTACGACGCCAGGCAGGTGAACTCGACGATCTCGATCGAGGAGGTCACCGTTCCGTTGGCGTTCACCGTGTGATGGATCAGGAGGTGCTGCTTGCCCAGCGACCCGTCGGAGCCGTAGACGACGACGTTCTCGGCATTGGTCTCAATGGCGTTGTTGGGGTTCGTGATCTCGCTGAGCGACTCGGCCAGGTGGCCGCTGAAGCTGGCTTGGCTGGAGTCCTCGGGGACGAAGGTGACCGTGCCGGTCGTGGTGGTGGTCCGGTGGACGGTGCCGTCCCCCAGGTCAGTGAGGTTAATCACGCCCGAGAGCATGATCGTCAGCGTCCCCGGCGCGCCGGAACAGGGGTTGAATTCGGCGCGGGACTCAGTGGCGGTGAAGTGGATGGTCGTGGTCTGGGTGGCGAAGGCGGCCGCCGGCGCCAGCAGCGCCGCCGACAGCGTCAGGGCTGGTAGGAAGGCGAGTAGCCGTGGTGGTCTCATCTTGACCTCCTGTGGTTGGCCGATGCTGGGGAGCCGCCGGTAGCGGGTCATGGATGCGGCGCGCCTGGGCGATGTAGCTACCTATGTCTGCTCGTGTTGCCATCTAGATGGCCGGACGGGCACTTGTTGATTGGGCGACTCGGCGGCAGTCTGCTCAGTGCTGCACTTCGTAGGTCATTTTCACGATCTTCGAGAACGTCTTGACGGCAGCGAGCCGCAGCCTGGCGGCCTGGCCGTCGCGGAAGAACTGCTTGCCGTTCCCGGCGAGGACGGGATAGACGGACAGGTCGATCATGTCGATCAACTGCGCCCGCAGCAGCGTCTCCCCGAGGAGGCCGTGGCCGAGGATCAGCAGGTCTCCTCCTTCCTGCTGCTTCAGCCGGGTCACCTCGGCGACGGCGTCGCCCTGGACGAGGGTCGAGTTGTTCCAGTCGGCGCTGTCCAGCGTCGAGCTGAAGACGTATTTCGGGATGGCGTTCAGCCTGCCGGCCCAGGGGTGGGCCCTGCCGCCCTGATAGACCTTCGCAAAGATTTGGTAGGTGCTCCGGCCGAACAGCATCGCATCGCACGCCGTCAGCAGGCCCAGCCCGTCGCGCATGTAGGCGTCGTCCTGGTATTGCATGAAGCCCAGGTTTACGGGGTCGTCGAAGGCGCCGTCCGCCGAGACCAGG
>JBKPDO010000287.1:0-16399 GCA_046727955.1 bacterium | reverse complement strand
CCCCGCAGCCGCCGCGGCCGCCGCTGCCGCACCGGTCGGGCCCGTGCGCCCCGCCCGCCGGCCACCTATCCCACTCCCTCCCTCTCCCCCGCACCGCGGGCCGGCTCCTCGCCCTCGCTGTGGCCCGGCTCCTGTGTGCGGCCGCGCTCGGGGAGCGCCTCGGCGGCGGCGACCGCGGCCAGCAGCGCCCGGGCCTTGGCCTCGGTCTCGCGCTCCTCGAGCTCCGGGACCGAGTCGGCCACTATCCCGGCGCCTGCCTGGCAGTGCGCGGTGTCACCGACGAACACGCAGGTGCGGATGGTGATGCAGGTGTCCAGGTTGCCGGAGAAGTCGAAGTAGCCGACGCAGCCGGCATAGGGCCCGCGGCGGTGGCGCTCCAGGTCGTCGATGATCTCCATCGCCCGGACCTTGGGCGCGCCCGACACGGTCCCCGCAGGGAAGCTGGCGGCCAGCACGTCGAACGCGGTGACCTCGTCCGCCAGCTCCCCCACCACGTCCGAGACCAGGTGCATGACGTGCGAGTAGCGCTCGACCCTCATGAAGTCCTCGACCCGCACGGTCCCGGGGCGGCACACCCGGCCGAGGTCGTTGCGGGCCAGGTCGACCAGCATGACGTGCTCGGCGCGCTCTTTCTCGTCCCCCTTGAGCTCGTCCTCGAGCGCCAGGTCACCGTCCGGGTCGGCGCCGCGCGGCCGCGTGCCGGCGATCGGCCGCATGGTCGCGCGGCGCCCCTGCACGGTCACCAGTACCTCGGGGGAGGAGCCCGCCAGGGTCACGCCCGGCAGGCGCAGGAAATACATGTAGGGCGACGGGTTGACCACCCGGAGCACCCGGTACACGTCGAACGGATGGGCCGTGGTGCGGACCGAGAAGCGCTGCGACGGGACCACCTGGAAGGCGTCGCCGGCGCGGATGTGCTCCTTGGCGCCCTCGACCATCTGCTGGTAGCGCCCCCTTGGCAGGTCGCTCGAGGCCTTGGCCGGCGGCCCGGCGGCGGGCAGCGGCGTGGGCGGGCTGGGGCTCGGCACCGCCAGCCGCTCGGCCAGCTCGTCGAGCCGCCGCGCGGCGGCGGCGTACGCCTCCTCCAGGTCGACCGCCTCGCGCACCAGCACGTTGGCGACCAGTGCCAGGCGCTGCCCGAGGTGGTCGAACACCACTACCGAGCGCGGCAGCACCAGGAGCGCGTCGGGCAGCTCGAGGTCGTCCTCGGTCTGGTCGGGCAGGCGCTCGAGCTCGCGGACGGCGTCGTAGGCGAGGTAGCCGACCGCCCCGGCGTACAGCGGGGCGAGCCCGGGGATCGCGGGCGAGCGCAGCCGCTCGAGCGCGGCGCGCAGCACCGCCAGCGGCGGCCCGTCGGGCAGGCCCTCCGGCGGGTCGCCGGTCCAGGTCACGCGCCCGCGCCTGGCCGCGAAGGTCGCGAACGGATCGGTGCCGATGAACGAGAAGCGGCCCCAGCGCTCGCCGTGCTCGACGCTCTCGAGCAGCACCGAGCCCTCGCCGCCTCCCAGCTTGCGGAAGGCGCTCACGGGCGTCTCCAGGTCGCCGAGCAGCTCGCGCCAGACCGGCACCACCGAGTACTCCTTGGCGAGCCGGACGAATTCGTCGAGCGAGGGTCGCAAGCCGGCGCCCGTGGCTGCGACGGTCACGGCCTGGTCTCCCCGCGCAGGGCGGGCAGCTCCTGCTCGAAGCAGCTGCGGGCGCCGGTATGGCAGGCGGCGCCGACCTGCTCGACCCGGACCAGCAGGGTATCGCGGTCGCAGTCGGCGTGGACCGAGCGAACGTACTGGCGGTGCCCGGAGGTCTCCCCCTTCTGCCAGTACTGGCGGCGCGAGCGGCTCCAGAACCAGGTGCGCCCGCTGGTGAGCGTGCGGCGCACCGCCTCGGCGTCCATCCAGCCGACCATCAGCACGGTGGCGTCGGCGTGGTCCTGGACCACCGCGGTCACCAGGCCCTGGGCGTCGAATTTTAGACCGGCGACCAGACCGTCCAGGTCGGCGCCCGCTGGCGGCGCGGCCCGAGGGCGTTCGGCCGGCTGGGTCGGCAGGGGGTCGGGCACGGGAGCTCCTTGGAGAATCCGTCTCTCGGAGAGGGTTCGCCCATGCTATCCCTGCCCGCCGACGGTCCACGACCGCTTCCACAGGGTCGCATCGGCCCATCATTGTCCACAGAAACAGGACGCTACCTACACGGCGCGACAGTGATCTGCCATCTTGGAGGCGAGCCAAGGAAGGCGCCGACCTGAATGAGGAGGTGGCAACCGGTGCCGACCCAGCCGGAGCAGGCGAAGGCCGAGGTCCTGGAGCGGATCGTCGCCACCATCCGTGATCGGCTACCGTCCGACCAGGCCGATCAGGTGGAGTCGTTCACGCGCCAGCTCTACCACGGGGTCGCCCCCGAGGACCTGCACGAGCGGGCCGTGGCCGACCTGTACGGCGCCGCCGTGGCGCAGTGGAGCTTCGCCCGACAGCGCGCGGTCGGGGCCGCCAAGGTGCGCGTCTACAGCCCGCGCTTCGAGGAGCACGGCTGGCGCTCGGTCCACTCGGTTGTCGAGATCGTCACCGACGACATGCCGTTCCTGGTCGACTCGGTGTCGATGGAGCTGAACCGTCAGGATCTCACCATCCACCTGCCGATCCATCCGGTGCTCACCGTGCGCCGCGACGACGCCGGCACGCTGGTCCAGGTCCTCCCGCCCGACGCGGGGCCCGGCGACGGCCTGCGCGAGTCCGTCATCCACGTGGAGGTCGACCGTCAGACCGAGCCCACGGTGCTGGAGCGGATCCGCGACGGGATCGAGCGGGTGCTCGCCGACGTCCGGGCCGCCTGCGAGGACTGGGCGGCGATGCGCAAGCGGGTGCGTGAGATCCTCGTCCACCTGGCCGACGAGCCGCCCCCGGTCGACCGCGAGGAGCTGGCCGAGGCCAGGGCGCTGCTGGAGTGGATCGACCAGGGCCACTTCACCTTCCTCGGCTTCCGCGCCTACGACCTCGAGGGCGGGGACGGCGAGGAGGTGCTGCGCCCGGTCCCCGGCAGTGGTCTCGGCATCCTGCGCGAGAGCGCGGCCAAGCCGCTCTCGCCCAGCTTCGCCAAGCTGCCGCCGGAGGTGCGCCGCCTGGCGCGCGAGCCGCGCCTGCTGGTGCTGACCAAGGCGAACTCGCACGCCACCGTCCACCGCCCCTCCTACCTCGACTACATCGGGGTGAAGCGCTTCGGGTCCGATGGCCAGGTGGTCGGCGAGTGGCGCTTCCTCGGCCTGTACACCTCGGCGGCCTACAACCGGAACCCGCGCGACATCCCGGTGCTGCGGCACAAGGTCAACCGGGTGCTCGAGCGCGCCGGCCTGCCGCCCGGCGGGCACGACTGGAAGGCGCTGCTCAACATCCTCGAGACCTTCCCACGTGAGGAGCTGTTCCAGATCTCCGAGGACCAGCTCATCGAGGTCGCCACGGGCATCCTGCGGCTGGAGGAGCGCCGCCGCGTGCGCCTGTTCCTGTGGCGCGACCGCTATGCCCGTTTCGTCTCGTGCCTGGCGTACGTGCCGCGCGACCGCTACACCACCGCCGTCCGCCAGCGCTTCGAGGCCATCCTCAAGCAAGCGCTGGATGGGGAGAGCATCGATTTCACGGTGCGACTCTCTGAGTCGGTGCTGGCGCGGCTGTACTTCATCGTCCGCGTGCCACCCGGCGACACGGTCGAGGTCGACGTGCACGAGCTCGAGGCGAGGCTCGCCGAGGCGACCCGCTCCTGGAGCGACGAGCTGCACGACTCGCTCCTGGAGCAGCAGGGTGAGGAGGTGGGCAACCGGCTGTTCGCCCGCTACGCCGAGGCGTTCCCGGCCGCCTATCGCGAGGACTTCCCGGCGCGCGGCGCCGTCTACGACATCCAGCGCCTGGAGGAGCTGGCCACCGGGCAGCGGCTGAGCATGAGCCTGTACCGCCCGCTCGAGGCGCCCGCGAGCATCCTGCGCTTCAAGCTGTTCTGGTCCGAACGGCCGCTGCCGCTCTCTCAGGTCGTGCCCATGCTCGAGGCGATGGGCGTGCAGGTGGTCGAGGAGCGCCCCTATGAGGTGCGGCCGCCGGGCATGGCGCCGTCGTGGATCCACGACATCGGCCTCGCCTACCGGCACGAGGGGGAGCTGGACCTGCACGAGGTGCGCGAGCGCTTCCAGGAGGCGTTCACCCGCACGCTGCGCGGCGAGGCCGAGAGCGACGGCTTCAACGAGCTGGTGCTGGCCGCGGGGCTCACCTGGCGAGAGATCGTGGTGCTCAGGGCCTGCTGCAAGTACCTGCGGCAGACCAGGCTCACGTTCAGCCAGAGCTACATGGAGGAGGCGCTGGCCGCCAACCCGGCCATCGCCCGCATGCTGGTCGAGCTGTTCCGCGCCCGCTTCGACCCGGATATTGACCGTGAACGGGAGGTCACGGTCAACGAGCTGGAGGGCCGCATCGAGGCGGCCATCGACGCGGTGGCCAACCTCGACCAGGACCGCATACTGCGCTCCTTCCTCACGCTGGTCCAGGCGATGACCAGGACCAACTTCTACCGGCTGGACGGCGGCGGCGAGCCCAGGCCGTACCTGGCGTTCAAGCTGGACCCGAGCAGGGTGCCGAGCCTGCCGCGCCCGCGGCCGATGTTCGAGATCTTCGTGTACTCGCCCCGCACCGAGGCGGTGCACCTGCGCGGCGGCCGGGTGGCACGCGGCGGCATCCGCTGGTCGGACCGGCGCGAGGACTTCCGCACCGAAGTCCTCGGCCTGATGAAGGCGCAGATGGTCAAGAACGCGGTGATCGTGCCGACTGGCGCCAAAGGTGGCTTCGTGGTCAAGCGGCCGCCCGGCGACCGCGAGGCGCTCTCGGCCGAGGTGGCCGCCTGCTACGAGATCTTCATGCGGGGCCTGCTCGACCTGACCGACAACCGCGTGGACGGCCAGGCTGTCCCGCCGCCACGGGTGGTCCGCTACGACGACGATTCCCCGTACCTGGTGGTGGCCGCGGACAAGGGCACCGCGAGCTTCTCCGACCTGGCCAACTCCATCGCCGCCGAGTACGGCTTCTGGCTCGGCGACGCCTTCGCCTCGGGTGGCTCGACCGGCTACGACCACAAAGGCATGGGCATCACCGCCAAGGGCGCCTGGGAGTCGGTCAAACGGCACTTCTACGAGCTCGGCGTGGACGTGCAGAGCACCGACTTCACCGTGGTCGGCATCGGCGACATGTCGGGCGACGTGTTCGGCAACGGCATGCTACTGTCACGGCACCTGAAGCTGGTCGGCGCCTTCAACCACCTGCACGTCTTCGTGGACCCCGACCCCGACCCAGAGGCGAGCTTCCGCGAGCGCGAGCGCCTCTTCCAGCTCCCCGGCTCCTCCTGGGCCGACTACGACCGCTCGGTCATCTCCGCCGGCGGCGGCGTCTGGCCGCGCACCGCCAAGTCGATCCCGCTCTCCGTCCAGGCGCGCCGGGCGCTGGGCGTCGAGGCCGAGGCGCTGACCCCGAACGAGCTGATCAGCGTGATGCTGCGAGCGCCGGTCGACCTGCTGTGGAACGGCGGCGTCGGCACCTACGTCAAGGCCACCGCCGAGCGCGACGCGGACGCCGGCGACCGCGCCAACGACGCCGTCCGGGTCGACGCCTCCCAGCTGCGCTGCCGGGTGGTGGTCGAGGGCGGCAATCTCGGCTTCACCCAGCTCGGACGCATCGAGTACGCGCTGTACGGCGGCCGCATCAACACCGACTTCATCGACAACTCCGGTGGGGTCGACACCTCCGACCACGAGGTCAACATCAAGATCCTGCTGAGCTCCGTGGTCGCCGCCGGGGACATGACCCGCAAGCAGCGCGACCTGCTGCTCGCCGAGATGCGCGACGAGGTCGTCGAGGCGGTGCTGCTGGACAACTACCGGCAGGTGCAGGCGCTCAGCATCACCGAGGCGCAGGCGCCCGCCCTGCTCGAGGAGCACGCTCGCCAGATCCGCGGCCTGAGCCGTGCCGGCATGCTCGACCGCAGGCTCGAGTTCCTGCCGAGTGACGAGGAGCTGGCCGATCGTGCCGCGGCGGGGCGCGGCCTCACCCGGCCTGAGCTGGCCGTCCTGCTCGCCTATAGCAAGGTCGCACTCAAAGAGGAGCTGCTCGGCTCCGATGTGCCCGAGGACCCCTACCTCTCCGACGACCTCGAGCGTTACCTACCGGCCAAGCTGCGCGAGCAGTTCCAGCAGCAGGTGCGCGACCACCCCCTGCGGCGGGAGATCATCGCCACCTACGTCAGCAACAGCATGATCAACCGGGTCGGCAGCACCTTCACCCACCGGCTCCGGGAGGAGACCGGGACGACCGGTCCGGACGTCGCCCGCGCCTACACGGTCGCCAGGGAGGTCTTCGACGTCCGCCGCCTGTGGAAGGACATCGCCCGGCTCGACGACCTGGTGCCAGCGGCGGTACAGACGGAGCTGATGACCGAGGGCCGCCGTCTGGTGGAGCGCTCGACCCGCTGGCTGTTGCGCAACCGGCACCAGCCGCTCGACATCGCCGCCGCGGTGTCGCAGTTCGCGCCGGGCATCGCCGCCTTGGGCCAGGAGCTGCCGAAGCTGCTCGCCTCGGCCGAGAGCACGGCGCTGCGAGAGGCGGCCGAGCGCTTCGCCGCCCAAGGGGTGCCGCCCGACCTCGCCAGCCGGGTCGCGAGCCTTGACGCGCTGCACTCGGGCCTCGACGTCATCGAGGTCGCCAGCACCGGCGACGAGACGGTCGAGACGGTCGAGTCGGTGGCGGCGGTGTACTTCGCCCTCGGCGCCCGGCTCGACCTGGACTGGCTGCATCACCAGATCGGCCGGCTGGCGGCGGAGTCGCACTGGCAGGCGCTGGCGCAGGCCGCCCTGCGCGACGACCTCTCCGCGGAGCAGCGGCAGCTCACGGCCGAGGTGCTGCGGCACGGCGGCAGCGGCGAGGACGCGGATGCGCTGATCGAGGCCTGGCTGTCGGACAACCGCGCCGCAGTCGGGCGCTACCAGGCGATGCTCCAGGACCTGAGGCAGGCCGATACCTTGGACGTGGCCATGCTCTCGGTCGCGCTGCGCGAGATCCGCGGCCTCGCCCGCGCCACGCCGTGACTCCCCAGCGCTGGGTCCCACCGTGAGTCACCACGCCACGCCGTGGCCCCCTCACCTGCGGTGGATTGCCGCCATGTCGTCGGCACCGGGGCGGCTCAGCGCGATGCCAGGCCGAGCCGGGAGATATCCGTGGCGAGCCGCAGCCCTACATAGGCGTGGCCGGTGGGCGTCAGGTGCCGCCCGTCGGCGCTGATCATCCGGTTGGCGTTGCCGGACTCCGGGTCGGTCCGCTCCCCGGTGATCCACCCCTCCGCGATCGGGTCGATGAACCCGACGTGAGCCGCCTGGGTGGCTGCCCGGACGGCGTCGCGGACCGCCCGCAGCGTTTGCGACGGCGTACCACCGGACGGCAGCGGGCCGACGACGACGATCTGAGCCCGCGAGAGACGCCGGTGCAGGTCCACCAGCCCCTCGGTCGCCTTGGACTGGACCACGCGCGCCGGATCAGTCAGTTCGGCGTCGTCAGAGCCGAGCGCGACGATGACGACACGCGGGTGGGCGGCGACGACGCAGCCGACCGTGGCGCCGAAGCTCGGATGCTGCGGGTCCCGGCCCTCCGGCGTGGTGAAGCCAGTGTCTGGATGAGCCTCTACCTTGGCTTGCCAGCCGAGGAGCCGGGCAGTGACCAGGGGGAAGGCGATGTTGGGGCCAGCCGGTGCGGTGACTGTGCTCATCGAGTCGCCGACGATGACAGCGGTCGGCGCGGCGCCGCTGGTTGCGCACGCGGACGCGCCTGAGCGCAAGGTCCTGCCGATCAGGAGGCCGGATAGCAGCGCGGCGGCGATGAACGCCAGCGCCAGCAGCGCCCGCCTCCAGGACACCCGTCTTGGTCTGGCAGCGCTGGGAGGGCGCTCGTCCGCCGAGGGCTCCTCCCGCTTGGGCTCCTCCCGCTTGGGCTCCTCCCGCTTGGCGTCCAGGTTTGACACGTACTGCTGGAGAGCCTCGAGCTGCCGTTGCCGCTGATGGTCTTCCTGCTCTGGAGGCATCATTCCCCGCCGAATCTCGCCGCACGTCAGGTCCTGATGGTGGCAAAGACAATGATGTTGGAGCGGTAGTGCCCGGTGGTGAAGTCGAACTGCCCACCACAGGTCACCAGCCGCAACGCCGGCGCCAGCGTCGGGTAGTACACCTCGTCGGTCGGAAAGCGCCGCTTGTCGTACTGCGCGGTCCGCTGCACGACAAACCGCACCGGCGACCCGTCGGCGCGGGTGATGGTGATCTCGTCGCCCGGGCGCAGCTCGCGCAGCCGGTAAAACACCGCCGGGCCGCGCGTGGAGTCCACGTGCCCAAGGATCACCGCCGACCCGGGATCGCCCGGCCGCGGGCCGAGCGCGTACCAGCCGGCCACCCCCCACCGGGGCACCTCGACGGTGCCGTCCGCCGCCCGGCCGAGCCGCTCGAGCGAGCTGGTGACGTGAATACTGGGGATGTCGAGCCGGACGGGGACAGGGGTTGCCTGGTAATTGCGCGCCGGCTGGAAGCCGCGAGCGGCGTCCAGCCCCTTGGCCGCCCGGTCCGGTGCCTGGGCGGCGGCCGCCGTGGACGGCCCGGCCTGCCGGCCGCCCGACCCGGAGCAGCCGGCGAGCAGCGCCAGTGCGGCCACGGCGGCCGCGAGCCCACGCCTGCTCCGTCCGATCACGGCCGCCGCGCGGTACCGCCGCCGCCGGTCTGCGAACCGCCCACAGGCATCCCCGGCTTCACCGTCCGCTGGATGGCGTCGACGAGGGTATCGGCGACACCGAGCATCTGCTGATAGCCGTGCATCTCCATCTCCTGCGCCTTGGCGTAGTCCTTTGCGGCGTAGGCGTTGACCTGGTCGATCAGATGCGTGTCGTGGGCCGTGATGGCACCGGTGAGGGGAACGAAGGCGGCCTTGTTCTGGACGACGCCGCTGAAGTAGGCCGCGAGCGTGACAGCGAAGCTGTGCAGCTTGTCCTCGGCCGCGGTCATCCCAGCCTGGTCCTTGCCGGCGACCGCGGCCGTGTAGGCCATCAGCCCGGCCACGTGGTCGGCCCACGCCGACTGGAACTCGGCGCCCTTCTTCGGGCCGACGATCGCTCCCAGCCCCTGGGCGAGCGCGGTGGAGTTGGCATTGACCTGCGCGGCGGCCGCGTGGAACTCCGGCGACCCCGCGAAGGTCGCCCGCTGCGCGTCGATGATCAGCTCCATGTGCTCACCGAGCAGCATGGCAAAGGCCGAGCGCAGCTTGTTCGTCGGCGCGTCGATAGCGGCCGCGGCCTTGGGCGCGAGGCTCGCCTTCGCCAAGGTGGCGCCGGCGGTGAACATGTGCTCGTAGGCCCCGCGCTCGACCTGGTACGCCTTGTCGTAGTCGTGGGTGGCATAGGCGTCGAGCTGCTGCATGAGCTCGTCGACGTTCGTCCGCGCGCCGTCCGCCGCGTCGCTCGCCCGGACGCGGCCCTTGCTCGCCCCAGCCAGCCAGGACCCGTAGGCGTCGACGTCGGCCATGAGGGCGGCCCGCGCCGTCTGCTTCGCCGACGCGTCGTCGCCGGCCACGCCGTTGGCGTAGGAAAAGAGGTCGTCGGTGCGACGCTGCCACATCTGTCGGAAGCGCTCGCCCTGAGCGCTGCCGTACGCCGACCCGACCAGCTGGCTGAGCTCGTCGGTGTTGTCCTGCAACGACGTGACCGCCGCCTGCCGAAAGTCTGGAGCCGCCATCTCCGCGCTGCGCATGAGCCGCACGGCAAGGAGCGCGTGCCGCCCGAGGAGCTGGTCGAACTGAGCCCCTAGCTGCTCCGGCGACGCCTTCGTGGCGGCGCCGGTCGCGGCGGTGGTGACAGGCGTGCTCATGGCGTCATCCCCCGCCGCCGGGGATGCGGCAGACCCGCTGGAGCGTTCCGCTGTGCGGTGGGTGCAGGCTGCCGCGCCCACCAGGACGAAGGCGACCAGGATGACCAGACCGGTACGTAAGCGCACGACACCCCTCCAAGCTAGCTGTCTTCCAGCTGGTAGGTCAGTATGGGGGAAAATAGGGGCAATTCGCCTCTAAATAGCTGCAATAAAGCTCACCTGATCGATATCAGGTGAGCAGCTCCACCGCAGGCAGGAAGTCACGACAGCCAAACCTGCCGTCCCCAGCGGCCATGCCGCCCCCCTCTTCACCGCTACTTCCGCTATGACCTGCATAAACACAACTCGCCAGTGTTTCTGGCCTGGCGCGAGCGCGAAGTATAACGGATCTCGGGGTAAGCAGTCTTGCTTGCTTTGCTTGGGCCGTCGAGTCCTGCAAGAAGACCACTAGGCGAGCAACGCCGAGCACCGCCGAGCACGCCACCGCCGGCCCATCCGGCCGCCCGCCAGACAGGCCGCCCGCCAGACAGGCCGCCCGCCAGACAGGCCGCCCGCCAGACAGGCCGCCGGAGTCCGGCGCGGGCGGCTGGCGCCTATTCGGTGTGCCGGACGGCGTCCGCTGGAGGGAGGCGCGACGCTCGCCACGCTGGGCCGAGGGTCACCAGTAGCACCGCCAGATAGATCAGCCCCAGGACGCCCCCGATGCTGGCAAGGTCGATGCCGAACCCGCGCTGGGAGTCACCCTGGCGGTAGAACAGGTACCCCATGGTGATCCCTGCGGCGATGCCCACTCCCGTCCCGATCGTTGCGGTGACCACGGACTCGGTCAGCAACGCGAGGATCACGCGCCGGCGCTTGTACCCGATCGCCCGGAGGATGCCGATCGCGTGGCGGCGCTCAGTCACTATGCGCAGGGCCACGATCCCCAGGCCCAGGATGCCCACCACCAGGCCCATCCGCATCAGCGCGTCGATGACCAAGAGCAACGCCCGGTTGGCCCAGTCGGCCTGGTCAAGGAGCGCCTGGACCGAGTCGGCGTCCACGCCTTGCGCGAACAGCCCCCCGCTCGACGGTCCGGGCCGCCGCGTCGGCCTGGGCCGCGTCGCGGATGTCCAGCAACATGGTCGCTCCCTGCGGGGCGGCGCGGAACGGGGCCAGGGCTCGCTCGGTCCCGAACACCCCGTCCAGCAGGCCGAAAGGCTGCGACCCGACGATGGTGAACGTGACGGGGCCGTCCTGCCCCTGGAGGGTGAGCGTCTGTCCGGGGGTGCCGAGGTTGGCGACCACCAGCGACGGGTCGCGGACCAGCGCCTCCCACACGGCACGGTCGGTGGCGAACCAGTGGTCCCGCTGCCCCAGCCGCATTGGCGGGTCGTCGGCCACGTGCTGTTCCACCTGGAACAGGGGCACGAATGTGCGCTCGGTGCTCGAGAACGCGTCGCCGCCCGTCACCCTGCCGATGTAGCCCCGGGTCGGAAGGGTGACCGATCGCGTGACGTCGGCTCGGACGACCGCCGGGAGCTGCACGGTGGCCGAGCCGGTCGACTGGACCCGCACGTCGTAGCCGTTCCCGTACCGCTCGTAGTCCGGGCGGTTGATCACGTAGAGCACCGCGAACAGGGTGAGCATCGCCACGATCACCGCGAACACGCCGGTGGTGAGCCCGGTGCGGACGGGCCGGCGCGACAGGTACGCAAGCGGCGGCCGCAGGATGGCCCGCAGGCCGGCGGGTGCCCGGCCCACCAGGCCGACTGTGTTCTCGACGATGTGCAGGTTGGCCGAGGTCAGGATCGTCAATCCGAACACCGAGGTGAGCAGGGCCACCACGAACACCAGGATGAACGCGCCGGGGTCGGCGTCGGGGTTCGAGGTGCCGATCATGGCAAGCGACCAGCCCGCCAGGGCCGACCCGGTCAGCGTGGCGTGGGTGCGCTGTGACAGCCGCGGACGGGCCATCCACGACAGCACCAGGATGAGCACGATCCCCCCGGCCAGGCGGGGGAAATACGGCTGGACCAGGGCCACACTGCCGACCGCTGCCGGGATCGCGAGCCGGACCCTGCGCAGCCAGGGGCGCCGCTTGTTATCGGCGGGCGGCTCCGGCAGGTCGCGGATGGCCGCGACGATGGTCATGCGGGAGGTCCGGCGGGAGGCGAAGAAGATCACCGCCAAGGTGAGGACCGTGCCGGCGGTGAAGGCGGCCACCAACGTCGAGGCCCGCAGCGACAAGGAGAACCTCCAGTCGAAGTCCGACCCGGCGTACGCCGCGAACATCTGGCCGAAGCGGGCGGACACCAGCCGGCCGGCGGCGACGCCGATCGCCGTCCCCACGACTCCGGCGGCCAGGCTGTACAGGGCTCCCTCCGTCACCGAGAGGCCCACCAGCCGCGCCTGTTTCAGGCCGAGCGCCCGCAGCACGCCCAGACGTGAGCGGCGCTCCTCGGCGAGCATCCCGATGAGGTTGACCACCAGCGCGGCGCCGACCGCCACCACCAGGGCGCTCATCCCGATGAGCATGGCCCGGAACAGCAGCGAGGTCGCCTCGGCGTTGTCGATCTCGCCGGCCTTGGCCGCCCGCACCTCCAGCGGAGTCTGCGAGCCGAGCGCACCCGCCGCACGCTGGAGAACCGGCGCGGCCCGATGCCCGGCAGCCACACTGTCACCGACTCCTCCCGGGGCGGAGATTCGGACCACTCGCCCTTCATCTCGGATCTCCGCGCGCGCCGGATCACCGATGCCCAGAGATGACCCGGCTTGGCCATCGAGAACCG
This sequence comes from bacterium, assembly GCA_046727955.1. Classification (GTDB taxonomy): domain Bacteria; phylum Actinomycetota; class CALGFH01; order CALGFH01; family CALGFH01; genus DASVXQ01. The sequence continues at coordinate 3,718 of JBKPDO010000287.1, read as the reverse complement.
GGCTGGCGCAGCCAGCGCCCCCTGGTCCTGACGGGCCACCCCTTGAGCGTAGGAACACAAGGTTGCCGGCCATTGCCAGGCGGACCTGGGTCCAGCTGAAGACCTGCCGCTCCACGACGTGGTTTGTGGGCATCGCATAGCACTCCCTGCTGCGTGGCTGACAGCAGGATCGCCGGCGACCGTCCCCGGATCGTTACGGCGCCCGCAGCATCACTTGGGCGCGCCAACGGCGATGGCAGCCACCCCCGGCTCGGGCTGCCCGACCCCCCTCGTGCACGCCGCGCCACTTCGCAGCGGGTCCGACGGTCCAGCCGCCGCCAAGCCTGGACCGCCTGCTTCCCCCGCCTCTCCCTCCGCGTCGGGCGTTGACACCGAAGGGGGCGGGCCATAGCGTTCGCCCAAACGTCCGACAGGGGGAGGCTCGCAGTGAAGTTCGTGCAGACGATCGCCTGGAAGACCAGCCGTGAGGACGAGATGCGAGCGGTGTCCGACCGCTTCCAGGCCGAGAACCCCGACCCCGGGCCAGGGTTCCTCGGGCTGAGGGTGCTGAAGGACCGCGACCAGGAGAATAGCTACCTCGTCGTGGCCGAGTTCGAGAACTACGACCTCGCCATGCAGAACTCGGCGCGGCCGGAGGTCGATGCGTTCAACAAGGAGATGATGGCGCTCGCCGACGGGCCGCCGACCTTCGGTAACTACGACGTGATCGACGAGAACGCGCCCTAGCAGTACTCCGTTAGCGCGGATTTCCACGCAACAGGTAGGTTCGGCGCAAGGTCAGGCAAACTCGTAGCGCAGGGTCCGGTTGCCCCACCAGGCGACGGTGGTGGCGGGAGGCAGGTCGGCCTGGCGCAGGACGGGTAAGTAGGCACGCCGCTCGAGCACCAGGTTGACCATCGCCCAGCGGGTGTAGCCGAACCGGTCGGCGGCCTGCTGGTAGGTCAGCCCGTCGACGAAGAACGCGCGCAGCGCCTCGTAGCGGCGGTGATTCACCTCCGCCGGCGCGGTAAACCACCTGGCCCCCTCGCGTTGCGGTGATCTGGCTGCCATATGGCGGTTCTACCACATGCACCCCGGTGCCGACCGTAGCCTGATTCCCGCCACGAGCATGCCTTTCCGTCCTGAGTGTCCTGCCACTATCTGGGCAACTCCGCCCCTGGCCGGCATCGTCACGAGACGATAACAAATCCTGCCGATGTCATTTGACAGGCTGATCGCCACAATGCCATGGCTGGGCGGCCGACAGCGTGATGGTTTCGCCCCGGCGCGAACCCTGCTCATCAGCCGCAGCGGCGGCTCAGGAGACCTCCTGGGTTCTTTCTGGGGCAGGCGAGCCTGGGCAGCCTTCCCCCGGCTACGTCGACCGCGTGCTCCGCACCGATCTTTGGAGGTCTGGTGGGCAACCGGACCCAGCGCTACGAGTTGCCTGACCTTGCGCCGAACCTGTTGCGTGGCCGGGTAGAGCGCTGGCGCGGTGGCGGTGGTGACCGGTAGGCCCGGCTGCCGGGTCCTGGGTTTCCCACCAGGGGCTCAGTCCGTCACCGTGGGTCACCGGCTCCGTCTCCAGCGCTCCCCCGAAGAACCCCTCGGCGGCACCGTCGGTGGCATCGGCATGGCCCTGCTGGAGCAGACCGTCACCGACCCCGGCACCGGCCGCATCGCCAACGCCACCCTCGGCGACTACCTGGTCCCCGTCAATGCCGACATCCCCGACATGGACGTGGTCTTCGTGGGTGAGCCTGACCGGTTCAACCCGATCGGGGTCAAGGGCGTCGGCGAGCTCGGCCTGGTCGGCATTGCCGCCGCCGCGATCGCCAACGCGGTCTACCACGCCACCGGCCGGCGCATCCGCTCCCTGCCCATCACCATCGACCAGCTCCTGTGACGTGACCGGTCCGACGACCGGTCCGACGACCGGTCCTGGCCACGCCGCTCGGCTCGGCTGGTTCGGTGCTCGCCTGCCGTCCTAGCGCTGCGGCCGTCCTGGAGACCTCGATGACACGACGCTGGCCAGGCGCTCGTCGAAGTCGCGCACGGCCGCCAGCGAGCGGTGCGGGCCAAGCGCCGCGGACAGCTCAGCGGCCCGCCGGACGATCGGGTCGATCAGGTAGTCGCCGGACATCTCGAGCACCTCCGCCGCCATTCTGCTCGCCTCGGCCGGGTAGCCGAGCTGACCCTCGGTCGCGGCCAGGTCGAGCCGGGCCATGGCCTTGGCCGCGGCCGTGTCGCGCAGCTCGAACGCCCGCTCGACGTGCCGCCTCGCCTCTCGCGGCAGGTCGAGCCACAGGCAGGAGGTGCCACAGTACTGCTCGAACTCGCCGGCACTGAAGGAGAACACGCCGCCAGGGCCACGGTCGCCGTCCGCCGACTCGACGGCCCGGCTGCCGCGCGCGATCGCCTCGAGCACCCCGCGACGGTCGCCCATGCGCGCCAGTGCCCTGGCCTCCCCCCAGCTCGCGAGCTGCGCGCGCGCCAGCGGGTCGGGCGCGAGCGCCTGCCCCGCCCTGGCCAGCCGCAGCGCCTGGCCAGGGCTGCCGTCGTAGAGCGCCACCATGCTCTGGGCCCCTCGCACCCAGGAGATCAGCCCGTGGTGGCTCGGTGAGGTCGTTTGCGATGAGCGCGATTGCGTAGGTGTGCTCGATGGAGTGTATAGGGCGGATTCGGCCGGGACCGGGGTCCGCTCCATCGGCGGCGAGCAGCCTGACGGGCGCCCGTCGTCCCCTGGCGGTGCCGCCTGCTGCGCTGTCTGGCGCTCTCCAGCAGCAGCACCGGGGAAGCGCCTGACCAGGCTGCGACCGCCCGCCAGCAGCGTGTCCATGGTCTCGACGAAGTCGGCGACGGCGTCACGTCGCCGTTCTCCACCCTGCCGATGTGCGAGCGCGACCAGCGCCCGCCGGTGAGCTCTGCCAGCTGCTGCTGGGTCAGGCCGGCCGCGACCCGAAGGTTGTAGAGTGCGTCGCCGAGCTGCCGGCCCGCCGAGCTGGCCGGATCGATGGAGCGGGGCTCCCAACGCCGCGCCACTGCCCAGTCACCCCCAATGCCACTGACTGAGAGCATCGTTTCTAGTTGGCCGCACGCGTCGAAGGTGTTTTCCTGATTAGAACGAACATTGCGTCCGGTGGACCACCGTAGCTGACAAGCGTACATCTTGTGGTATGAACATCTCACAGCAGTCGATCATGACTGTCAGTCGTAGCAGCTCTACAGGGACGAATCGAGCTGGCGATCGTGCCGCGGGCACGGTCAGGGTCTTCGACAAAGGGGAACCCATCATGCTTCGCACGGAAGCCGCGGCCGGCCAGGGGGCGATCGGGATGAGCGGTCAGGAGGCATCCGGCCACAACGGCCGGCCACGCTCGCCCGGCCGGCGCGAGGGCCAGTGGCCAGAGCGGCTGCTGCGGACCTCGGAGGTGGCCGAGCTATTCAGCGTCAGCTCGAGGACGGTCAGGGAGTGGGCGCGGCGTGGGCTGCTGCCGACGATCCGCACGCCGGGTGGGCAGCACCGCTTCCCCGAGCGTTCGGTGCGGGAGCTGCTCCACCGCGTGCGCGGCGTCGCCGACGAGCACTGACGAGCGGAGGTAAGCGGGCACCACACAACGATCTTGACCTTGGGGGGCCGTGGGGGGAGCGGGCTCCCCCCACATGGATAGACATGCGCGAAGCGCCGTGGGGGGGGCGGGCACCCCCCACAATGAACCATATTCCCCCACCCGCCCCC
>JBKPDO010000286.1:0-11888 GCA_046727955.1 bacterium | reverse complement strand
AAGCGGGGCGGGGGCGCGGCGGCGGGCCGGTGGTGGCGGGCCCGCGGGGCGGCTGGCGGCCGCGGTCGTCTCGATGGTCGTCACCCGGAAGCGCGGCGCCTCGCCGGCGAGTGGTGCCTCCGGGAGCTGGGGGGTTGGGAGGTCGGGCACCGGCGTCACGACCGGCGGCGGCCCGCCGGGGAACGATGCCATTCCGCGCGGCCTCGCCGGCGAGACGACCGGGCCGTCGCGCGACGGCCCGGGCGTGGGCGCCACCTCCCCGTTGCGGTCGGCGGTCGCGGTTGCGGGGCGGGACGCCGCCTGCTCCGCCGCCTGCTCCTCCGCCTCCTGCCGGCTGGTCTTCTCCTGGTCAGCTGTGGTGCTCTCGGGCGCGAGTGCGCCAGGTAGGCCCCGGGTATCGTCGACCCGAGGCTCCTCCTGGGAAGCCATCAATGCTCCTCATCAAGTTCGGGCGGCCACCGACGGGGGCGGCCGAAACCTCTGCGCGCTCGGGGTCGATACCGATCCCGGCCGAGCCGGGCGAGGACCTGGCGCCCATGTCCGAAAGGCGCTGCGTCTCCCGCCCGGTCGGGCGGCGCCGCCATGCCATCCGGACCCGGTGGGCTGGGACGAGACTGAGCATGCCCGCACCCCTCGGGTGCCGCCCGTCGCCCTTGGTGACGGCCACGAACTCGGGCGCCCTCCCCCCTCACGCTCTGGCGGGGAACCCTCGGTCAGAGCGCCGGGCATGGCGTACTGACCAAGGATCAGCGCAAAGCGACAAGGACGTCGTCGGGCCGTACCGCAGGATCGGCATGGCGCAAGACTACGGTTCAGTCTGCCAGATGAGGAGGTCGGGAGCAAAGGGGGGTCGCGGGCGGTCTGCCCGGTGCCGCGCATCAGGCGCCCAGGTAGCGGCGCATGTGGACGTTCTCGAGCAGTCCGACGGCGAGGAAATTGGCGATGAGGGAGGAGCCCCCGTAGGACACGAACGGCAGCGGGATGCCGGTGATGGGCATGATGCCGATGGTCATGCCGACGTTGAGGAAGGTCTGGAACACCAGCATGGAGACAACGCCGGCGCCGATCAGCGCGCCGACGGGGTCACTGGCCAGGGCGGAGATGCGGATGGCGCGCCAGACCAGCAGGCCGAGCAGCGCCAGCAGCGCGGCCGCACCGGCGAAGCCCAGCTCCTCCCCCACCACCGTGAAGATGAAGTCGGTGCGCTGCTCCGGCACGTACTGGAGATTCGTCTGAGTGCCGCGCAGGTAGCCCTTGCCGGTCACGCCCCCGGAGCCGATGGCGATCAGCGACTGCCGGTAGTTGTAGGTGAAGCCCTGCCCACCCTTGTCGGCATTCGGGTTCACGAACGCGGTCAGCCGCTCCTTCTGGTACTCCTTCAGCACGTTCAGCTTGAACATGCCGACCACGCCGATGCCGCCGATCAGCGCCAGCACCAGCAGCCAGCGGAACTGGATGCCGCTGGTGAGCAGGATCCCGAACAGGATCGCCACGAACACCATCATGGTGCCGAAGTCCGGCTGCAGCAGGATCTCCATCGCCACGAGGGCGAGCGCGGCGAGCGCCAGTCCCAGCTGCCGCAGGCTCGGGCGACCCGCGTTTTCACGCCGCCCCCCGAGAATGGCCGCCAGCGTGACGATCAGCCCGACCTTGGCGTACTCCGACGGCTGGAGTTGGAAGGGGCCGAGCGCGAACCACGACTGGGCGCCGTTGGCCCGGGAGCCGAGCGGGGTGAGCACGGCGCCGAGGACCAGTACCAGCAGCCCGTACAGCAGCGGCGTCCAAGCCGCCAGGCGCCGGTAGTCCACCAGGCTGACCAGGGCCATCGCCACCACGCCCAGCGCCAGGCTGATGAGCTGCCGGCGCATGACCATGCCGCCGGACAGCCCCTGCAGGTGGAGGCTGGCGAAGGTGGCCGAGTAGATGGCGGCCAGGCCGAACGCGGCGAGCGCGCAGGCGGCCAGCGCCGCGACCGGGTCGAGGTGACGCCACGGCGCCCGCCAGGCCATCGGCCGCTCGCTGGCCGCCTCCCAGCCCAGCCGGGAAATTTTGTCACCGAAGGACCCTTCCACCATCCTGCCGAGGTTCATACCGTGGCCCTCGATCCATGTGGGGGGAGCGAGCTCCCCCCACGGCCCCCCAAGAGCGCCTGTGCCATGGTCGCCCAGATCAGTCCGCTCAGGTTCACGGCCCGATCACCCGCTCCGGTCGTTGCCAGCCACGATCGGTTTTATCGGCAACCCGAAGAGTTTCTCGTAGAGGGCGCGGGCCACCGGCGCCGCGGACTCGCCGCCGTGGCCGCCCTGCTCGACCATGGTGACGACGACGTAGCGGGGGTTCTGCACCGGAGCGAACGAGGCGAACCAGGCGAACGGCGCCTTGGGCGGGAGGTCGGCGGTGCCGGTCTTGCCCGCGATCGGGACCTGGTCGATGGGGAAGCCGGCGAAGGCGGCGGCGGCGGTCCCGGCCGCCGGCACGGTGGCGAGCCCCTGCGTGACGGCCGCGAAGTCCCCGGCGGGGATCCGCGCCACCTGGGCCACCTTCGGCTGCAGGGTGCGCACCGTCCTGCCGGTGGCCGGGTCGGTGACCGCCTTGGCCACGTGCGGGGCGTACACGGTGCCGCCGTTGGCCACCGCGCCGTAGCCGAGCGCGAGCTGCAGCGGCGAAACCTGCACCGCCCCCTGCCCGATCGCGATGTTCAGGTCGTCGCCCCCCTGCCACTGCGCGCCGTCACGGCACAGCTCCCGGTACAGCTGACTGGTGCCCTTGCAGTAAACGGCCTTGTTGGCCTCCCAGAACGCCTTGCGCCACGCGCGCGTGGGCACCGTGCCGCTGGCGGCGAAGGGAAGGTCCAGCCGCGGCGGGCGGCCGAAGCCGAGGCTACGCGCGGTCGCCTGCATCTGCTCGCCGGCCTTCTGGCCCGACGCCTCCTGGGACGCCTCGGAGCGCGAGAAGATCGCGCCGAGGTTGTAGTAGTACACGTCGCATGACTCGCGCAGGCTCTCGGTGAGGTCCACCACGCCGTGGCCGCTCAGCTTCCAGTCGTGCTTGACCGAGTTGCCGAATTGGTACGAGCCCGGGCAGTGGAAGATCGTCGACGGCGTGACTACGTCGTGGTCCAGGGCGGCCAGCGCGGTGACCGGCTTCCAGGTGGAGCCCGGCGGGTACGCGGACTGGATCGCGCGGTTGAGCAGGGGGTTGCCGGGATCATTGGAGTAGGCGGTGAAGTCCCGCTTGGAGATGCCACCGACGAACTTGCGCGGGTCGTACTCGGGCAGGCTCGCCAGCGCCAGCAGCGAGCCGTCGTTGGGGTCGAGCACCACCGCGGTCGCGGCCGGCGCCGGGTAGTTGCCGCCACGCTGGGTGTCGGGCAGCGAGCGGGCCAGCCGCATGCCGTCGGCGAGCGACTGCTCGGCCTGCTTCTGGAGGTCGAGGTCGATAGAGAGCCGCAGGTCCATGCCGGGCACGGACTGGCGCCCGCCGAGCGAGCGGACCACGCGGCCGGCGGCGTTGACCTCGAAGTCCTGGACGCCGTCCTGTCCCCGCAGGAAGCGGTCGTAGGTCAGCTCCACCCCGGCCTTGCCCACGACGTCGCCCTGCTGCAGGTCGCGGAAGCGGCTGGTCTTCAGCTCGTCGGCGGAGACCTCGCCGACGTAGCCGAGGACGTGGGCGGCGAGCTTGCCGTAGGGGTATTCCCGCAGGGCCACCACCTCGGGCGCCACCCCGGGGAACTGATCGCTGTGCTCGGCCAGGTAGAACAGCGTGCCGGCGGGCACGTCCTCGGCCACCGGGACGCCCCGCAGCGGCGAGCCGTTGTAGTCGCGCAGCCGCTCGTCGATCTTGCCCCGCGAGGCGTGCAGCACCGTCGCCAGCCGGTTGAGCACGGCGTCGCGCTGGCTCGCATGGGTGAGCGCGCTCAGCTTCACGGTGATCGCCCAGGCGGCGCGGTTGCGCACCAGCACGCGCCCCTGCCGGTCGAGAATGCGCCCGCGCGGCGCCTCGACCACCACCTGCCGCACACGGTTGCCCTCGGCCAGGTCGCCGTACCGGTCGGCCGCCAGCACCTGCAGGAACCACAGGCGCGACAGCAGCGCCCCGAACAGGACGAGGGCGACCACCGACAGCAGGGTGACCCGGGGATGGAGCGGCGAGTGGTGCGGCAGCATGGCTCTGCCCTACCAGCGATCGGTCGGCCCCGGCCCGGTGCGCTCGGCCAAGGCGCGGACCAGGGGGTAGACGAGTGGGGTGAGCAGCAGGTTGTAGAGGGCGATCCAGGGCCCGGAGCGGGCCAGGAACGCCCATGAGGAGAGATCGAAGACGCGCAGCACCACGCCCGAGAGCCACACCGAGACCAGGCTCACGCCCGCGGCGACGAGCAGGTGGACCCAGGTGCGCGAGCCGGCGAGGTATATCCTGGCGACCCCCGTGCCGAAGCCGATCACCGTGTAGACCAGCGCCGATACGCCCACCGGAGCGGCGAACTGGAGATCGGAGACCAGCCCGGCCGCGAACCCGAAAACCGACCCGGTGATGGGCCCACCGGCCATCGCCACCGCGATCACGGCTATGACCAGGACGTCCGGGCGAACGCCACCGAGCCGCAGGTGCGCGAGCAGGGTCGACTCCAGCACCACCCCGGCGGCGATCACCCCGGCCAGCACCAGCGCCCGGCGCATAGGTCAGCTCCCCTTGCTGGCGCCGGGGCGTGGTGGCAGAGGCGGCTTGGCCACCACTACCGCCACCACGTCGAGCGCGCCGAGGTCGGAGTAGGGCCGCACCGACACCCGGGCGACCAGGGTGGTGGCGCTGGCCTGGTCGACGCGACTGACCGCGCCGATCGGGATGCCGGCGGGGAAGATGCCGCCCTGGTAGCCCTGGGTGACGAGGGAGTCGCCGAGGCGCACGTCGGTGCCGGCCCGGACCGGCTCGAAGGCTAGGTCCTGCTCGCCCTCGCCGCGCAGGATGCCGGGCGCCTTGTTGCGGGCCACGCTGGCGGCCACGCCGCTGGACGGGTCGTTGATCAGCAGGACGGTGGAGTAGTCGGCGGTCACCTTGGTGACGCGGCCGACCAGGCCGTCGGCGTCGAGCACCGCCATGTCGGCGGCGACCCCCTGCCTGGCGCCCGCGCCGATGGTCACCGACCACTGGAAGTTCGAGCCGGAGGTTGCCACGACCGTGGCGCCGACCGTCCTGCAGCCACAGCGGCCGGCCATGGCCAGCGCGCCCCGCAGCCGCTCGTTCTCAACCAGCACGTCCTGGTAGGTGCGCTCCTGCGCCTGCAGGCGGTGGACCTCCGCCTCGAGGCGCCGGTTGTCCGAGCGCAGCCTGCCGAGCCCGGCCACGCCGCCGAAGAAGTCGCCGACCGGGCGGACCGCGGCGCTGGCCACCCGCTGCACCGGGCCGAAGGCGGAGATCGCCACGTGCTGCAGCCGCTCGACCGGCCCACCGGCGCCCTCCCGGAAGTCGAGTGTGATCACCGCGACCGCCGCGAGGAGGAGCACCGCCAGCACGGCGCGACCACGACGACGGGGATGCTCATACAACCGCTATCAGCACTCCTCCACGACGACCATGGCACAGGCGCTCTTACGACGGGGATGCTCATACAACCGGGATCAGGACTCCTCGACGACTATGGCACAGGCGCTCTTGGGGGGCCGTGGGGGGAGCGAGCTCCCCCCACATGGATCGATGACTGTGGGCTACCAATAGTGCTGCGACAGATAGAGGCGTACCGGCTAGTAGCTCTGAGACTGCGACGAGATGAGTACCCGTTTCAGGTTCTCGAATTCCTCGATGCACTTGCCGGAGCCGATGACCACGGAATGGAGCGGCTCGTCGGCCACGTGGATGGGCATGCTCGTTTCGTGCTTGAGACGCTCGTCCAGCCCGCGCAGCAGTGCGCCGCCGCCGGTCAGGACGATGCCTTTGTCCATGATGTCGGCGGCCAACTCCGGCGGGGTGATGTCGAGGGTGTTCTTGACCGCGTCGACGATCGCGTTGGCCGGCTCCTCGATCGCCTTGCGGATCTCCTCGGCGCCCACCGAGATCGTCTTTGGAAGGCCACTGACCAGGTCGCGGCCGCGGACGTCGGCGGTGGGCTCGTCCCCCATCGGGAAGGCGGAGCCCAGGCTGATCTTCAGCTCCTCGGCGGTGCGCTCGCCGAGCAGCAGCGAGTATTCCTTCTTGACGTAGCTGATGATCGCCTCGTCCAGCTCGTCGCCGCCGATGCGGATCGACTGGCTGGTCACGATGCCGCCCAGCGCGACCACCGCCACCTCGGTGGTCCCCCCGCCGATGTCCACCACCATGTTGCCGGTGGGCTCGTGCACGGGCATGGCCACGCCGATGGCGGCCGCCATGGGCTCCTCGATGATGTAGGCGGCGCGGGCGCCGGCGCGGATGGTCGCGGCGAACACCGCGCGCCGCTCCACCCCGGTGATGCCCGAGGGCACGCACACCACCACCCGGGGCTTCGCCACGAACTGGCGCCGGTGCACCTTCTGCACGAAATAGCGCAGCATCTTCTCGGTGGTGTCGGCGTCGGCGATCACGCCGTCCTTGAGCGGCCGGATCGCCTGGATGTGGCTGGGCGTGCGGCCGATCATCGCCTTGGCCTCGGTGCCCACGGCCAGGACCTGGTTGGTCTTGGTGTTGATGGCCACCACCGACGGCTCGTTCAGCACGACGCCGCGGCCCCGCACGTACACGAGTGTGTTGGCCGTCCCCAGGTCGACGGCCATGTCTCGGCCGAGGAAGCGGAAGGCGTTCTGCAGGGTGACCACCCCCTTCGAGCGGTGCTGACGTGGGTTCAGGAGTGGACGGCGACAGGCCGGAAGGCTGGTCGCGGCCGTGTCAGACGGCCAGCTCCGGGAAGAACAGGTCGATCTCTCGCGCGGCCGAGGCCGCCGAGTCGGATCCGTGGACCAGGTTGCGGCCGATGTCCAGGCCGTAGTCCCCACGGATCGACCCGGGCTGGGCCTGAACCGGGTCGGTGGGCCCCATCAGCGTCCGGACGGCGGTCACCGCATCGGATCCCTCGACGCAGATCGCCACCAGCGGGCCGCTGGTAATGAACGACACCAGCTCGTCGAAGAACGGTTTGCCCTCGTGCTCCCCGTAATGGGCCTTGGCGACCGACTCGTCCAGCGTGCGGAGGTCCATCGCGACCAGCCGCAGGCCTTTGCGCTCGAGCCGCCCGATGACCTCACCCACAAGGCCGCGCGCGACCGCGTCGGGTTTGCACAGGACGAGGGTACGTTCCACGGCCAACGGACCTACCTCCAAGCGAGAGCAAGCATTGAAATTCGGTGTTGGTGGCGATCATACCGGCCACGCAGCGGGAAGGGGCCGAGGCTGCACGGGCTGTGGACAAAGATTCGGTGAAATTAGGCCGGACCGGAGCCCATCAGCAGCTCCCGGGCCTCCCCAACCGTGTAGAGGGAGCCGGTCACCACGACCGCCTCGGACTCGCCCGCCTCGTCGATGGCGCGCCGCAGCGCGCTGGCGACGTCGGGCTCCACCTCGGCGACCAGGCCGAGCGCCTCGGCCTCCTTGCTGAGCCGCTCGGCGGGTGCCGCGCGTGGGCTCGAATTGGTGGTGACGATCAGGCGGCCGATAGCCGGAGCCAGCCCGCGCAGGATGCCGCGCAGGTCCTTGTCGGCCAGGCAGGCCACCACCAGGGTGCGCCGGTCGACCACGAACTCCTCCAGCAGCGCAGCGGCCAGCATGCGCGCGCCGTCGGGGTTGTGGGCGCCGTCGAGCAGCACCAGCGGCTCGTGCCCGACCACCTCGAGCCGGCCCGGCGAGGTGACGTCCGCGAAGCTCGCCCTGACGGTGTCGGCGTCCAGTGGCCGGCCGCCCAGGAACGCCTCCACCGCGGTGAGCGCGCTGGCCGCGTTATCGGCCTGGTAACGGCCGTGCAGGGGAACCAGCACGTCCTCGACCCGGCCGGCCGGCGTGCGCAGGTCCACGAGCTGCCCGCCGTGGGCCAGGCGACGCCGCTCCACCTCGAAGTCGACCCCGGCGAGCAGCAGGCGCGCCCCCTTCCGCTCGACGCGCTCGCGCAGCACCGCCAGCGCCTCGGGCTCCTGCTCCTGGCTCACCACGATTGCGCCCCCCTTGATGATCCCGGCCTTCTCGCGCGCCACCGCGGCCACGGTGTCGCCCAGCTCGGGATGGTCGAGCGCGACCCGGTTGACGACCGCCACCTGGCCGTCGACCACGTTGGTGGCATCCCAGGAGCCGCCCATGCCGACCTCGATCACCTGCGCGTCCACCGGGACCTCGGCGAACCAGGTGAAGGCCATGGCGGTCAGCGCCTCGTGGAAGGTGACCGGCTCGTCGTGCGCCCAGTCGACCTCGGCCAGGAACGGCTCCAGGTAGGCCCAGATCTCGGCGAACTCGTCCTCGGAGATGACCCGTGCCGGCAGCGCGATCCGCTCGCGCACGTCCTGCAGGTGCGGGCTGGTGTAGCGGCCGGCGCCGACACCGAACGCGGCCAGCAGGGTGGTGGCCATGCGGGCGCTGGTGGTCTTGCCGTTGGTGCCGGTGAGGTGGATCGCGGGCGCGGTCCGCTCCGGATGGTCGAGCAGATCGACCAGGTGCTCGATCCGCTCCAGGGTGGGCCCGATGCGGCTCGGCATGCGCGCGTAGAGCGCCCGGACGGCCTCGCGGTACTGCATCGGCTCTCGGTCTCCTCGGCTGTGACGTGGCTCGCCCGCCGATTGTAGTGAACGGGCGGCCCCGGTCCCGCGGAGCGGGCGCCTCACGAGTCGCGCGACCCGGCGGGCGGCACCGGGGCCAGCTCGACCTCGACGTCGAAGGCGGCGGCGGGCGAGGGCGCCAGGACGGCGATCGCTCCCGCCGCCCGGAGGTCGGCCTCGGCGAGGGCGAGCGCGGCCAGGCGCTCTGGAGCGTCACGCACCGTGACGCGCGCCACCGGGCTCCGCATCGAGCGCCTGGCCAGCGTCTTGGCGCGGCGCACGGCGCTCAGCACCTGGCCGGCGACCTCGAGCACCCGCTGGTCGCCGAGCTCGCCAGGCTCGCTCAGGCGCTGCGGCCAGCGGGCGAGGTGGACGGAGCCGTCCCGCCACCAGGACCAGACCTCCTCGGTCACGTACGGCAGGAAGGGCGCGAGCAGCCGCAGCAGCGTGGACAGCGCGAACTCGAGCGCGGCCTCGGCCGAGGCGCGGGCGGCCTCGCCGCGCGCCCGGTAGACTCGGTCCTTCACCAGCTCCAGGTAGTCGTCGCAGAACCGCCAGAAGAACGCCTCGGTGCGCTCGAGCGCAGCAGTGTGGTCATAGTCATCCAGCGCGGCCGTCGCCTCGGCCACCACCTGGTCCAGCTGCGCGAGCATCGACCGGTCCAGCGGCTCGGTCACCGCCGCAGGGATCCCGTCGAAGTGCCCGATAATGGAACCAGCCGACAGCACGAAGCGGCTCGCGTTCAGGACCTTGATGGCGAGCCGCCTGCCCACGCGGACCCGCTCCTCGTCGAAGGACGTGTCCGCGCCGAGGCGCCCGCCGGCCGCCCAGTAGCGGACCGCGTCGGCCCCGTAGCGCTCGAGCGGTGCGGTGGGCGTGACCACGTTGCCGACCGACTTCGACATCTTCCTGCGGTCGGGATCGAGCACCCAGCCGGAGATGGCCGCGTCCGACCACGGCAGCGTGCCGTGCTCCAGGTAGCTGCGCAGGAGCGTGTAGAAGAGCCAGGTGCGGATGATCTCTGGGCCCTGCGGCCGCAGGTCCATGGGGAACACGCGCCCGAACAGCTCAGGGTCCTCGCCCTCGCCGCCGGCGATCTGCGGCGTCAGCGAGGAGGTCGCCCAGGTGTCCATCACGTCCGGGTCGGCCACGAAGCCGCCGGGGCGCCCGCGGCTGGCCGGGTCGTAGCCGTCGGGCACGTCACTGGCGGGGTCGACCGGCAGCCTGCCCTCGGGTGGCGCGATCGGGCGGGCGTGGTCGACGGTGCCGCCGGCGGCCACCGGGTACCACAGCGGGATCGGCACGCCGAAGAAGCGCTGCCGGCTGACCAGCCAGTCGCCGGCCAGGCCCTCGACCCAGTCCTCGTAGCGCCGCCGCATGAACGGCGGGTGCCAGTCGAGCTGCCGGCCCAGCTCGAGCAGGCGCTGCCGGTGGGCCAGCAGGCGGATGAACCACTGCCGGCTGGTGACGATCTCCAGCGGCCGCTCGCCCCGCTCGTAGAAGGCGACCGGGTGACGGATGGGTCGCACGGGCTCGACCAGGTCCCCCGAGGCGACGAGCAGCTCGGCGATACGCTGCCGCGCCTCGGTCACGTCCAGGCCGGCGAGCGCCCTCCAGGCTGGCCCCGCCCGCACGCCGGGCGGCGGGTCGGCCCGCAGGCGGCCGTCGCGGGTGACGATCGAGCGGACCTCCAGGCGCAGCTCGCGCCACCAGGTCACGTCGGTGGCGTCGCCGAAGGTGCAGATCATGGCGATGCCGGTGCCCTTGTCGGGCCTGGCAAGACGGTGCGCGAGCACCGGGACCTCGACACCGAACAGCGGCGTGCGCGCCCGCGCGCCGACCAGGTCGCGGTAGCGCTGGTCGTCCGGGTGCGCGACCAGCGCCACGCAGGCCGGCAGCAGCTCCGGCCGGGTGGTCTCCACCACGGCCTCACCGCGGGCGGCCTCACCGCGGGCGGCCTCACCCCGGGCGGTCCCGGCCCCGTCGCCGCGCGCCACGGTGAAGCGCAGGCGGTAGGCGGCGCCTGGAATCTCCCGCTCGACCAGCTCGGCCTGGGCGACGGCGGTGCGAAAGGTGACGTCCCACAGGGTCGGCGCCTCCGCCTGGTACGCCTCACCGCGGGCGAGCAGGCGCAGGAATGAGCGCTGCGAGACCAGGCGGGCGCGCTCGCCGATGGTGGTGTACGCGCGCGGCCACTCGACCGAAAGGCCGAGCCGGCGCCACAGCGCCTCGAAAGCGCGCTCGTCCTCCGCGATGAGCTGCTCGCACAGGGCCAAGAAGCGCCGCCGCGAGACCGGCAGCTGCTCGGGTGATCCACGTGGGGGGAGCTCACTCCCCTCGTTCCACCGGGACCCGACCCACCGGGGCACGCCCTCGGGGTTCCCCGGGCTCCTCCGGCCCTCGGGGTTCCCCGGACCCCTCCGGCGGCCCCCCAAGAGCGCCTGTGCCGGACTCGCCGGGGGGGCGTACGGGAGCGACGGGTCGCAGCGCACGCGGAAATGGCCCTCCACGCGGCGCTCGGTGGGCAGGCCGTTGTCGTCCCAGCCGGGCGGGTAGAACACGGCCTTGCCGCGCATGCGCTGGAAGCGGGCGACCAGGTCGGTGTGGGTGTAGGAGAGCACGTGGCCGACGTGCAGCGTGCCGCTGGTGGTCAGCGGCGGCGTGTCGATCGAGAAGACCCGCTCGCGCGGGCTGGCCGGGTCGAACCGGTAGGTCCCATCGGCCTCCCAGCGGGCCTGCCATTTCGCCTCCAGGCCCTCGAGGGACGGCTTTTCGGGGACCGCCGGGCGTCGCATGGCCCTAACCCCCTGTGCTCGCCGTGAGCTGCTCCAGTTGCTCGGCGACCTTGACGAGGGCGGCCTCGACCTCGGCGAGCCGCGACCGGGCCCGGTCCACCACCACGGCGGGGGCCTTCTCCGTGAAGTCGCGGTTGGCGAGCTTAGCCTCTGCGCGGCGGCGTTCCTGCTCGAGGCCGGCGCGCTCACGCTCCAGGCGCGAGCGCTCCTCGTCCAGGTCGAGCAGGCCGGCCAGGGGCAGGTACAGCTCCGCCCCGGCGGCGAGCAGCTTCGCCGCTGGCCCAGGAGCCGCGCCGGCCGCCCCCGCGCCGGCCGCCCCCGCGCCGGCCTCGACCGCCTCGAGGCGGGCCAGGCGGCGGATGCTCTCGGCCTCGGCGCGGAACAGAGC